>JAOUHD010000028.1 GCA_029865345.1 Nitrospira sp.
AGTATCGCAATATCGACAAGGCCACCGGGTTCGGGTCAGGCTTATGGTATCGAAAAAAAGCGCTTGAGTCGGCGGGATTGACGCCAGGCATGCGGGTGCTCGACGTCGCATGTGGACCGGGGCTGGTGACGCAATGCGCGCTGAGTCTGGCCGGTCCGTCCGGCTCGGTCGTCGGACTCGATCCCAGTATCGGCATGCTGCGCGAAGCGCAGAAGGGCCCGTGCCGGAATTTGGTGCGCGGTGTCGGCGAGCGGTTGCCGTTTCCAAACGGACATTTCGATTTTCTCAGCATGGGTTATGCGCTTCGGCATGTGCCAGATCTTCGGGGCGCGTTTGCCGAGTATCGGCGTGTGCTCAAGCCGGGAGGGATTGTCATGTTACTGGAGATCTCACGGCCCCGATCGGCATTCGTACTGCTCCTATCGCGGTTTTACATCAAGACCCTGTTAGGGGCCGCGTTCGCCACCGGGACCGGCAATCAGGACATGAAGAAACTGATGGCCTATTGGTGGGAAACGACGGAACAGTGCGTTTCCCCCGAAACGATCGTTGATGCATTGAAGGGGTCTGGTTTTGGAACCTGTACGGTGAAGGAATGGTTCAGCGGGCTCTTGCGAGACTATCGGGCGGTGAAGGACTCGGTATAGAGATGGAACAGTCCGGCGCATCGTTGCTTGAACGAGATCTTGCCAAGCTCATTGTGCAGACGCTCAAGCTGAAGATCGATCCGGCTGCCATTGAACCGGAGGCCGCGTTGTTCGGCGAAGGGTTGGGGCTCGACTCGATTGATGCGTTGGAGCTCTCGCTGGCCATTTCACAAACCTACGGTTATCAACTCAAGTCGAGTGATCCGCAGATCAAAACGATCTTTTCATCCCTGCGGGCGTTGGCGGAAGCCATTGAGAAGAACCGCACGAAGTGACGGTCGATAGGGCCATGCGTGAGATCCCCTTGATCGGCCACTACGATGTCGACGATGTGCTGGCCTGGGATCAGGAAGGGCCGCGCACCGTCCGCCGGTTTTTGGCCGACGCGGCTTCCCTGGCGGAGTCGTTGCCCGATCGGTCTACGGTGCTGAATCTTGCGACCAACCGCTATGACTTTCTCGTGGGATTTGCTGCCGCCATCATGCGGCGGCAGATGACGTTGCTTCCACAAAGCCGGGCGTCTCAGACGCTGCTTCGGATCGCCGGAGAATTTTCCGGAAGCTATGCGCTGACGGATCGAGGCGATGCCATCGAGGGAATCGATTCCGTCTCGATCCAGCTGAGGGGGGACCAGGCTCTGTGGCCGATGGATATTCCACGGATTCCGACCGATCGAGTTGTGGCTGTCGCATTCACTTCCGGGAGTACCGGCCGACCGATGCCTAATAAGAAGACGTGGGGAGCCTTGACGGCTGTGGCCCAGGCGACCGGAGCGAGACTCGGGATCAAGGCAGGGGATCGTCTCTCGGTGGTGGCGACCGTTCCGCATCAGCATATGTTCGGGCTGGAAGCGTCTGTGATGCTGCCGATCATGCATGGTTTGGCGATGCATGCCGGGCGGCCGCTGTTTCCTGCCGATATCAGGAGTATGCTGGCCGATGCGGCCAGCCGATGGATGCTCGTGACGACGCCTCTGCATCTTCGCGCCTGCGTGTCAGAAAGTATAAGCATACCGCCGGGCGGACTCATCCTTTCTGCGACAGCCCCGTTGCCCCGCAATTTGGCACAGCAGGCTGAGGAGCATTTTCAAGCCGAAGTCCATGAAATTTTCGGGTTTGCCGAAGCCGGTAGCATCGCCGAACGGCGCACAATCGACGGCGACCGGTGGCAGCCGTTGGAAGGGGTGCATGTGGCGCAGGACGCATCCTCATGTCTGGTGCAGGCATGGTATCTTCCGACGCCCGTGCCTGTACCGGATCGTATCACAGTCGATACGGATGGAACATTCGTTGTGCATGGCCGCGAAGCGGATCAGGTGAATGTCGCCGGCCATCGGATATCCCTCGGCGACTTGAACCAGCTCTTGCTGAAAATCGATGGCGTGCAAGATGGAGTCTTTTTCTTGCCGGAGGAGGGGGCCAGCCTCGTCACGAGGCTCATGGCATTTGTCGTGGCTCCCGGCAAAACCAGCGAAGAGATTCAGCGCACGCTGCGCGCGTATGTCGACCCGGTATTCATGCCCCGTCCGTTGGTGTGCGTGCCGAGTCTGCCACGGAATGCAACCGGCAAGCTTCCACGAGAATCCGTGAGCGAGTTGGCCCGGCAATGGTTGGAGAGGGAAGGCGATGGCGCATGAACGAACGGTGTCGATCGGCCACGACCATCCGTCGCTTGCGGGACATTTCCCTGGACACCCGATCGTGCCGGGCGTGGTGTTGCTCGGCGAAGTGATCGAGACGCTGCGTCGAAGGTTGGCGGCGTTGTCGGTCGTAGGCTTGCCCATGGTGAAATTCTCTTCTCCGTTGAAGCCCGGTGAGGCCGTCACCATTTGTGTGGATCAGGATGAGGTTGCGCTGGCCTCGTTTTCTTGCCGGGTCGGGACCAGGCTCATTGCGTCCGGCGTGATTGAGCTGGCATCCGGGGCGGCGGCGAAGATGGAAGGGGCGTGAGTCTCGCATGGCGGCGACAATCGGAGCGCGGCAGCCGCGCCGGTATTCGGATCATGGCCTGGGTAGCGCAATTCCTCGGCCGTCCGGCCGCACGCGCGCTGCTCTATCCGATTTGTGTGTATTACTTGCTGGGATCGGGGTCTGCCCGCCGGGCCATTGCGCGATTCCGTGAGCGGGTACTTGGCCGGCCTGCCGGATGGGGCGAACTGTTCCACCATTATCACGCATTCGCCTCCACGATTCTCGACCGAGTCTATTTTCTCCGCGGACAGTTCGACCTTTTCGACATCCGGTTCCATGGCCTGGATGTGCTGGATCGGGAGCTGGCTAAGGGACGGGGCTGTGTGCTATTAGGCGCGCATCTCGGAAGTTTCGAGGCGGTCCGGGCGATGGGTCTCCTCGGGCGACAGCTCGATATCCGAATCCTCATGGATGAGCAGAATGCTCCGTTGATTCGCGGGCTGACCCAGACATTGAATCCCATGATGGCCGACACGGTGATTCAGACGGGTGGGATTCACGCGTTACTACAAGTGAAGGAATGTCTCGAACGTGGCGGGATCGTCGGTGCGATGGGTGATCGTGTGACGCCGCAGGATCAGACTGTCGCATGTTCATTTTTCGGTAGTGAGGCCAGATTCCCGACCGGGCCGATCCGCATGGCTCATGTGGTTCAGGCGCCGGTGGTGCTGTTTTTTGGGCTCTACCGGGGAGGAAACTGCTATGAAGTGCGTCTCGAATCTTTCGATGATGAAGCGCTCCTGTCTCATGATCGGCAGGGTGCAGATCTGACTCGCGATGTGCAACGGTATGCCGGCCGTCTCGAGGAAGTGTGCCGCCTTGCGCCGGACAATTGGTTCAACTTCTATGATGTGTGGGATCGCTCAAATTAGCCCGTTCCTTTTGTTTGGCGGTCTGCTGCTGGTGGGAACTGTAGCCGCTCCAGAGAACGCCTCCTCTCGCGGCGATGACGTGACCGGCGCCTGGACGGTCGAGCAGGTTGTGGCGTCGCTGAAGGAAGAGCGGGAACCTGAGGTGCCCTTCGAAGAGGCGACGCATTCGTCGTTGCTGAGTGCGCCGCTCATTGTGCGCGGCATATTGCGCTTCACGCCTCCGTCTCGACTGGAAAAAGAAGTGCTGGAACCCTACCACGAACGCTATGTCGTCGAGGGAGACCTCGTGACTTTCGAGAGCGAACGAAAGCGTCTGAAAAAAAGTATTTCTCTGGGAGACTATCCGGGCTTGCGCGGGTTCGTTGAGGCGTTTCGGGCAGGTTTTACCGGAGACGCAGGCCGGCTCATGCAGTCATATGACACGGTCATAGAGGGAACCAGGCTCAAGTGGACGTTGGTGTTGCGCCCTCGTGATCCGGCAGGGCGAGCGATGGTTGAAGACCTCGTATTTGCAGGCTCCGAGGGGAGGATCAGCTCCATCGTCATCCATGCAGCGGACGGTGACCGGTCGGTGATGACGCTTCGCCGAGGGGCGGCCAAGTGAGAGCCTCTCGGTGGCCGGTTTTTATCTGGAGCATCTGCTTCGTCGGCGCGCTGTGGCTCGCGGCAACGGAATTATCGATCCATAGCGATCTAAGCGATCTCCTTCCGGAAGGGACTACCAATACCCAACGGTTGTTGCTCACTCAAGTGCGGTCTGGCCTGGCCGGCCGGTTGATTCTTGTGGCGATTGAGGGTGCAGAACCGGATGAATTAGCCAGGCTCAGCCGGGACCTGAGCAAGAGGCTGCAAGGAGATGCGCAGATTGATTTTGTGGGGAATGGGGCGCAGGGGCTCCCTTCCGATGAGCAGGAACTCTTGTTTCGCTTGCGATATTTTCTGAGTTCCACGCTACAGGTGGATACATTTTCGGTGGACTCCCTGCGCGGGGCCCTTGAAAAACGGCTGGACGATCTACGGTCTCCATTCGGTCTCCTCATCAAAGAATATATTCCATCCGATCCCACCGGAGAGTTCCTGGGGATTCTCCAGTCCTGGTCCGAGTGGGAGGCGCCCACGAAGCATCGAGAGGTTTGGATGTCGGCGGATCTCCAGCGGGCCCTGCTCGTGGTGCAAACCAAGGCCGCCGGGTTCGATGCCGAGCCGCAGGCAGCAATTCAGCAGCATATTCAGGCGGTCTTTCAACGGTTACGCGAGGACTCGTCGTCGGCGCGATTGCTTCTGAGCGGGCCCGGGGTATTTGCGGTGGAAATCCAGCAAACGATCGAACAGGAGATTTGGTGGCTTTCGGTCACGGCATCCCTGCTGGTCGTTGTCTTTCTCTGCGTCACCTATCGATCGGTGACCCTGATGGTCTTGAGTCTGATTCCGCTGACCAGCGGAATCCTGGCCGGCCTGGTTGCAGTGAATAGTTGGTTCGGATTCGTTCATGGCATCACGTTGGGGTTCGGCATCACGTTGTTGGGCGTCGTGGACGATTACCCTATCCATTTGTTCAGCCATCTGACCAGGAAGGAGTCTGCCCAGACGACGATGCGTGCGATCTGGCCGACGATGCGGCTGGGGATTGTGACGACGGCCATCGGATTTTCATCGTTGCTGCTTGCCGGATTTCCTGCCTTGGCGCAACTGGGGCTCTTTGCGGTGGCCGGGCTGGGAACGGCGGCGGTGGTGACTCGTTGGGTGCTCCCTGTCTGTATCCCTGCCGGGTTCGTCCCTCGTGACATCAGCCCGGATCTGGGGCGCTTGGTGGGTGGCCTGCCGAAAGCGAAGATTGTGGTGCCGGTGGCGGTCATTCTTGCGACAATCGTGTTGATATGGTCTGATACACCGCTCTGGCAGGAAGATCTGGAAAGCCTGAGTCCCCTGTCGGCGGACAAGAAAGAGCTGGATCAGCATCTGCGACAGGAACTGGGTGCGCCGGATGTGCGGGATCTATTGGTCGTCGAGGGGACGAGCGTCGAGGCTCTCTTGATGAAGGCTGAAGCCATGATGCCGAGGCTGGAGCAGCTGCGAGAAGGTCGTGTGTTGTCCGGCTACGACATTGTCTCGCGCTATCTGCCGAGCCATCATATGCAGCAGGATCGGCTGAAGGTTTTGCCTGAGCGGGAGGTTCTTGAAAGAAATCTCGCTGTCGCGCAGAAGGGGCTGCCGTTTATGCCCGGGTTGTTCGCTCCATTCGTGACGGCGGTTGCTGAGGCACGGAGTCTGCCGTTTATCGATCGGGATACATTCAGGGGGACGACGCTGGGAATGAAATTGGAGTCGTTGCTGTTCTCCCATCAGGATGAATGGCTGGCGATTGTTCCGCTCCGTGGAGTTCTTGATCGGACCCAGCTTGCGACGGCAGCGGCAAGCTGGGGAGACACCTCGGTGAGTTATGTTGACCTGAAGGAAGAGTCGAACCGGCTGATGCGGGCCTATCGCAATCGGATGATGCAATTAGTGGGGTGGGGGACAATTGCCATTACGGTTTCGCTAGCAGTCGGATTGGGATCGATCACTCGGCTCGGACCGGTACTTGCTCCGATCGGCTGCGCATTGATCGTTGTGGTTGCTGTTTTAAAAGGATCGGGCGAGTCGATCTCGCTGTTTCATGTGGCAACCTTTCTGCTTGTGATCGGGTTGGGGCTCGATTATTCTCTTTTCTTCAATCGACGGGAGGGGACTGAAAGCGAGCGAGCTAAGACCGTTTTTGGTCTACTGGTCTGTAGCACGACAACGATTCTCGTGTTCGGTCTGTTGGCCTTCTCGAAGATCCCCGTGCTCCATGCAATTGGATTGACCGCAGCCTGCGGATCGTTGTGTTGTCTGCTCTTTTCAGGGTTGATGGCGCAGCGGGAGGCGACTGATGCCTGATCCAAAACCAATGACTCCCCTGACGTTGTCCGCCTATACCCTCGTGACGGCGAACGGCCGAGGAGTCGGGCCTGTTCTGGAGGCGCTCCGTGAACGCCGGTCAGGCTTGAAGCCGTGCGATTTCGAAGATGTGACGTTGAAAACGTCCATCGGGCGCGTGGCCGGTCTTGAGGATTTTTCACTCGGTGACGAACTACGGCCCTTCGACTGCCGCAACAACCGGCTGGCCTGGCTCGGTCTTCAGCAGAACGGTTTCATGGTGGCGGCGGCGGAGGCGAAACAGCGCTACGGCGCCCATCGGATCGCGGTCGTGATGGGCACGAGCACGTCCGGGATTCTGGAGACCGAACATGCCTACCGCGAGCGCGATCCTTCCACCGATCGGCTTCCGGACTGGTACACGCCGCGGTATCGATATACGCATAACATGTTTTCTCTGGGGCATTTCGTGAGGACCTGTCTCGGATTGCAGGGGCCGGCCATGGTGATTTCGACCGCCTGTTCTTCGAGCGCGAAAGTCTTTGCGACCGCCGCCCGGTTGATGCAAGCCGGCCTGTGCGATGCCGCCGTGGTTGGTGGAGTGGATAGCCTCTGTCTTACGACGTTGTATGGATTTTCTGCGCTGCAACTGTTGTCGGCGGATCCGTGTAGGCCCTGCGACGAAGATCGGGATGGATTGTCGCTGGGTGAGGCGGCCGGCTATGCATTACTGGAGTTCGGCGAACGGGTGGGCGGACGAGGAACCGTCGCCCTTCTCGGCTATGGTGAGAGCACGGACGGCTATCATATGTCGCATCCGCACCCCGAAGGGGTGGGGGCGGTCCGCGCAATTCGAGACTCCTTGGCTCGGGCCTCGCTTCGTGCTGAGGACATTGAATATATCAATCTGCACGGGACAGCGACGAGGGCGAATGACTCAGTCGAGGACAAGGCTGTCTATAGTATTTTCGGGGCTCGGCCTGCATGCAGCTCAACCAAAGGCTGGACCGGGCATACGTTGGGCGCTGCCGGTATCACGGAAGCGGTCATTTCCGCCCTCTGTCTTGCCCAGGGGCTGATGCCCGGGACGCTCAATTGCCGGCGTATAGACCCCTCCTTGAAAAGCAGGATTCTTCGCGAGAACCAGATCGGCTCGATTTCTTTCGCGGTGAGTAACATCTTCGGGTTCGGCGGAAATAACTGCAGCTTGGTCTTAGGGAAATTGCCATGAAGGTCTCGATCGGCGGCATCGGTCTCTTGGCTTCAGGCCTTGTCGGTTGGGATGTCGGTCGAGAAGTGCTCGCCGGGATTCGCCCCTATCGACCGGGAGCCGTGCCCGATCCGGAAGCAGAACTGCTGCCTCCGAATGAACGGCGGCGGAGTAGCGACTGTGTCCGGTGGGCCATGCAGGTTGCGCATGAAGCTATCGACCGATCGGGCTTGGACCCTCGCGAGGTGCCGACCGTGTTTGCCTCCTCGGGTGGTGAAATGGGCGTGTTCGACAAACTCTGTCGCGCCCTCTGTTTGCCGGATCGGATGATTTCCCCGACGCTGTTTCATCAATCGGTACATAACACAGCCGCTGGCTATTGGGGCATTGCGACGGCCGGGCAACAGTCCTCGACGGCGCTGTCCTGCTACGACGATTCGTTTGCAGCCGGTTTGCTGGAAGCGGCGACAGTGGTGTGTGTGGAGCAACGGCCGGTGTTGCTGGTGGCCTACGATCTGGTCGTGCCGGAGCCGCTCAGCCAGGCTCGTTCCATTACAGAGGGATTTGCCGTGGCGCTCGTGCTGACACCTCCCTCGGACGGCTCCTCTCCCGTCATGCGGGTGCATCTCGAAACAGCGCATACAGGCGAAACAGCCGGTCTCGAAGATCCCGAATTAGAACGGGTTCGGCAAGACAATCCCGCTGCCCGCTCGCTGCTTCTACTGAGCGCTGCCGCTGCCGGCGGCGGGCGAACCGTCGGGTTCAGCTTGTCGGACAGCCAGCAGCTAATTGTGGATCTTGAGCCATGCCGCATTTGACCAAAGACGACCTGGCCGCCTTTCTTCCCCATGCGGGGTCCATGCGGCTGCTCGACCGGGCGGCATCGTGGGACGAGTCGTCGATTCGCTGCCATACAAAGACCCATCACGATCCGGGAAATCCGCTTCGCCGAGGCGCATGCCTGGATGCTGTCGCGGGGATCGAATATGCCGCTCAAGCGATGGGAGTCCATGTGGGGTTGCTCAATGGAGGGATGTCGTCGGACGGGTCGATCGGCTATGTCGGAGGTGTACGTGATGTGGTGTTCGGAATCGACCGGCTCGATGACTGTCCAGATGAACTGACGATCGAGGCGACGCGCCTGTTCATGGGAGACGACAGTTTTCTGTATCGATTTGCTATTTCATCCGGAGGCCGTGAAGTGATAAGCGGGCGGGCCTCGATTTTTTTGAAACGGGCGCCGGTATGACGCAGAGACGCGCGCTGGTTACGGGTGGGAGCGGTGTCATCGGCTCCGCGATTGCCGAACGGCTGGCTGCCGACGGACATGCCGTGATCCTGCATGCGTACCGGCATGTCGAGTCGGCTCAACGGATGGCCGAGAAGATCAAGGCTCATGGCGGGACTGCGGCGAGCGTGTCCTTCGACATCACGGATGCGGGTGCGACACGCCGGACGCTCGACATACTGTTAAAGGATGGGCCGATTCAAATCGTGGTCAACAACGCCGGTTTGCATGAGGATGCGCCGATGGCCGGAATGACCGGCGAGCAGTGGGGCAGGGTCATTGATCTTTCGCTCAACGGGTTTTTCAACGTCACGCAACCGCTGTTGCTGCCGATGATCAGTACACGCTGGGGGCGGATCGTTTCACTCTCATCGTTAGCCGGCGTGATCGGCAACCGTGGCCAGACGAACTATGCCGCGGCCAAGGCCGGCCTGCATGGGGCGAGCAAGTCGCTGGCGATCGAATTGGCGTCACGGGGCATCACGGTCAATGTGGTGGCACCCGGCTTGATCGAATCACCCTCCACCAGGAACGCGTTCAAGCCGGAGCAGGTTGAAGCGATGGTGCCGATGAAACGTGCCGGCACTCCGGAAGAAGTGGCGGCGCTGGTCTCGTTTTTGCTGTCAGAGCAGGCCGGATATATTACGGGACAGGTCATCGGGGTGAATGGAGGCATGGCGTAGCAGGATGGTGAAAAAGGCCGTCAGCTGCGTTCTCGCATCGCTCAGACCCTCAACGTACCTCAGAGGCTACGCCTCGGCCCTTCGCTCGCTGCGGCTGCGCCTGTGGAAGGGCGCGTCTTGGCGCACCGGGGTTGGGTGGGTGAGAACAGCGACCTTTTTGACCACCCTGCATCGTTATCCAGAGATGTGCCTCAAGAGTGCCTGATGATGAGCAGCATGTTGCGAGATATGCTTCACGAGGAACGAGCGACGGGATCGTATTGGGTCGTCATCCCGTCCTATAACGAGGCTACGACTGTCCGTGAGGTGGCTACGCGCGCGCGCCGACACTGTTCAAACGTGATCGTCGTGGACGATGGGTCCATCGATGGGACGGTACAGACATTGGCAGGCCTGGATGTGACGGTCTTACGCAACGATGAGAACCGTGGCAAGGCCGGCAGCCTCATGCGCGGATTCGATCATGCCTTGGCTCATGGTGCAGTCGGCGTTATGACACTGGATGCGGATGGTCAGCATGCGCCGGAAGAGATCCCTTCATTTCTGGAGCAAACAACCCAATATGCCGCTGCATTCATCATCGGCGTCCGACGCCGAGACCAACGACAGACGTCGTTCTGGCGCTACGCCGCTAACCGGATCGCCGACTTCTGGATCGGATGGGCGGCCGGAATGCCGATCGAGGATAGCCAATCCGGATTCAGGCTGTATCCTGCTCAGCTCTTACGAACAGTGACGATTCCCCATGGCCTACGTGCGAGTTTCGTCTATGAGAGCGAGATTCTGATCGAAGCAGCCAGGCAAGGGTTTGAACTCAAACACGTCATTGTCAGTGTCACATCGCGATCAGGGCCGACTCCGAGTCATTTCCGTCCGTTGGCGGATATCGCCGGGATCGTAAGGATGGTGGCGTGGAAGCTTATGAGTCGAGGACTCTATCTCAGAGGGTTATATCGGATCTGTTTCAAGCGGACGGAATCTGCGAGCCCAGCCCACCACTATCACCGCCAAGAAGTGCCGGGGCACATACACAAATAATCGATGGATGTCTGAATGAGCAGGGGATCGGCCCGCACTCTCTTCCCTGCCGAATCGCGCGGCAGGGAAGAGCGCTAAAGCTACATCCCTGCTGCGGTTAACCGTGCGCGAATGGCCCCGTCCAACCGTTGGATCCAGCCTGAGTAGTTTTCATGAATGGTCTGTTTCTCGGCATTGTATTTCAGATTGGTGCTATTTTTGTAAATGATGCTGTAGTTCGTTGTTGTGTATGGAATCAAGACGACAGCCTGGTGGCTCCGGACGTTCAAGGTCCCGATGATTTCACCGGGTTTGGCCACTGCCATTTGCCAGTTTAGCCCTACGCCTGCGGTGATGATGGCTTTCTGGACATCTTCTAAACTTGGCTGTTTGCCTGTCGCAGTTTGAACAGGCGCGTCCTTGACCTGAAAGATCTGTGCGCCGCCTCGGCAGCCCATCACGGCGACGAAGAGAACGCAGAGGACCAATGCAACTGGGCGTAAGCTATTCATCAACACACCTCCTTGTCTTAAGCCTGATCGGAATGATAGTCGGCTATCTCCGGTATGACCGGTTGTCGTATAGGAATGTATCGGGGTGAACTCTCCCACATCGGAACCGGAGCATACCCCAAATCAAAAACTGAGTCGATTAGGGATTCCACCAGAGCGAGGTTCGCCGGTCGCATGCCCCATCGATTCCACCTGGACATCGTCCGAGGGAAAATCTGATCTTTGGCATGAATGAATTCGGACGGGTGGCAGTAGAACACGAGATGTCGCGAGCGACGACCGATCCAGTCGATCATGCGCTGTAAGGCCGGTAAACCCAGTACCCGCAGCGTGGCGAGGTTGATGGGAAAGAGGCAGGCCGAGGGGGGGATCTCAAGAATGCTGCTCTTGCCAGGCTGATGCAGCCCTTGCCAGGAGGGGTTGTAGGGTTCCAGTGGAGCCCAGAAATATTCCGTATAGTGCACGCGCCCGAATCCCATGTCGAAGCGTCTGGCTGGAACCGATGAGTCGTAGCGATAGCCTTCATCCTCGAGGGCCCGCAAGGTCGCTTCTCCGATACGGAGATTCGGGGCTCTGAAAATAACGGGTCGTATCCCTGAGGCCTGTTCGACGGCATCGGTCGCCCTGCTGATCCATTCCCGTTGTTGCTCGTAGCTGGCCACGCGAAAGTCTTCGTCGTGCTCAAGTCCTCCATGGGCCCACCCGTGAGTCCCTAACTGGTGTCCACGGCGGTGGCATTCACGGACCAAATCAGGATAGCTTTCTGCGAATCGTCCAGCGAAGAAGATCGTTCCCTTGATCTGGTATTGGTCGCACAGGTGCAGCAGGCGCTCGAGTCCTGCCTGCGAGCCGGGAACCCAGTCGCAGTCGACCGTTAAATAAAACCGTGCCGTAGATGCTTGGTTCTGTCCCGTTCCGTTGAGCAGGCGTGGTTTCGAGCCCTGTACTCTAGCAGGGAGCATTACCGGCGGCTCCTTCATGTTGTGTCTAAACACAGAGGGATTGTGTGAGCATGATCAACCAGAGATGATCAGTCCCTCGATTTCAACCAATAATTCTTTTCGGCAGAGATCGCTCTGGAGGAACAGGACATGTTCGCGCGAGAGGGGCGAATGCATGATGGTGTTCTGAATTTCAGCATGCGAGGCGGAGTCGCGCACATAGACTTTGTAGAGCGCCTGGCGTTGTGTGCCGATGAGGTTGAAGCCTGCGGCATGCTGTGCCTGCTCGAAGACGGCCTGGATGTTCCGAATCGTTTCTTCCGTTTGCGCGCGCGGCAGCCCGGCATGGCGGCTTGCGTGTCCGACGACGCTCGCAGTGCCGGAGAGATAGAGCCGGCATTCCTCCTCCAACCGAGTGAGCGTGGCCCGGGCGAATGATGGGCTGCGAGGCCCATAGTCCTGAGGGTAGTCGTAGGCGTTCAGTTGGCGCGGATTGCTGAGATGTGTCGCAGGCTGCGTCCCGGCGAGAAACATGATTTGCAGCGGGCCGGATTTCGTTCCGACGGCTGTCGCCGCCGGCAGGGAAGAGGGAAAATCATCCAGCACCTCGGTCAACGCGTGATGGCGCCCCAGGCAGAACCGTTGATACCGTTCGAGCCCATCCTGATCGTCGTTGATGCGGGAGAAGTAATTCCAGATTCTCCACAAATAGTGGTATCCCAGACTATGGAGCCGATGGAGCATGGTTTTGTAGGCCTTGTAGGCTGCGGCGTCCATGGACCGGTCCGCGTTCTCATCAAGACTCATTGAACCGATAAGAAAGGTGCCGTTCATAGCGATTGAACAGCCAGAGTCTGTGTGGAGCTGTATGGGCCTGTCGGATGTCCAGACCTCGGCCATCGGCGGTCCCTCGATCTGAGGGAGATCGAGGGCGATGACCGGGCAAGGAAATGTGCTGGACAGCGTTTGCCCGAATGTGACGACGGCCATGGGGTGCGCGGTGGATTCGGCTAGCGTGAGCGGCAGCTGTGCGCACTCGACATATGACACGTCCGGTCGGGCGGTTGTTTCTGAAACTCGCCGGGCTGCCATGGTGGATGGTGGAATGGTCGTCGATTTCACAGTCGCATGGCCCCAGTGTCTTTATCGGCGATCGTGAAGGGCATAATCTTTGAGCGTCGTCACGGTTTCTGGCACGCCGCGGATGCGGCGCTGGAATGCCGTCCAATTCTCCCTGAAGTTGAAGAGATAGACGAGATAATAGGCGATTTTGAACAGGAAAATCGGAAGCCTCGTCGGAGATTTGCCGAAGGCGTCGCCGGCCAAAATGGAGAGAATAGCCTCCTCCATTTTGAATTTGGATCCTTCGGACATGAACAGATTGCGGAAGGCCGGCTGGGTGAAGTGATAGATAAACCAGGAATAGGTTTTTACGCCCAAGCGGACGCTCCGTTCAAACTCCTGGAGGTGTCGTTGGTATTCCGGTGACTTCCGCAAATAGGCATCGACTACGTCGGCGCCCAGTGTGGCGCTATTGAGCGCCAGATGCACGCCGCTGGAGAACACCGGGTCGATGAAAGCGAAGGCGTCGCCCACCATCAAGTATCCGTCGCCACGCATGGTCGATCGGCGATAGGAGTAGTTGGCGGCGGCATAGGCTTGACCGACAAGTGTGGCCTTGGCCATACGTTCCGCCACGGGAGCGCAGAGTGCGATCGTATCCCACAGAAACTGCTCCAGCGGCACCTTTCGGGTGCTGATATACGAGGGCCAGCAGACCGCTCCCACACTGGTCGTGCCGTCCTTGAACGGAATGATCCACCACCAGCCGTGATCGAACCAGACGATGCTGATATTGCCCTCATCCTTTCCAGGCAGTCGTCTCACGCCTTCGAAATGTCCAAACACAGCCGCGCTATTGTGGCTGGGATTGCGATACTTGCCGCCGAATTGTCCGGAAAGAAAGGTGTCGCGCCCGCTGGCATCGACTACGAACTTGGCTTCGTAGGTGATTGTGGTTCCCGCCCTGTCTTCAGCCTGAACCAGATGAGTAGAGTCGTGCCGGAACTCAACGCGTTTTGCTCGGATGCCCTCATGTACGCGGACTCCTTTGCTGACGGCGTTGTCGATCAGGATCTTATCGAATTCGGCCCGTTTGACTTCATAGGAATACGGTTGTGAGCCGTCCAGCGCCTTCGAAAAGTACAGGGTGCGGGATCGCCCGTGATACGGCGAGACAATTTCCGCGCCGTATTTGGTGATGCCGATCTTTTCGACTTCCGGGAGCACACCCAATCGTTGCAATATCGGGAGTGAATGAGGGAGCAGCGATTCGCCGATGTGGAAGCGCGGGTGGTGGTCTTTCTCCAGCACATGCACGTCCCATCCCTTTTCTGCCAGCAGCGCAGAAATTGCCGAGCCGGCCGGGCCGCCTCCGACCACGAGGACGTCGCATGTTGTGAGTGGGCTCGTTATGCCGGGGGCTGAAGTCTGCATGACAATAAGTGTGTTTGAACAGCGGTAGTGCAGCGACGGAGTATACCTCAGAGATGACATGATGGCCAGCGCGTGGGCTGCGGTTTCCATGTGTCCGGTGCAACCTGATTCTCTTGACATCCCTATGCAATCGTCCTAGCTTTCATCTTGTTCGTGGAGGGCGCAAAAACCGGATATAAGCGGCACGCTATGGGCGCAGCCAAAGACTTTCTCCTCGTTCTCATCAAGCCGTCCCATTACGACGACGATGGCTACGTAATTCAGTGGATCCGTTCGGCCATTCCCTCGAACACACTCGCCGTCTTGAACGGCCTCGCGCTCGATTGTGAGGCGCGCAAGGTGTTGGGCGAGGACGTCGCCATTGATATTGACCTCTACGACGAAACGAACACAGTCATCCCCATCCGTTCCATCATTCGAAAGATCAAGGGCTATACGTCCGGCATGGTGGGCTTCGTCGGCGTGCAAACCAATCAGTTCCCGCGCGCGGTTGATCTGGCTGATTGCTTTCTCAAGGCGAATATTCCGGTCGCCATCGGCGGGTTCCATGTGAGCGGCTGTGTCGCCATGCTCCCTACGTTGCCACGCGATCTTCAAGCCGCCGAAGAGAAGGGCATCAGCCTGTTTGCCGGAGAGGCGGAAGGCCATCTGGATGAGGTCTTGCGCGATGCCTACGCGGGGAAGCTCAAGCCTTTGTACAATTTCTTGAACGAGGGCCGGAGTCTCGAGTCCTCACCGTCGCCTTTTTTACCCGTTCAGATCGTGAAAAATACATTTCGCCGTCTCTCCAGTTTCGACGCGGGGCGAGGATGTCCGTTTCAATGCAGTTTCTGCACGATCATCAATGTGCAGGGACGCAAGTCTCGCTACCGCTCAGCGGATGATATCGAGCAGATCATCCGGGCCAATCTACAACAGGGAGTCGGGCGATTCTTTATCACGGACGACGATTTTGCCAGGAACAGCAACTGGGAGGTGATCCTCGACCGATGCATTCAGATGCGGGAGGGGGAAGGTCTGGCGATCTCATTTACCGCCCAGGTCGACGTCGGCGCCTATAAGATTCCACGGTTCATTGAAAAGTGCGCCAGAGCCGGCTGCAATAACATTTTTATTGGGCTTGAAAACCTCAACCCCGATTCGCTCGCCGGGGCGAAGAAGCTGCAAAACAAGATCTGGCAATACCGGAAAATGCTGCAAGCGTGGAAAGACCACGGCTGCACGACGGTGGCCGGGTATATTTTGGGCTTTCCCACCGACACGCCGGAATCCATCGCGCGCGATATCGAGATCATCAAGCACGAGCTTCCTCTGGACGGCCTCGAATTCTTCTGCCTCACGCCGTTGCCTGGCTCAGAAGACCATCGGAAACATTGTGAACGCGGCGCGTGGATCGAGCCGGACATGAATAAATACGATTTAGAGCATGTCACGATGGGCCATCCCCTCATGTCCAAAGAAGAATGGCAACGGACCTACCGTAATGCCTGGAAGCAATACTATACGGAGGAGCATATCGAACGCGTGCTGTATCGGGCCGCGGCGAAAGACCAGGACATTTACAAGGTGATGTTCCTGTTGTTGTGCTTGGGGGGCAGCATCGCCCTGGAAGGGATTCACCCGTTGGAGGCCGGCATGTTCCGGCTCAAAGTGCGGACGATGCGTAGGGCCAGCATGCCGCTTGAAAACCCGCTGATCTTTTACCCGCGCCGAGCATGGGAAATTGCGTCACTCAGCGTCCGGTGGCTGAATCTGGTACGGAGATTCTTCAAGATCCTTCGGCGTGTGCAAGCGCATCCGCAGTGGCCGGGCGAGGTGGATCTGGCCATGGTTCCGGTGGAGGAGCAAAATGACGAGGATCTCACTTTGCTGCAAGTCTATCGTGACCATATTCCCATGAGTCGCCCTACTAAACAGACGGTCACCGCGGCTCATCAATGAACTGTGGCTGAAAAGCGCTCTTCTCTGGCCGGTTGTCAGCTCGTGACTCTGTGCCTCGGCTGGTTCCCTTCGATTCGCACGCCTCACCGACGTGACGATTTCAGATCAGTGGTTTGGGGTTTACGTGCTGAAGGATTTTATCTTCAAGGTTAAGAGCATGGCGGCCAGGTAGGAGTAAGGGCCATCAGGCAGCCACTAAGCAACCGGGCCTTGGCATGCGAGTTATGGCAACATGCCAGGGCTCGGTGGTTTCAGATTGAGGCTCGTGACACGCTACTGTGTTGGCGGAACTGGAGCAGTTTGCGGAGTCAGTACAGTGTTCTGAGCTGGAGCATACTTTTGCGCAGTTGGGTCATTATTTAAATCGTAGATCATGTCCGTCCGTAATCCAATCGGCCAATAAATGATTGCGAATGGCGGCCAAAATATGGATGCAACCCGAAACCTGGAAGGAAGCTTACCCGTCTGAATCACCGCCCCATCCTTCTCAATGCGATAGGGTATCCCGCCGGCTGCTGACCAGAAAAACGGGCGAGTCTTGATTTTGCCGGTAGGGCCAACAATAAATGGTCGGTCATTGATATAGAGTGCGCTCTTTTCTGGAGTGAAAAATTGGCCGGATGTCGAACAGCCCATGGAAAATGTGATGCTACAGGCAATAAGAAATAGCAGCACACTCTTCAGCCTTCCGCCGTTGTTCATAATTCATCCATCCTCTCTTTGGAAATGAACATAAATAACGAGCCTCAGATGCCGATTGGGCACCGTAGCACGGTATGTCATTCATGCAAAGAAAATGTCAGGAACTTATGTGAATGCGAACGGCGAAGACGGTTTTGAGGTGCGACAGCATGTCGGCTAGTATAGTGGCTTTGGGCTGGTGAGTTTCAACATGCTATACTTTTTCTGAAGTTGAAGAGTCGATGATGCAATTGGCACGGCGCATAGGATTGGTAGCGGGACTGCTTCTGTCCTTGTGGGCGGGTTCAGGAGCGCTCGTGTTTGCCGAGGGAGAATCGGCGAACAATCCCGGCGTGTTCGAACGAATCGGGAACACCGCCAAAAAGGTCGGCAAGAAGATCGAGCAGGGGGTTGGAAAGGTGGTCAAGAAGGTCGAGGAGAAACACATCGGAGAGAAGGTTGAGCAAAAGTTGAAAAAGGCTGCCGACAAGACCGCAGAAGGTTTTAAAAAAGCCGGGAACAAGATCGATCAAAAACTTCGTTAACAGGCCTCGCCTCAGCCTACCGCTCTTGTCATACTCAGCAGAAGCTTCATTGAACATGCGATGTGTTCGAAAAACGTATCATGGGCGTGCTTGACCAATTCTTCGTCTATCATCCTGAACCTTGGCAAGACCGAGATTGGGCAAGGCTGAGTGGATTGCCGCTTGAAGATGTGTGGTTTCAAGCCACCGATGGTGTGAGACTATTCGGTTGGTACGTTGAGGCGGCTGCCGATCGTCCGGTCATACTCTGGTGCCATGGCAATGCCGGCAATATCATCGATCGCCTTGAAAATCTGAAGCTGCTGTACCAACTGGGGCTGTCCGTCTTCTTGTTTGACTATCGAGGCTATGGAAAGAGTCAGCGTATTTCCCCCACGGAGCGGGGCCTCTATCAGGATGCATATGGCGCATATGATTACCTCACCCAAAGCAGAAAGATTCGCCCTGAACGAATCGTCCTGTTCGGCCGATCGCTGGGAGCATCCGTGGCAGGTGAACTTGCGGTACAACGACCCGCCTCAGCTCTCATTCTTGAATCATCATTTCCTTCCATCGAAGCCGTGGCGAAATTCTATTATGGTGGGTTACCCGTGCATTGGCTCCTCGGAGCCGCACATCGATTAATCGACAGGCTCCCGCAGCTGTCACTTCCGAAGCTGATCATCCATGGAGACAGAGACGACATTATTCCCATTGAGTTTGGTCGCCAGGTCTTCGATGCGGCCAAATCGCCGAAGGACTGGTATGTGGTCGAAGGTGCCGGACATAACGACACATATCTGATGGGTGGGCGAGCCTACTTTCGCCGGCTGGCTGAATTCATCAAGAAGGCTCTTGCGGTCTAGCTCGTCGGATGGTTATCTAGAACGCATGAGTATTCTGTGGTGGATCGGCCATGCGGTTAGGATGGTAGATGCCCTTCGCAACTCTTGTGAATCCCGATCCTGAAGGTGCCGTGTCGATAATCTGATGACCAGTATCATTGGATCAAAAGAATGCCTATGATCCTCCCATCTTACGGAATGATCTCGCGTTCAGCATGATCTCCGATTTTCATGTGCTTGTGTTCCTGCTCAGCAGCGCCCTCGTACTGCTCACTCCTGGCCCCACGAATACGTTGCTTGCAGCCGCTGGTTTGGGGCGTGGTTGGAGGGACGCGCGCCCATTGATCCTTTTCGAGCTTACGGGCTATCTGATCGCGATATCAGGCTGGGGAATCTTGCTTGCGTCGATCGGGAAATATTATCCGTGGGTGAGTGTAGCCGTGCGAGTCGTCTGTAGTGGCTATCTGCTCTATGTTGCCGTCAAGATGTGGATGCCTACTGAGAAACCGCCGATAGCAGGATCACAGACGATTGGTCCAGGAACTGTCCTCGTCACCACGGTGCTTAATCCAAAAGGGCTATTGTTTGCATCTACAATATTTCCGCCCCAGGCCTTTGAGCATCTGCAGGGGTATGCGATTGCGATGGCGTTGTTTGCTTGTGTGGTCCTACCGATCGGCATGGTCTGGGTGATGCTCGGCGCATTGATTGGCAGTGGTCGCGGGATCACTATGGATCCACTCAGGTTGCAACGGGCGCTGGCTGTCGTGATCGTGGTGTTTTCCGCGACGCTCGTGTGGTCGACCGTTCAGTGATGGTCTTTCACCTGTCCATACTGGTGCTGCGTGTGCGTATCTATTGCAAGACCCCGTCTTGGATCTCTCTAGGCCTTTACCGCTTCGCTTCCGGTGGCGGCCAGTTCATTTCCGTATGTCGGCCGCAGTAGTAGCACAGGAGGCGATACCGGGCTTTGCGCCGAGGATTGGGCAAAGAAATGAAGGTAATCGGCGTGTCGTCGTACGGGCATGTCGGCTGTTCGTGGAGAAGATGGATCTCAGCCATCATTGTGATTGAAGCGATGTCCCAGGGAGGTGCGTGCTCTTCTTTGCCCGTGATCTGTTCCACTGCATGGCATTGTTCACATTCGGCTTCGTACTTCTTGACCTTTCCGTTATGCGGGGTGTGATCCGTCACCTGCATCGGCCCGCCGCAACCGGCCTTGGTGCAGATCACATGTTCGTGTTGAAGCGCCTGAACAAAACGACTGTGAGCTTCGCGTTCCCGTTCCGATTTCATCTGTACCCCTCCATTTCCTGAACTCCCTTCTCCTCAAAGAACGGTATCCAGGTTAGTTCCCCTGCGCACATTGAGCGAGCACAATCCTTGATTTGAAACTACGATTATTCCGGGTGCGTGAGCAAGGAATTAACCTGAATGTCGTTCCATCTCTTCATATTCCCCACGCTCCACTGATCTGAATGTTTGCCCCGTTGACATAACGGGCCTCTTCGCTGAGTAAATAACGAACAGCTGCAACGGTATCGTCGACCGTTCCAATGTACCCGGCGGGAATACGTTTGGTCATGGCGGCGAGTTCTTGCGGCGGCGCGCTCCCCGAATCGATGAAGCCGGGCGAGATGGCATTGACGGTAATACCATAGGGGGCCAACAACTTCGCCAAAGTACGCGTCAGGATCAGCACGCCGGCCTTGGCAATGTAGTGGGCGGTGACATCGGGCTGTGCTTCCATCTGGTCCGCATTGGCCATGCTGAAACTGATGATGCGACCTGATTTTCGCGCTTTCATGCCTGGTGCGATAGCTTGAGCAAGATAGAAAATAGGATGCAAGTTGCCATCGAACATGTCATTCCAGCCCTCGACGGTTTCGTCGAACAGGTTGACGCGATGATAGGGACCTGCGCCATTGATCAGGACATCGATTCGCCCCCATTCCTGTTCTACCTGTGTGACCATGTTCTTGGCTGCCACTGGGTCGGAAACATCGCACCGGATGGCCAGCGCTTGCCCCCCTCGCTGCATGATCTCCTGCGCCGTTGTCTTGGCCTCTGTGTCGCTGGTTCTGTAGCAGACAGCAATCTTCCACTGCCGGGAAGCGAGATCGAGCGCGATCCCTCGCCCGATGCCTTTCGCCCCTCCGGTGATGAGTGCGACGTGCTGGTTCATGTGGCCCCTTGGTTGAGCGGTTGGGAACGGCATTATGCTCTCGAACAAAGTCGTTTGGCGAGCGTCTGAAGTACGCCGGCCGTGCGACTTGAAAACACCCGATCATTCATCGGCTTCTTGGCCTCGGCGGTGCAATCTTTAATGAGGGCTTCTAGATCGGCCAGGGTATCGACGTCGCGCCACGGTTGAATCAAGGAACCCTTGAGGCCGATCGTCGCTGCTTTCTCCTGTGTGAGTCCGAGTACTTGATCGGTCGACCATGACATGTCGACGAAGAGTTCCGGTGCCATCCGCTTCAGGCCGATCAGGTAGTACCCTCCATCCAACGCCGGACCAAGCACGAGATCATGATTCTCCAGCGCCAGGAGGGCCTGCTTAAAATGGCTGAGCGGAAGCGTCGGTACATCCGTCCCAATGAGGACGACCTGTCGATATCCTTGCGCGAACAGCCTTTGAAATGCCTGATTCATGCGCGCACCGAGGTCGGCGCCGACTTGATCGATCAACTTCACACTCTGCCGCTCTTCCATAATCTTGAAGAAGACATGTGTGGCAGACGGGGCGCAGGCAAGGTAACGATCGAGCGGCAGTTTCAGCTTTGCGACAGCGGTTTTTGTTCGCTCCAGAGTGTCGAGGACGAAGCTCCCATGGAGTGTAGCGGCTTCATCGGGAGTGAGCGGTGGGCAGAGGCGTGTCTTGACCTGGCCGGGAATCGGCGCTTTGGCAAAGATCACCAGGGCGGTCTGGTGAGGGGTGAGCGGTGAAGGGTGAAGGGTTGTTGATTTCATCGGATGGTGGCGTAAAAGTTCTTGAGCCGGTGAGGGCTGACTCCTGCCCAGTACAGGAAGCGCAGGGCCCACATCAAGAGAATGGTTCTCAGCGGGCCCTGTGTATCCCACCGACGAAAGGAGGTGACGACAGCGTCCCGGAGCGCCACCGTTCGACCCGCTTGCTGCATCCGACTGCTGAATTCGATGTCTTCCATCAGCGGAATCTCGGAAAAGCCTCCGAGCAGTTCGAACACGTGGCGGCGGACAAAGAGAGCTTGGTCGCCGGTCGCGATGCCCGTCAAGCGCGACCGGCGATTCATAAAGAAACTGATGACTCGGCCCCAAACCGAGGAATTGTCGAATCGGACGTTGAAATGCCCACCCACAGTTGAGGGGTGCTTGCTCAAGGCCAATTCTATGATCGGTCCGGCTTGTGCCGGCAACTGTGTATCGGCATGCAGGAAGAGTAAGATCTCCCCCTGGCTGGCTTTTGCCCCTTCGTTCATTTGGCGCGCGCGCCCTCGTGACGACGTCATGATGCGGGCATTGAACGTACGGGCGCAAAATTCTTCAGCGAGGCTGACGGTGCTGTCGGTGCTGCCGCCGTCAACGATGATAATCTCCCTCAGGGCAGCCGCCGATAGGCGCGCAAGAGTTCGTGGAAGGTTCTTTTCTTCGTTTAAGGTTGGAATGACGACAGTGATCGCCATCAGAGATCAGGCCGTGGGTTTTTTAGGTTCGACGAACATGAAGTACATCACGATGATGATGGTGACCCAGAAGAGGACCTGCTTGTGCCAAAACAGAACTTCCCCATACTGAAAGAGACCTAAGGCTAAGGTAATGGCAAGAGTCATGACTCCATACCGAAAGGTCGGCGTTTCAATGGCGGCATTGGCCCATATCGCCAGTCCGCCAAAATAGATGAGGAAGGGCACAATATTGATTTCAAAGCCCCCGCTGATGGACAGAAACACATTGAGAAAGCCAATAAACATCAGCGCGGTTCCAACCATCAAGCCGATGACGTGGATCTGATGCTCGTTTCCCGTCCCTTGTTCTTCCGGTCCTGTCGGACGTGACGGGGCCAGCGATTCGTTGTGAGGCGGTGGTAGATCGGATGGAGCCATGGTTAGACTTTAAAATGCTTACTGAGCGATAAGGTCTGTCGTTGATAAGAAGATCCCAACCCCGATCCATAGAGCTGTGTCGGCATCCCCATCATCCTGTCATACACGACCTTGAAAAATGTCTGTCCGTCATGGATCAAGAATGGCACGTCGTGTGGGCGAACTTCCAGCACAACTTGTGTGCCGGTGATCTCTCCCTTTGATCCATACCCGAATCCAGGGTCGAAAAATCCCGCATAGTGAGTCCGGAGCTCCCCGCAGGCTGCTTCGTAGGCCACCATCTCGGCGGCGTAGCCGGCCGGCACGCGAATGCGCTCCTTTGAGGCCAGGATATAAAACTCTTCGGGCTCCAATAACAAGCTGTCGTGGCGATGGCGATGGAGCGGTTCCCAAAAATCAGCCGCGACATAATGACCGACTTTCTCCAGATCGATGACGTGGCTGTTCTTCTTCGCACGGTACCCGATGATACGGGAGTCTCTCTGATCCGTGCCTGCGAGGTCAATGCGCAGGAACAATCCACGCTCAACACGAAAGTCTCGGGTGCCGACGGCCTTCGGGGAAGCCACATTATGGTACAGCAATGGTGTGTTCCGATGAAGCGCCTGAAGCGCTCGGTCCGGCACCGTCGCTTTGCCATCCACAAACCGGATTTGGTTCAACGACTGCCCCGTACGAACTTTGATGGCAAACGAGCGCGGGACAACCTCTAGGAAGAGCTGGCCTCGATAGCCGGCACGAATTTCATCGAATCCGGAGGTGAGATCCGTCACCACGCGGGTAAAGACATCCAGGCGACCGGTCGTGCTCTTTGGATTCGCCCGTGCGCGGATCGTTTTCGGGAGGGCCAGTTGTTCCAGCAATGGAACGAGATACACATGGCCCTTTTCCAGAATTGCTCCGTCGGTGAGGTCCATCTCATACATCACGAGGTCCGACTGATAAAAATCCAGCACATTCAGACGTGAGGAGATGGCCGACAGTTCCGGCAAAAAGCTGCTGATCAGCCGATAGGCTTTGCGGCCGAGACGGAGATCGAGGCTGGCTGGCTGGATCTGCCGGCTCTCGACAGACGGGGAGGCGCTAATGGCTCGGCTTGCGATCAAGCGTTTGATGTCTTGATAGGGAAGGATGCCGGCTCGAGATGAATGAGTGGTCACAGGTCGTCCGCATCTCCGCCGCAGCTGTTCCCCCAGGCGGCATAGCCGTCGCGATCAGGGTAGCTGTCACCACATGTCACATAGGCTGCTTCTGCATTATCGAGCGAGGAGCCTACACCGACCATTGGAAGCTCCCGCCTGTTGTCAGACTTTGGCTGGGGATAGTGGAACGTCTTATTCTCATAATTCCGGAGGAGGGCTCCGTCCTTGTCCATGTGGACCAGATAGTCATCCGGCAGCAGCGGAATCTTGCCGCCGCCGCCCGGTGCATCGATGACGAAGTGGGGCACGGCCATTCCACTCGTATGGCCTTGGAGCGCCTTGATGATATTCAGCCCCGTTTCGACAGTTGTCCGGAAATGATTCGTTCCCTTGGTCAAGTCGGCCTGATAGAGATAATAGGGCTTCACCCGCGCAAGGAGCAGCTGATGGACCAGGCGTTTCATGATCTCCGGGTCATCATTGACGCCTTTGAGGAGGACTGTCTGGGCGCCCAGCGGGATGCCGGCATCCGCGAGCATGCCGCAGGCAGCCTTAACTTCAGGCGTCAGTTCGTCCGGGTGGTTGAAATGCAGGTTCATGTAAATAGGATGATACTTTTTCACCATCTCGCAGAGCTTGGGCGTGATTCGTTGGGGCAACGACCCTGGGACCCGCGATCCGATGCGGATGAGTTCCAGGTGAGGAATGGTCCGCAGGGCCTTGAAGATGCGTTCAAGGAGATAGTCGGGGAGTAGCAGTGGGTCGCCTCCTGAGAGGATGACATCACGCACTTCCGTATGCTCACGAAGATACTGGATGGCGCGGTCCAGCTCGCCCTTTTTCAGAAAACCAGGTTTGCCCACCAGTCGCTTTCTGGTGCAGAACCGGCAATAGATCGGACATTGATTGGTGACCATGAGCAGCACCCGATCTGGATATCGGTGGACCAGATGGGGCACCGGGCTCATGAGATCTTCTTCCAGTGGATCGTCCTCTGCGTCGATGTCGGCCAACTCCGCGATTTCGGGGACGACCTGCTTCCAAATCGCATCGTCCTTCGATTTGATCGTCTCAAGTACCGTCGGAGTAATCCTCATCGGATAAGGGCCGACGATCGCTTCTATTTCTTTCTCATCGAGGCCAAACCGTTCAGCGAGGTCCTTTGGCTTGACGATACTTTTGGCGAGGATCTGTTGCCATTCTTCCATGTGTCGTCCTTTGGTGGTCAGTTGATCCGGCAAGAAGGGTGGTCGTCGTCTTCGCCGGCAACATCGGGTGTCGTGCGGGCTTGCGACTGAAGCTCGGTGGTTGTTGCGGCTCCACCCCGGTTGGTGAGAGACCGCTTGTCCAGATAGGCCAGGATGTCGGCGGTTTCCGTCAGCACGAGATCGTCGTCCTTGAGGACCGGGACATAATATTGGCCGGATACCTCGTGAACTTGCGTGCGCATGCGTCTGCTGTCTGGCACGACGACATCTTCATAGGTCAGCCCCAAGTCCGCCAGTTTTCGGCGGACCACCACACAGTCAGGGCACCAGTCGACATGGAAAAGAGTCAAAGCCAAAGTGCTATCAGGCTACCAGGAAAAGGAAGAAAGTGAAACGATCATTTTATAGTTTCTTTAAGGAGACGCGCATCAGTCCGGTCGTAGGGCGCAAGGGACTATAATCGCGTCTTTCATGCCATGAAGAATCTTTTTGTCAGCTGGGCAAATGGTAGCCAGGATGCCGGCAAGTTCAGCCCTTCCTTCCGAAACAAAGTAATACGGGGAGAGTCGCGCCCGGCCTGACATGTGCGCCATGGTCTGTTGGTGCTCATCCATAAAGTCCATCTCAAACAACCGACCCTTATGGAATTCTTGCAGGATATAGGGGGTGGTCGGAAAGGATGCAAGGGCTTTCCGAAGCGCCTCAACCCATTCGGTCTGAGGCATGTCATGCCCGATCGAAACGCCACGGCTTCCCCAGGCCAGTTCCGAAAATCCAGAAGGCTTGATGACAAACTGGCGTTCCTTCTGCGTCGCTTTCTCAAGTTCAGCCCAGTTCGCCACCGGACGGTTCCCTATATGCAGGTCCGGAATCGTCGCGATCGCAGGAAGCGGTGCCGGGTCAAGCAGCCAGGTTTTCGGCATGATCGTGGTCAAATGCAGCAGGCAGTCTGCACCGAGTTCTTTTTCCCAAAACGGGCGAAGGATCGGATGGTGGAGCAGGGCGAAGGCCGACTTTTCCTCTAGTGCCGGCTTATAGGGAGGGGTCACGGAGACCCGACCTTTCTTCGCGGCATATTGGACCAGTTCAGCTTTGGGAATATTCAACAAGTCGAACAGCTCATAAAAGCGATAGAGGACGCTGATCGCCTGCTCGCTTCCGTGGGCGTGGAGGCGAAGTCCGTCCTCCGTAAACCGAATCTCGCGTGGTTCGACACACCAGACGGACAATCCCTCTTCGCGGAGCTGAGCGGCCAACCAGGACATTTCCGGCCGATAGTCTTTCGATTCGTCGGAGATCAGAATCGCGATGCATCCGACATGCTGCGCTTGGAGAGAACGCAGCATGCGAGCAAATCCGTGGAGCATGCCGTTTTGTCCTCCGATGATCTGTGCGGGACCGCCGTCGAGATCGTGATAGATGCGAGAGAGACAGGCGGTGAGCCCGATTCCCCCTGGAACCGAATCCAGTTCGGTGATCACCATGCCGTCCTGTGTGGGGATAATATCGGGTCTGATGACGTCGGGCAGGGCATCGCGAAACCGTTTCATGCGGCTGTATTGCACTAATGCAGCTGGCTTCCCTTGATCGAGGTAGCCTGCGATCCAGGTCGGTTGAATGCCTTTGACGCTTTCGTTGTACAACCGATTCAATCCTCGATAGAACGACAGCAGATGTGGCCCTAAGTCGGTGAAGAACCGCAGTTGCTCAGATGACAGGTATAATGGGCAGGGACTGACTCGCCAGGAGGTCACCGCCTGCATGTCGGAAGCGGAGCCCTGTAGCGGCAAGGTGGCTGGAGATCCGAACACGTTCGCGCGACACAACTGCTCACGAATGGCCGCGCAGCGTTCTCGTGCTGCCTCAGGCGAGAGGGTCGGACAGGAGGCGTCGATCTGTGCCAATGGGAAACCCTTCTTGCACGTTCGGGCAATGGGTGAACGTGCGGCATCAGAATAGTGCAA
The DNA here is from genome assembly GCA_029865345.1 of Nitrospira sp. Lineage (GTDB taxonomy): Bacteria > Nitrospirota > Nitrospiria > Nitrospirales > Nitrospiraceae > Nitrospira_D. The sequence continues at coordinate 26,925 of JAOUHD010000028.1, forward strand.
AGAGTGCAATGCTAGCACGCACACCAGCGACCGACAAGAGGGCAGCAGACTCTCCGAGGCGTAGAGGCTGGTGTAATGCGGACAGGGTGCACGATGATCGGAAGCAAACCTTCCTTGCCACCGTTCGGCATGCATCGTATGATTGGGGCTCGATGGATCTCAGGACAGTAGATTCCAAACAGACGATGAGGGTTCTGCCTCAGCTGGTTCCGGACTCAGCGTGTGGTCGTTGTGATGTGTGCTGCCGCTTTCCGGAAGCCGATAGTTTTCTTCGCCCATACTTTACCCATCAAGAAATCACCGATGCTGTGGCACTTGGAGTGCCTGATTCGTTCTTTCCCGATACGTCCGGCTCGCAGGTCGAGCTTGTCAAGAATCCGATGGACGAAGGGTATCTGTGTCCTGCCTTTGATTCGCAGTCGGGCCGGTGTGGGATCTACGACGTTCGCCCATTGGACTGTCAGTTGTATCCGCTGGCGTTGATGTGGGATGCGTCGGGTCAGGAAGTCCTGCTTGGGTGGGATTCCAAGTGTCCATTCATGCGTGACGCGGTTCCCCGTGCGATTCACGAATATGCGGAGTCGGTCCTCGGTTGGGTGACGACTGAGGGAGGACTGGACAAAATTGCTGCCCATCCACACTTGGTTGGGCGCTTTCAGGACGATGTGATCGTGCTTCAGGCGCTTCCGCACCTCACGGCTCGCCTTGTTCCTGCGCGAGTTGATGCTCGGCTCCGTCCGCTGACGCCGGCGGACGCGCCACAGTTCGCGAAGGCGCTCGAGCGTGCTCACGTGATTGGCCATGATACGCCGGCTGCGTTTGCATTTCCCTACCATTATATCTGGACATCGCTGCTTCCCTA
>JAOUHD010000167.1 GCA_029865345.1 Nitrospira sp.
TCTTCCATTGCCCTACGCGAAGTGTCGCCCATTTAAATTTCGCGATATCCACTCGATAATCGAGCAGCGTATTACTCACCCAATCATATTCCACGTAGTATTTCAGCCATGGAGCAAAGCCGTGCCCCCCGACTTTGATACGAGCACGTCGGACACGGAATGAGCTCACGTCCTTATCGTCGGCTGTTCCAGCATCGGCCGGAGAGAGCGAGTCGCCTTCTTGGGGAAAGGAGTAACGAAACTGGAGCCGATTTTGGATCAGCATCTCGAACTTTCCGTCGCGACTTTGCAGATCAAACCCATCTTTGTACTTTAGGGAGATCGGAAACTCCTGATCCCTTGACTTTTTCTGTTCCTCCTCCAATTTTTCCTCATCAGATTTGGCTTTTAACCACTCTTCCTTAGTAAGCTGCCCCTTCTCATACAGAATGTCCGCCAAGTCGTGCCCAGCTTGAGCACTGGTGACGTTAAGGACAAGCCCAATACCCGTAACACACATGATCATCGCCAACCACTGTCGCCTCATCAAATACCTCCCTCTAGTTAGTCATGTTCGAAAAACAGGACGAGATATAGATGACGGGAGTTAAGTTGATGCTACGGTATTGTTATCGAATTGTTAATTTGCGCGGTTCGATGGCCGACATCAGCGCCGCTAAACGCTGGAACGCACCTGTTTGGCATTGCAAGTAATTCCCCACAGCCGTAACATGAAGACGTTTGTGGCGTAATTTCAGATAAAGATCGCAAGGACCTTCGTGAGGCGCATCTTCAGTGTCTGAAAGCTGATGCGTCTGGGACCCGCTCCTCAAACACGAACTGGAGGATCATGAAGAAACTTGGCACAACCATTCTCACCGTAGTTGTGCTATTCGTTGGGTTTACCGCCTGTCAGCACCAATCTTATTCAAGCCCACCCATTTTTGAAGATCAATCGCAGTATGTCCGACTTGCAGTAGACCAGCGGGTAAGCAGTGGTCATTCTCATCCGGCCAACATTACTGTTAAGGTGATGTCGTCCATTCTCTCCGGCGTGAGGATTGAAGAGTCAGCGCGTCTCCTACCGTCCTCAGTTTTCTCTGGCAAAGACAAGGAGCCACACCTGCATCCGGTTTTTGGCCCCGACGACGTAGCCTTTCTTGCACCACTATTAGCCAAAGGCCTGGGGGCTGCAACGCCCGAGCAAATTGTGACGTTTTATCGAATCATCCAGCAGCCAGGGACTATCGATCTCGTCACTTCAGGTGGGGTCTACATCCACGGTGACGAACTGCACTTCTTACTCAGCAACTATCGTTCTCCAACTCGGTACCCGCCGGATGCTGAAACTATGAGATATGTCGATGGGCGATCGACTCCGTTGCAATCTATTGCACCACAGGAAACTATATTGGGATTCCACCAGACCTCTGCGCTGATACCACTAGAACAAGGGTCCTTGAAGAATCCGTTCCGTGCAAAGAGACGGGAGATCGTCGTGCTGTTAAGCAAACTGGCAGAGGAATCCACGAGCACAACTCAGGAATCACACTGAGGACGTGCCCGACATCGCCTCCCACAACCAGGCCGATCCCCCGCTGTGGTCGATGGCTGCGGCAGTGCTCGTTATTCTCGGCGCCCCGCTGGTTCTCTACTCTTTCGCTCCGACTGGCCCTATTCGAGAAGGGGACACCGTCTTCTCAGAGGGTGAACAGCAGGTGCTGATTCGTCAGGCAGCTACAGATCAATCGGATAAGAAGGACAGCACCTGTTTACTTGATCCGAACAGTCCGTTGATCGTCCTTCACGCTTCAACCGACCAGGGAGATGGCTCGATCATTGCCCATGTTCAAGGCAATCCTGCCGACGAATGGCCCTTTTGCCCCGTACATGCCGAGGTGATACTGCAAACCCATCAGATATTCCAGGAGCCCGCGGTCTTTGGGACGGTACGAGAGGTCTTGGTTGGATGGTTCGGTCGATAAGCGAGGTGCCGTTACCCTTTTAGGCGCTGAGCAAATTGCTTTCGGAACTTTGCAACTTTTGGACCCACCACAAACTGACAGTAACCTTGGAGGGGATTTCGAGCAAAGTACTCCTGATGATAGGACTCCGCCTCATACCATGGACTAACTGCTACGACCTGCGTGACGATGGGAGCATCGTAGAGTTGTTCAGCGGTAAGAGATTTAATGAGATCCTCGGCGGTTTGCTGCTGTTCCGGGGAGGTGTAAAAAATCGCTGACCGATACTGGGTACCAGCGTCGTTTCCTTGCCGATTGAGGGTCGTGGGGTCGTGAATGACGAAAAATATTTCGAGCAGTCCTTTATAGGTGATTACGCGGGGATCAAAGGTAACACGCACGGCCTCGGCATGGCCGGTCTGCCCCCCACACACCGCTTCATAACTGGGGCGATCTAGATTGCCCCCGATATACCCAGACTCGACCGATTCCACCCCCCTGACCTGATCAAAAACGGCTTCAAGACACCAAAAACAGCCGCCTGCAAGGATAGCGACTTCCTTCTGAGGTAAGATCGATTGCGATTCAATGCCCATGGTGTGATCGGTCGAGTGAATGACAAGATTCCTGTCGCAAGCGAAGACCGACTACTCCTCATCTTCCTCAATATCCTCAATCCCTTCATAACTCATTTCAGGAAAAGATGCCGACGCCTTTTCACAGGCGGTTTCAATCATCTCTTCCGCATCTTCCGCCGAATCGGCATCGACCAAGAACTTCACGGTGATTGCATACCTCTGTTCCACCCCCGACTCCTTTCTCTATCCTCATACCATGATTTTTGTATTGTGATTTCAGTCTCGCTGTACTTTCCGACAGTTACGGTATCCATGTCAACCGTGTTCAGGGTCAGGACAGCGCCTGTACAACGCATACGGCCACACTGCAGAGCGAGAGTAGGACGAGATCGCATCGAACAAATTCTCAGGAAATACTTACGAGAGAGGACGTGTACAGGCTGGAGCGACTGGAAAAGAAGTTACTCGTCTTGTTCGAGTTCGGAAAGTATCGTCTTGAGCTTCGCAAGCTCTTCTGGACTGATGCGCGAAAATGCGATCCCGAAAGTATTGCCATCGACCCAACGCACCGTGGCTTCGTCGATCCTCAACGGCCAATCAAGGCCTGGAATGTGGAGTCGGCATTCGAGCTTGGCCCCCTGCATCACGTTGTTATCACTTTCGATCTTACACCCACCGACGGAAATATCCAGAGTCCTTCCCTGCCCCTCCTGCTTTTGCCCCGAGAAGGTGCTGCGAAATTGAGTGGTGAACCTTGGCTGGACCCGTCGGTCTTCTGGCCGAGGCTGCGCTGGAGTTTGCTCGGTACTTTCTGACTTAAAGAATGACCTGAGCTTTTTCACTGAAGAAGTCCCTATCGCAATCTCATGAGTTGTGGCGCTCCAAAAGCTCCTTGCCACATCTCAGTGGGAACCCAATCGATGATAAAAAAGACACTCATCGGCGAGGCTTTACTTTTTAGTGGAAAGAAGCATGTGGCCGCGGCGGTTCTGTTGATAGCAGGACTCATCCCGATTAAAGCAGAAGGGACGCTCCTTTCCATATGAGACAATCGCCACCTGTTTGGAACTCACCCCGACTTCCGCAAGATAGCTCCGAGCAGCCTTGGCGCGTTTGTCGCCCAACACCATGTTGTAATCGGTCGTGCCTCGCTCGTCACAGTGCCCTTCAATCTTCAGCGTGGCGCCTGGATGATCCTTCAGATACGCCGCGTCGTGATTGAGCGCTTCCATGCCGGGCTCCGACAAGGTCCACTGGTCATACCCAAAGAACACATCCTGCAACCCCGCCTCCACAGCGGCCTTTTCTTCTTGTGTCAGTTCGGCACGCTGACGCGCGCTGTGCCCCAACGGATTCAGTGACGTCGAGTATCCGCCTTGCCCAAGTCGCTCCTCCGATGGATTACGAGAGAACCCGCTCAATTCACTGCTGAGGCCTCCTCTTGACATGTTTGGGAGCTTCGAACTCCCGCTCCCAGCGCCACCTTCACCGTCAGACTTGAGCCACTTCGTATTGCAACCCTGGTTCGACAACAAGACTATCCCCATCACCATCACAGCTCCGGACTTCGCTAGTACTCTATTCATAATCTCTCTCCTCCGGGTGATATCAAGATTCAGCTGCTCAATTAATTTCATTCATAGACAATCGGTGCATGAACGATAGTTTGCGATGCTCGCTAGTTCCCACTTCAAACAAATATAGCACCGCCGTTGAAAAGGGACGCCTTAGCAGAAGCTTAGCTGATGGATGGAAGGATGCCTAACAAAATTCAATATTTAGCTAGGCGACTCAAAGACTCTCTGACTAGAACTGGAGAGCTGAAATTGAACCAGCAAAACGAGAAGCACGACGATGTGGAAGATGAGAAGGAGACCGATCAAGCATCACTGCTGGCTTAAACGGACGGATCCGTCTTTCACTCAGCGATACCCTTTTCGATCAGACCAACGAACCGGTTGCAATACTGCTCCTAAGCCAGCCATCGCACAGATAAACAACAGCATGGCTAGTGCAATCACAAGGAAAAATGCTGCTCTCATGTCGTGCAAAACGGGGATCATGGTACCTCCCTCTGCTTGCTCGATTCATTGACTGCGCCATCCGCATTCACAAACCCAGGGACTCGCCGGGTCCATCTTCTCAAGTGGTCTTCCACAACAGGGGCATTCTCTGGTCCAAGCACACCGCTTCTTCTGTTCAGAGTATACCGCACCAAACCTTGCCCGCGTTCTATATCGGCTAAACCACGGCACGGGATAACCTCTTTTACGCATAGACGTCATAGTAGATGAACTTCCATCACGGTTCTATCCAGCTTTTGTGGAATGACCGGTGGAACTCGCATAGCCCTAACTCATTGGAAATTCATGGAGATACGATCAATTGCCTGGCATGTCCCGGCAAGAATTGAGCCTGCAACCAACTGATTCAACGGCCTACACAAGCGATTCAGCTACCCAAGTCGTACCCACTTGGAAGGCTACACAGACGGATGAATGAACAGCAAGGCGGGAATGACGCAGCTCTACAACTATCGACAACGTTACAGCTGTCGAGAATAAACGGAGGGGAAACTTGCAATCCAGCTTCGATCAGGACGGCACTCTGCTCAGGAGACATGCTCCTCTAAATCCTGAATGATTCACCTCTTTCCCCGTCTTGTCCACGCCACATCCTAAAACAGCGGCTTCTTCCCGCCAGCTTTGATGATGGCGTGGCGAAAGGCTTTCGAAAGGCTGTCTAGAGATGCCATGTCACAGACGGGAATGTAAATTTCCCCCTTCCTTTCTCCGGGTTTGTCTTTGGGGGCGCGATCCTCATAGACAAGCTCCTCGAGACTCGTCACAACTAATTTTCCGGTTTTTAGTTCGTGTATGGGTTTGCCTGATATTGCGAGAGACGCCAGCCATTCGGTCATGCAGGCACCCCGCGCACAACGCAATCGAACTCCATAGAGATTCGCATTTTCACCCTCCTGCTCGGAACTCACGCTTGGAGACAATGCGTTCAAGTCAAACTCCTGAATCCTTTCTACGGGTGATTGAAGCCCGAATATGCCGCTCAACTTCCTGTGTTCATTGAGACGTGTCACAATTTTGAGAGCTGATGGAGGTGTCACTACCACATCGACCTTCGCCATTCTATCCATATGCCAGAGGGATCCGTCCTTAGCGATCATACGTTGCAAACCACTGTGCATTGTTCCACATGCTTCCCACGTATCTTTGATAAATGCGACCGTCTCCTCCAGCGAGGGTCCATCTGTGCCGGGTGCATCATTCGATATCGCCCATGCACTCGGCAGACTCGTCATCAGGACAAAGATGATATAGACACCTAGCCTCCCAACCTGGCACTTCATCATCATGTTGCCACCTCACAAGACTGTGACGCGAAATACGATCTTGAATCTACTCTTGATCTGACCAATATTCGGATGAGTTCCCAACGCCCGTCTGCAGATGCGGCTTACGCGGGGAATAACTTCCGTCCAGGTCAGATACAGCAGTCGCGCTCACAGAGAATAGGCTCTGCGAGAATCGATGTTCGGCATGACCGAACCTGATCGGCACTCCATTCTGTGCCTGGATGGTCTTACCCAGACTGGGCAACAAGAAATCGCTCTCAACCATAACTTAGCTCGTGCGTTGCTTCAGTAAAGAGCAAACCTGGTTTCCGCGAAGCAAGAGCAGGAGCAAGAGATGGGGCACAGCTCGATCATGATATCGGCAGGCTCGACGAATCAGTCTCCTTACTCTGGGTTAGGGGCTTGCAGCCCCCGCGCAATCAACGTGGCAGGGCAACTCGGGAAGATCCGGTAACTTATTGAAATATGGTGCGCCCGGCAGGAATTGAACCTGCGACCTACGGGTTCGAAGCCCGGCGCTCTATCCAACTGAGCTACGGGCGCAGTGAAAGTACATGAATCATGTTGGGGCGAGACTTGTCAAGGTTCAGAAA
>JAOUHD010000168.1 GCA_029865345.1 Nitrospira sp.
GTGCAGTATCAAGTGGAAGCAGGGCAATGCCCCACCTTACGCATGAAAGGCCATTGCAGGAACCCACCAGCATCGCGCCAAAATCCTGAAAATCCGTTCGGCTCGCAATGGCCTTACCCCAGCTAGAACGCATCTATCCATCAGACATCAAAACGGTCGCGCGAATACGGTCGGCACATCAATCATTACGTAAGCGAACAATTACAGATGGTTGACCAAAAACTATGCCTTCAGAGTGAGCATGGCATGAGAATTCTCATTCCCCATCTTCTGTGGATAACCATGTGAACAAGTCCCGTCATTCTGCAAAAGACGGCACAAACAGCGTGCGAATTCATCAAATCGCCTATATTTTAGGCATCCGCCGCGACTCAAAAGCACCACAACTAATAGTGGCTATCATGTAAGTTCATTACTTTCTTGCATATTCCTAGGAAATTATCTTGACATGACTCCGTCAGCCCTCGCTGATACCTGTACTCTTACCATCAATCCCCTAGTTGTCCACAGGTTCAACACATTTCTGTGGATGACGGCTCTAGGTATCAGCAGCGAGGTTTCGTATCTGTCAAGAGGACGAGGAGAAAAAGACGGCTCCGTTGAATGGGGAAAAAGATCTAGCGACCACCTCACAAGACCAGGGCCAAACGGCTGGCCAAGGCACTCGATTCTGAATTATCACGCGAGGTCCATTGAGATCATCGACGGCGTGCGAGGAGCATCAGGAAGACTCCATCATCGCGCAGGCGAAAGAACGTCTGCCCTGATGCCCCACCCTTCGATCAACACAACACTAGCCAACCTGGATCTCGATGGCTTTCGGCTTTGCTTGCACGGATTTCTGAAGGTGCACGTGAAGCATCCCGTCTTTGAAATCAGCGGTCACCTTGCTCCCGTCCGCATCCTCCGGAAGTGAGAAGCTGCGCACGAAACTCCCGTAGGCACGTTCGACCCGGTGATATTTCTTGCTCTTTTCTTCCTTCTCGAATGTCCGCTCGCCTGAAATCGCCAGGACATTATCCTCTACCGTGAGGCGCACGTCCTCTTTCTTCATGTCCGGCAATTCAGCCTTGATGAGATATTCCTTCTCATCTTCCATAATGTCCACCAGCGGCGACCATTGGGTCACCGTCAGGGCTTCCTTTCCTCCGTTGCTCGTCGCCTCCCGGCCGGCAAACAGTGTCGCCAAGCGGCTTTCCAGTTCATCCCGATCCTTGAAAGGATTCCATCGAGTTCTGCTCATAGGGTCCCAGCGTAAGATTGTGTTCATGGCCTTATCTCCTTGTTGTCATGGAAATGAAAGTTTCATACTCACGGGTTTCTGTCATGATTGACCTAACACGCTAACCAGTTGCAGTTCCGCATTCAGCCAGTCCTCCAAGGCCCGGCCTTCTTGCCGGCCCCGTTGTTCATATAAGTCGTAGGCCAGCTGCGCAATGCGGTCGTGCGTCAGAGCTCCCTCCAATGTCTGCCTAGGAAGACCAGCCTTCTCACCGATTGAACTGGTCCTTGGCGTGCCTACCGACATGGTCGGCGTCGCTTGCCGTGAAACTCTTTCTTTGCTCATCGCACACCTCCTTTCGTTGCCGCGTTTATACCTGTGAATTGCATGTGAGATGTCTCACATGGATCGATTCCGGTCACTGAATCTTTTTCCCCGTCTTGGCCGACGGAGCCTTGTGGTACCACTGATCCGCCCACTTCATCAGCTCACGCTTTTTATCGCCATACCGTTCCTGAGCTTTGGCGACAAATCTGTCGTAGTTCCCTCCAATCTCCTGGAGATCATTGTCCGTAAACTTACCCCACTTCTCTTTCAGTTCACCTTTGAACTGCATCCATTTTCCTTTGAGTTGCTCAGCATTCATGGCATTGCCCTCCTTATTTACAATTGAGATAGACGTAGGGATCGGGTCGTCATGCGGAGAACCACCAGATAACCCCTCACCCCTCGGTCACACCGGTCGAGTAGTGCGCCCCATGGTTAAGTGAATCGCTAGCAACACGAGCATCCCGGCTAGGACCAGAATCCACGAAATTTGAACCACGACCGTCGAAACCCCGGCGAGGTTCAGCGCGCCGGCAATCAAGCCGACGACCAGGAACATCAGTGCGTAATTGAGCATGGTTGCTCCTCTCTGATGGAATGCGGATGTGGGTCGAGTAGTCCTCTGCGGCGCGGCCGGCGTCCTGGCCGCCTCCATCAGCAGGCCATACCACCAGACAAGCAACGAGTCAGAGAGACGGTGATGTAAACGCGGCGGAGACTGGGGAATCGGTCACGCTGGGAATGGTCAGAAAGCGCGAGGGATAGGACAGCCAGCGGGGCTTCACACCTGACACCATCACCCTGGGCGCAATGAGCGAAGGAGTCAAGCGATATATATTGTGCGGAAGCTTTAGACTTGCGCTAACAGATTCTGTCAGAAGTGACCGGCAGGTCTCGACCGAGGCTGTGTGAAAACGGGAAAGGAATTGGCGTCAAAGAAAATCGACCTCTCAGAATGACTTGTATTCGATTATTTCGAGCCGGGTAATGGCCTGAGGACCCCTGAAATCATGCAAAATCGAACTGCGTAAGAGTTTTCACACAGTCTCGACCGAGGGTGTGTGAAAACGTGGGCCGCATCCGTACGGAACAGTTTGGTCTTGTCCACGTCACATACTTCATTGACCGAGTGGAGGGTAGCCATTCATTCGGGAGTCGGTTGCCATTGCGATGCCGTTCGATACGTTGTATTTTTCACCACATGATTACGCGTCCCATGGTGACGATGCTACGACGGATCTCATCGGTACAGTCCATTAGCCTGACGAGGTATACCTGATGAAGCGCTTCATTGCAGGTCAAGACCGGTCGCAACACACCCTGTTTCCGGAGTCACTTGAGGACTACATCGCCGAGGACAATCCTGTTCGTGTGGTTGACGTCTTCGTCGACGGGCTCAACTTGGCCAAGCAGGGGTTTGCTGGCGTCCAACCGGAAGCGACCGGCAGACCGTCCTACCATCCCGCAGTGCTGCTCAAGCTCTATATCTACGGGTACCTCAATCGGATTCAATCCAGCCGGCGCCTGGAACGCGAGTCCCAGCGCAATGTCGAGCTGATGTGGTTGCTCACCCGGCTCATGCCTGACTTTAAGACCATTGCGGACTTCCGGAAAGACCAGGGCGCGGCGATCCGTCGCGTCTGCCGCGAATTCGTCCTGCTGTGCCGGCGGCTCAACCTGTTTTCCGACGCCCTCGTCGCCATCGACGGCAGCAAATTCAAGGCCGTGAACAATCGCGACAAGAACTTCACCGACCGGAAGCTCCAAGCCCGTATCGAGCAACTCGAAGCCAGTATCGCCCGCTACCTCACCGAGCTGGATCGGGCCGATCGCGAGCCCGCACTGGTGCCCGAGGCCCGTGTGCATCATCTGAAGGAGAAACTGCAGACCGTCAACACGCAGATCCAGCGCCTGAATGAAATTGGTGCGCTCATGCGTGACGCGCCCGATGGCCAGATTTCACTCACCGACCCGGACGCCCGCTCCATGGCCACGAGCGGTCGCGGCACCGGCATGGTGGGCTACAACGTGCAAATCGCCGTGGACACGACACACCATCTGATCGTGACTGACGAGGTGACGAACCACGGACATGACCGTCAGCAGCTCTCGCCTGTGGCCCAACGAGCGGCGCAGGCGACCGGCCAGGCACGCCTCACGGCGCTGGCCGACCGAGGCTATTTCAATGGCGAGCAAATCCGGAAATGCGAGCAGCAGGGGATCGCCCCCTTGGTGCCCAAGCCGCTGACCTCCAACAATCACGCAGCGGGCCTGTTCGACAAGCGCGATTTCGTCTACCTCCCCGAGCGCAACGCCTACCGCTGCCCTGCCGGGGAGCACGCGATCTATCGCATGACGAGCCTTGACCGCGGCTTGACGCAGCACCGCTACTGGTCCTCGGCCTGTCCGCGCTGCCCGCTGAAAGCGCGCTGCACCACGGGCGACTACCGGCGTATCTCGCGCTGGGAACATGAATCTGTTCTGGACGCCATGCAGGATCGGCTGGATCGAATGCCGAACGCCATGAAACTTCGCCGGCAGACCGTGGAACACGTCTTCGGCACGCTCAAGGCATGGATGGGGGCGACGCATTTCCTGATGAAGACGTTGCCGAAGGTCAACACGGAGATGAGTTTGCATGTACTGGCGTATAACCTGAAGCGAATGCTGCGAATCGTCGGGGCAAAGCCCCTGATGGCGGCTATGACAGGGTAGCCCGTCCGGTCTTGTTGCGAAACTGAACGGCATGTCCGCCACGCCACGTCAAACTGAGCCGCACTGCCGCAGGTGCAAAGATTTCACTCGCTCGGCAGTTCTGTTTTCACACGGCCTCGACCCAAAGCAGAAGTCCATGACCGACCGCTATCAGAGGGGGACTTACGCCGATCCGCATAAGACTCCGTGGTAAGTGGTCTAGCTGTCGCAATTCATTGGACAAGCGTCGAGCGCGGCGTATCATTCACTGATAGTAAGGGTTGTTGCCAATTCACACAGGTGCGCAGGGCGGTGCGTTTATGATCGACGAGTGGCCGGAGACAGGACAGAGTAGCCTGTCCCATTTTTCTTCTCCATTCCTGGGGCCTATGAACACCCAACCAGGAAATGACCGGCCTACAGCAGGATGTCGGTGCCAGCTCCCCCAACGGAGAGCGCCGGGGCGCCGACCAGCTGAATCTCGATCTCCGCCGCCGCATCCCCATCGGTGTTGCCCTTCAGAATTCCGCCGACATACTGAAGGTGCCCTGCCGTAAACGGACCGCCAAAGATGAAGGCCTGGTTGCCTACCACCAAGGTATTGGCATCGATCGTGGTCAGATCGATCCGGTCACCAGCGAGCGCGCCATTACCGGCAAAACCGACAATCTTATCCCTGCCAGCACCAACGGGGCTTTCGTTGACCGAATTGTAATCGAAGAGATCGCTCCCCAATCCGCCGGTCAGGGTATCAACCCCGATGCCTCCGATCAGCGTGTCATTACCACTGCCGCTGTTGAGTGTGTCGTTGCCCCCTCCTCCACTCAGGACATTGTTGCCACTGCTACCGGTGAGCGTATCGTTGAAGTTTGAGCCAGTGAGATTCTCCAAACTACGTAAGGTGTCGATGCCAGCCCCAATCGTATTCTGTGCTGCCGTCAGGCTGAGGTTGACCGTCACACCCGCGGTCGCACTCGCATACGAAATGGTGTCGTTACCGGTGCCAGTACCAAAGAAGTCGTCGCCATAGATGATGTCGTTCCCCGCTCCCCCAGTGATGGTATCGTTACCTCCTTCGCCACTAATGTGATCGTCCCCCAACCCACCGGTGATGGTATCGGTGCCGCTTCCGCCAGCAATTTTATCGTTGCCTGCACCGCCATCGACGGTGTTACTGCCATTACCGGTGCGAATGGTGTCGTTGCCCGCCCCACCGAAAATCGTATCATTGCCAGCGATGGTACCAAAGAAATCATCCCCATAGATGATGTCATCGCCCCCACCGCCGTCCAGCGTGTCCGCACCCCCATTACCATAGATGGTATCGGATGCATCTGACGGAAGACTGCCCGGAGGGTTCCTGGTTACCGTGGAGGAAACAACGCTAGGGGTAATGGTTTCGTTAGCAGCTGTGCCTGTGAACGTTGCCATGTTGCCTCCTGTTATGGCTAGAGTTTCATTTCGTGCACATCAGCGCGGACAGAGAACAGGTCCCATTGGCCCTACTTGCAATAGGGACACGAGAGTACCTCCATAGGCAACTCGTGTCAACGAGGCGCAAGGGGGCACCGGCCAAGGAATCCGGTTGAGGGTCATCAACAGTCTCGAAAATCAGGCGAGCTGATTCAATAAGAAAGCAGAGGTTGGACAAGAAAAGGGGGCAGGAAAAGGGGACAGGCTACTTTTCCGGGGATGCGCGGGGTCGCCAGCGTGGGCGTCGCGTGGAGGTCAGGCCCACGGTGGCTGTAGTGGTAGGTCGCCAGTCTATTGTCCCGAAGGGTTGTTGTCGATTCACACAGGTGTGCTCATTTTGTACTCAAGCCCACCTCACTCTAGCCGAATCAGACCCGCTCCAGCCCAAGTGCGCACCATCTCGAATGAACGGCAGCTTTCCGGCCTGGAGCTTGCCGTAGCGACTGTCGCAAAGTGGCCGTTACCAGCCATCGCGCGACAAAGACCATCTCCTGTTTCGTACCGGCTGGCGAGACTGTAACAACCCCCTTGTCCAGGCACACAGCAGTGCCCTTGAGCTGGTTGAGTACACAAAAAGAGTCCCGGTAACTTTTCTCTCTACATGATCAGGTTGCACTACGGAGCAGAACAACCAAACGGAAGCTCTCCTATTTTCACACACAAGATGAACTCATCTGCACGAGTCATTCAGATCGGTCAGTGACAGGG
>JAOUHD010000170.1 GCA_029865345.1 Nitrospira sp.
CGAGCGCCCGTTTCCCAAATTCGCGGAGCGTCCGCTCCGCATCAGTCTGTGCTTGCACAGCGGCTTCCCACGCGCTGACGGCCACCTCGCGCCCGACTCCCAACTCCGCCACCGCCATGTCGACCAAGGCAGAGCAGGTCTCGTAGCCGTCGATGAACTCCAGCACGGGCGAGAGTAAGCGGCGATCGGGAAATGCCTTGGCCAAAAAATAAGGTCCGGCCTGTGTGATCGGACAGAGATACGAATCTTTGCACTGATTTGGGTGGGGCATGCGGACGACGTGCGGGATGAAGATCAGACCTACGTCTTTCTTGACTAGGTCCAAGACAGCACCGTGCGCAATCTGCGCGGGGAAGCAAAATCCAGACTGTGAACTCAGATCGCCCCGGGGGTCGACATCCGAGAGCATGACGTCCATGCCGATACGGGAAAAGAACGTAGAGTACAGCGGAAACAATGAGTGCGTCGTCAGGGCTCTGGGAATGCCGATGCGCGTGCCGCTCGCCATCGGGGCCGCAGGTGAACGACCCAGAGATTCGCGGACAAACGCCTTCGCGCTTTCGTAGGCTGGTCCCACGCCCCACGAGGTGCGCTCGACACGTTCGTGCTTTGGGGTGGCGGATGGTGGAGCGGGGGTGACCTGAAAGAGCACCTCGGCCCGCTTCTCAACTAGGTCCTGAGCCGCTGCGGTCCGGGCCTTGCGCTTCCAGACATTCTCATAGAGGCTGCAACGGCCTCCGAACGGAAATCGGCGTCCGGCGACCTCGAACCGGTCGATGCTGCAGTACATCTTGCAGGCGCCGCAGGTGAACCGGCCGACTTGCTTCATCTCCGGGGCGCCGAGCGTGAGCAAATCGACCGTGTGGCTCGGCATTGCCTCGGACCGCTTCAGCGCCAGGAGCCCGACCCCCAGCGCGCCGAGCAATTCCGGGTTGGGCGGGATTACGACCTGCCGACCGACGCTGTGGGCGAACGCGTACCCGACGGCTCGGTTCAGCGCGACGCCTCCTTGCAGGAAGATTTTCTTTCCCATGTAGCGCGGGCCTTTGACACGATTCAGATAATTGCCGGCAATGGCATACACCAGTCCGGCGATGATGTTGTCCCGGGGGTGGCCCTGTTGCTGGGCGAGACGAATGTCGGAATTGATGAAGGCTGCGCAGGTCGCCTTGAAGTGCACCGGTGACGGAGCGGTCAGTGCCAGGTCGCCGATGTCTGAGACCGTGATGCCGAGATCACTGTGGGCGCTCTCTTCCAGAAAGGAGCCCGTCCCTGCCGAACAGGCGTTGTTCATCGCATAGTCGATGGGCACGCCGTTGCGCAAATAGATGTATTTAGAGTCCTGTCCGCCGATCTCAAAAATCGTGTCCACATCCGGATCGTAATGTGTGGCGCCTGCCGCATGGGCCGAGATCTCGTTATAGACATGTTCGGTGCCCAGGTAGGCGCCGGCGAGTTCACGCGCCGATCCGGTTGTGCCGATCAAGCCGATCGGGCGATTGCCTACTAGGTTGATCAGTGCCTGAAGACACTCACGGGTTGCCGAGACGGGATTCCCTTTCGTCCGTCCGTAATGCGACGCCACCACAGCCTGCGTCGTGGGATCGATCAAAATGGCCTTGGTCGTTGTCGACCCCGCATCCACTCCCAGAATCAACGGTCCATCGGAAGGAACCTGTCGAGGTGGTTCGGCGATTACTTGCACCCGTTCGCCATAGAGATGGAGAGGCGGGAGACGGCCCAGGCCTGGTTGTGCGGCAATCTTCGGAGATGTCTCGCTGGGTGAGTCCTGCACAAGTAGGGCGGTCCCCCAGGCTTCGAACCAGGGGCTTTCAGGCAGCACCACGAACTCCGTGGCGGGCAGCTTGGCGCGCAATGCCTGCAGTATCGCATCGTTACGCGTGACGCCGCCGATCAAGAGGACTCGCCTCAGCTCGCGTGTGCCCTTCTCTAGCAACGCAATCACTTTGTTGGACATGCTGTCGTGCAGCGTGTGGAGAATATCTTCGGGTGTGGCCTCGTTGCGGTTCAGCTTGTGTGTGATGTCCGATTTGCAATGAACCGAGCAGCGTGACGCCAGGGGCACGACCTTACCGCTGAAGGACCGCTGGATCGCTTCCTCCATGTCCAGCCCCATCCGGCCGATCTGCTGCACGAAGAATTCGCCGCTACCCGCCGCGCACTTGTTGTGGGACACGACATTGGTGATCCGGCCATCCATCAAAAGGTAGACGAGGAAGGATTCCCCACCGAGCGACGCGACCGCGTCAAACGTCCCGGCCATCTCACGGAGCGCCCGCTGTACTGCGGCTACCTCGGAAATATGACCGAGTTGACCGGACACGCCGAAATACTTCGCATCGCTGAACTCCTGGCGGGCAAGTATCTCGTTGAGGATTTCGAGCGGCCGGCCTTGATGGGCCAGCACGGTGGCGCTTCGTGTATCACTCCGAAGGGAGGCCACTTTCACCGTGAGGGCGCCGATGTTCACGCCGACGTACGACATAGAGCCCCTCTCGAAACCGGGTAAGTGGCCTAACAGTCGACAGAGTGTGCAAGATGCCCTTCAGACCGGAGGAATCTGGCTCAGAATCTCCCGCTCCGCGTCCAGCCAATCATCGAGCGCATTCCCATGCCGATAGCCGCGCTCGCTGTAGAGCTCGTAGGCCCGCTTCGCGATCAGAATATGAGGATCATCGCAGGGCGATACCGCCTGACTCGTGCGTGCGGCAGTGGGAGTCGCTGGCAGGGCGGGTGTGCTCGTCGGTGCTCGGTGTTTTGTCTTCTTGGTCTGGCGTGAAGGTTCTAGGTTCATGGCTCTGTGATCCTCCTTAGAGAAATTGTCGATATAGACGGAAGGGAACCCGGATGAAGATGTATGTGGAAGGTGAGCAATGATCGTGCCTCATTGTTTTTCGAATAGGTAAGCATGACTGCACTCTGGCATGGCGTGAAGACAAGGGGAGCCGACAGGTGTTGTCGCAATTCGGGGCAGTTCGATTCAGCCTGCTGCGGCGTTCTGCCACGACCTTCTGACAAAGTCGGTGGTCATAGCTTGCGGACTTGCCCTGAACATGCCGTGCGTCCGGGAGACACTGGGTGGGGACTGGTCAGGGCTTTGTTGTTCTCGCCTCGGTCAGAGTTCGTTCTCGTAATTTCTTGACCAACTCCTCGTAGGAAGTCTCGCGAATGATCTTCTGGAACTGACTCCGGTAGTTCTTCACCAAACTCACCCCGTCTACGACGATATCATAGGCATGCCACCGACCTTCCTTTAATAAGAGGCGGTAGTCCATAGGAATGGTCGTCTTATCTGAACGGAGCTCGGTTCGGACTTCAGCATAGGTCCCTTCGATCCGTTCCGAGAGGTACACCACTTGTTCTCCGCTATAGCCTTCGATCTTTTCGGCGTACCGGTCTGAGAGAAACCGTTTGAAGAGCTCGACGAACTCCGTACGCTGGGCCTCGGTGAGCGGAGGCCAATAGGCTGCCAACGTGCGTTTCGACATTTCAGCATAGTCGAAGCGCGTCGCGATTACTTCTTCAAGCATGCGGCGGCGAGACTTGAGTTTCGCCGGGTCCTTCAAGACAGGGTCTTCGAGGATACTGAGAACCCGGCTCACTGTTCCGCGGACTGCTTCGGTAGGCGACTCGGAGCCTTGCAATGATGCCGCGAAGGCGACCGACCATATCAGCATGAGCCCTACGGCATCGTAAAGGAGCCGTCGCCGACTCACGGCAGTTCGCAAACTCACCCTCCCACCCCCTGGCACGGGGACGTGCTCTTTGCGCTATTCTTCAATCCAACACAAACGTTATTTTCAGATCCACCCGATACAAGGCGACCTTGTCGTTTTCGACCACGACATGTTGCTCCTTCACCCAGGCCGATTTGATGCCGTGGACGGACTTGGATGCTTTGGCTATTCCTTGCACGATGGCATCCTCGAAACTCTTAGGCGAGTCAGCACTGATCTCGATGATTTTGGCAACGGACATAGAACTTCTCCCTTCCTCTCATGCGCATATGCGCGGTTGATGGCCCATCAAACTCCGATTCGAATCCATGATCGAGTCTTCAGCAAGGTTGACGCCAGGACGCGTTTGATCAGCAGTTCAGTATTTGAGCGATATCTCAGAGGGTTACAAAGGAAGATGGAAATGAGAGCTGAGCTGATTGGGGAACTCTGCTACAGGGTGAAACCGCAGGCTGTAGCGAAATGCGCAAGTCACGGGCAGGGGATGCTCATCCTGAGGTCGTGAAGAAAGAATCGATGAGGGCCCACCGTCGTTAGAATTGGTAGGCCACGCTGAACCCCGTGAAATGGGCTTCATAGGCTCCGTGCTGGATCGGGATGAGGACCGATCGTACATCCGCGGCAGACGCCGTTGTGAAGCCGTCCACGATCACGTTGGCCAGTGATGGAGTTACATTGTCCACGGTAAAGTCGGATTCGCGGTAGCGTTCGTAGAGATAGACCACCTTGAGCGTCCAGTGGAGCGTCACGCGGTAGCGCGCTGAAGCCTGGACGACGTGGAACACATTCTTGATATCCGGCATAGGGACCGGATCACCGGCGACGGCCCCCCCTGGCGTCCCACTCATACCGTATTTACTTCGTCCGAATGTGTAGCGGTAGTCCAGGCTGACATCCAGGCGCTGAGGGATGGCGATGGTGTGCATCCCCACGTGCCACGTATCCAATATGTCGCGCGGGTGACTGAAATAGGTGTTCGTCGGATCGCAGGCCACGGAGCCGAACGCTACATGACAACTTTGCTGGCGCGACTGGTAGTCGTCGTGGGCATAGCCCCCGATGAAACTGAGCCAGTGGAATGGTGTCCAAGTCGCGTCGCCTGAATAGCCATAGGCTCGGGACTGCTGCAACCCATAGCTGGTATTGAAAAAATGGTCCTGCTGGGCATAGACCTGCAACGAGAACGAGATCGGGTCAAGCGGGGTGGCGTGAAGAAACCACTCGACCTTGTCGCGTGTACGGTCGGCCTGGTCGAATTTTCTGAACTGGGGTAGCACCAGGGCGGTTCTCGGACTGACTTGCACATAGCCGTCCGCGCCGATCGTGCGAACGGCATGGCTATAGGTAAGCCGACTGATCGCCCAGCCGGTGGGCCGATAATCGAGCGCGGCCTTGCCGATATGCTCGTCTGATTCCGCGGCTTCCCGGAACGAACGGCCCCAGCGTTCCCATTCGTAGCCGATCTTGGCGGTCAGGCGGTTCGTCATTCGCCAGGCAGCATCGGTACTCACATTCTGTCTGCGAAAGCTCATCGGCATGGTCCTTCCCGTTCCGCCCGTTCCTGTATTGCCGGGAATATCGCCGGGAAAGAGTGCGTTTGTGAACGTGTGTGTGGGCGTGTTGTTATCGAGATGGTAGTAGCGGTACCGTGCCGTCAGTGTGACGCTGGAGGTAGGTCGACTGGTCAGACCGAAGTTGGCGAGCAGGACGTCCATGGCGGCCTTCGGACTCGTCGCTCCCGCATCGGAAAAAGTGCGCGAGGAGAGGGTCGATACCGGCATAAACGTCTGGTCTTGCCGCCAGAGTGAGTAGGAAACGCTTCCCGTGAGGCGGGTGTACCACCATGGCAGGCTGGCGCCACCGGCGCCGGAAAAAGTATGGGCCAGGTTGTTCGGCATCATGGCGGCACGGCCGAATCCTGAAGTGTTTCCGCAGGTGGCCCCGTTCCCGCACACGTTGTCCCACTCAACCTGATTGATTCCGTTCTCAAAGAGCGACGCGGTGTAATTCATGCGGAGCTGATACCAATCCTTGGCGTATTCGGCGGTGGCTCCCATTTCGTGAATGCGCTCGTCGCGTGGAGCGGCGAATTCCACGACCGATCCGCCGGGGGTGCCGATCACACCCCCGAATGGGCGCGTGCCCGATTTCTCTTTGCGAGAATAGTTTGCGGTCAATGTGAGGTCAGGGGTGGGCAGGTATTGGAACGCCATATGAGCCGTATCGGTTTGAAAACCGAGGCTGGTGGGATGAAGCAGGCTGTTCACGGACGAGGCGATCGCATTCCGTTGACCGGCATTGAACGCTCCCTCGGTGACCGGATCGAGGGGCCCGCCGGGGAGAACGAATTTGCCGCCTCCCTGATCACCGTAGATCGTTGTACGATTCAAGCCGATGATATGGGGGAGCCTGTCATAGCCGAAGTCGAATTGAAGCGCGTTGTACTCTCCCGCACGCAGAAAAAAGGACCCATCGGTTCTGGTCATGTTTCTCCCGCCCAGTTCGAGAAACCTGGTTCCCACTGAGTCTTCTGCCTTCAACCATAGGTTTGGAATGGTGGGCTTCCCTGCGAGATCTCGATATTCAAAGAAGGTCGGCGAACCGGTGTTCCCGCTCAACGTCTGAAA
>JAOUHD010000171.1 GCA_029865345.1 Nitrospira sp.
AACGCGCCCAAGGCCATTCTGGATCCGTTCCCCAGCCAGGTGGGCCCAGGTGCGAAGTCGGTCTACTAGTCGAGAGCAGTAGCGGTGTGAGGATGCGGCCCGGAATTCCCATCAGGGGATTCCGGGCCATGTTTTTTCTGCCTTACGGCTGTGACGTCCGTATAACCTACTAATCTGTAGGGTCCCCTTGCACCGGAATTTCTTCCTGCCTAAAATATTAAGGTACCATTCAAAGTGTCCGTTGCTTGACAGTGATCTGTAAAAGCCTGGCATTCCAAATAGTTGTTCATGTGAGTCTCGGGACGGTGGAGGCTGCGCTGGGATAGAGTTTGGCTCTTGTTCTGTTGTTAGGCGCGCTATTTGGAGTGCTTACTTAGAAAGGAGGAATTCTATGTCTGTTGAACGTACCTGTCCAACTTGCATGACTGATAAGGTGCAACGCATCCGTGACATTCTGGAACAATCGCCGTCTGCAAAAGCGTTGACTGGTCTTCCAACGTCGTATCTCCCGCCAAAGGTCCCCTGGGCCTATCTTCAGGGATTTCTGCTTGGGGTCCCCGTGTATGTTGGCATCCTGCTGACCATCGGGTCCCCTCAAGGTTCAGAAGCAGAGATGTCGGTCGCAGAGATCACCTCGTCTGCAGGATTATTGGGGGTATGGGTTGGATACGGAAGGTTGAAAACTAAAACCTATACTGAGAAGCTGGCTGAATGGAAGGATACCATTGCGTCGAAGTTCTTGTGCCGGAAATGCGGTCATGCGTTTGAAGGGTAGGCTCCTCACGGGAATCGCAGTCGGCATCTGGTTTACTTGTGATGGAGTCAGCGTCGCATCTGTTGAGACGAGATGGGTACCGATTGAGGATGCGTATCAAACACCTAGCCTTTATACGGTGTATGTTGATCCTGAATTCATAGGTCTGGGTGGAAGCGTTGTCGTGTTAAGGCAATTGACGGACTATCTGTGGATGCAAGGGAATGCGGGGTTTGGACGCTTTGGACCGGGGCCTCATCGGTTTTTCTCGACCGTGACTCGTAAAGAATTTCATTGTGCAAGCAAGCGTGTGCGATTGCTTGCCTTCACTGAGTTTTCACACCACATGGGAACTGGTCGACCGGCAGAGGGCTCCGTGGACCAGAGTCAGTGGCTCCCTATCGAACCAGCCAGCATTAATGAAGGTCTGTGGAAGATCGCCTGCAGTCAGCGCTAGCCGAGCCCCCAGATCCTACTTCCCAGTTCAATACCCTCCAGCAGGCCAGTGACGGCGCGGGGAGACGGTTGTTTGGTGATTATTCGGAATGATGGTGGTGTCCCCAATCGGAATGTGAACCTTTCAATGTTGCATCGGGCACACCTTGTCATCCGGTTTTCTGGAGAACTTCCGGCCCGCGCCGCGTAATGCCCTTGTAGAGCAGAGGTCTGGGCCGGAGATCCTTTGGCGTCTGGATCAGTGCGAGCCCGTTTACCAGCGATCGCGCTTTCCACCACGGTCACCGCCGCCACCACCGAATCCACCACCGCCGCCGCCAGAACGCTCCATCGGTTTCGCTTCATTGACCGTCAATTTGCGGCCACCCATATCCGTGTCATTGAGCGCCGTGATTGCGGCTTTCGCCTCGGCATCCGAGGACATCTCCACGAAGCCAAAGCCACGCGACTGTCCCGTGAACTTGTCTGAGATGATCTTCGCAGAGGCCACCGTGCCATGCGCCCCAAACAACTCGTTCAACTGCTGCTCGGTCGCCGAATACGGCAACCCACCGACGTAAAGCTTCGTACCCATCTTGGGGTCCTCCTGTGATGATGACATTGTCCATGACGCGAGAGGGTTTCGCAAAAAGGAAGACGCGACCTAGGGATGGTACAGCGTAATGGGGCTGAGGCTAAACTTCCAATCACGGTCTCGGCAGGAACAACATCGGTAATAGGCCGTCTTGCGCTCGTTTCATGCGAGGCCTGACGCGATGAAACAGTCTGAGTGTATCAAGATGCAAGAATAATAGAAAGTGTTCCTTACGGCTCAGGCTTTCAGTCATTTATTTCTGCGCTAGATCAGGCTTGGCTCAACGGCATCCTGCCCAGACGAGACAGATTCTTCTGAAACTGTTGCCGAACCGGGTTCGGGTCTGGCGCGAGATCAGAGACGGGGAGAAGGTCTACCGCTTCGAATGGGAAGCAACAGTGAATAGAGTTTTCAACGGCTTAGCGTGCCTTGAAAGGTTTGGTGTCCCCAACGGGATTTGAACCCGTGTTACTGCCTTGAAAGGGCAATGTCCTAGGCCAGGCTAGACGATGGGGACGTGTCACTATAGATAAGCGAACAGTGGCACTCATACCACACTCGTTACGGCCCTGTCACTAGCACTGCTCTGCAGATTCCGTGAAGGGAGGAGTCGCAAACGCTCATGACGACGTGTGAAGATCGAAGAGGTGGTGAGTGGCGATTAGCTAGGGACTAAGCGTATAGACCGGTAACTCCGGATCCATTTCTTTGATGGTACGGTAGGCTTGGTCTTTCGGTGAGAGGATAGGCTCACTGATTGGCCAGCGAATCCCCAACGCCGGATCGTTCCACACGATACCTCGCTCATCCCTCGGTGAGTAATAGGCAGTGCACTTATAGAGAAACGTGGCCGTCTCGCTCGTGACACAAAAACCATGAGCGCATCCCGGGGGAATGTACAGCTGATGAAGGTTCTTACCAGACAGCTCGACGCCATACCATTTTCCGAACGTCGGCGATCCCTTTCGAATATCGACGACGACGTCGTAGACAGTCCCCTCAAGGGCCATGACGAGTTTCCCTTGACCATGCGGCTCCTGAAAATGCAGGCCACGCATCGTGTTTTGAACCGATCGTGAGCAGTTATCTTGCACGAACTGCTCAGTGATGCCTGCGTCACGGTAGCGCTGTTCGTGATACGTTTCCAAGAAACACCCTCGATGATCGGAGATGACGGACGGTTCGAGCAAGAGTACGCCATGAATATCAATTGGTGTCACACGCACGGCATCCCCTAGTTCATGGTGTCGGATTGGATTTGTGAGGTGGATGACTAGGAGGATCGACGACTGTAGGATGGTCGGGATACAATTGTCCCAATCGATCGATCAAGGGAACGGCTTCGGGCGTGCTGGTCATGCGAGCCTCGCTCACCGGATGGTCCCACACCAAGGTCGTAATATTTGCCTCGTGGAAGAGAGATCGGATCGTCGCAGCGCAGGCGTCGAGCGTAAGTTCTGTTCCTCCTCGGAGGTCCAGCACGCGTTCTTGAGGGATGGTCGGTGGTGGTTCGGTGTGAATGAGGGCCCAGCAGCGATCAAAGATCGTGTGCCGAAGTTCTTCCGAGACATTGATCGTCGCCAGATCTGCTGTGCAGAGTGCCGACACGAACAAGACGAACTGGAGATCGGGCATGCCCGGATTTTGAACATTGAGAGAAGGCATACTTTTCTATTATCAGGAGAGATGGTGGGCGAGTCAACTCCCGTCTAGTGGAGGAAGTAAGAGCGTGTGTATGGATGAGGAAGGATGGACATGGTGACGATCGTACTGACCGGACAATTACAAACTGTGGATGGGGAGTGTGATCTGGCCTGCGAGATCGCTCGCTCGATCACAGTTCGCCAACTGATCCAGCGCCAAGGAGTGCAGCTTCGGCATCTGCTGCAACTCCTGCGTGAGAAGAAAGTGCTCGTAACCATCAATAAGAAGATCGCTAGCGAGGATTCGCTTGTTCAGGATGGGGATGCGATTCGTCTGATTGGCCACGATGGGATGGGAGGCAGTGGACTCGGTCCGTCACACCACTAGCAGAATGCTGAAAAAGTCCTCCAGCGGTGTTCTCGCATCACTCAGAGGCTCAACGTACCGAAGCGTACGCCTCGCCCCTTCGCTCGCTGCGGCCTTGCTGGACGGCCTTTTTGAGCCTTCTGAGATGTAGCATGACACAATTCTTTCTGTCACGGTGCAACGGTGCGCAAAGCAGAATCCGAGTTTTTCAGCAGACTGCTAGCCTGTCGGCAAGAAAAGCCGGGGGTCGAGACCTGTTTGGCCTCGACCCCCGCGTGTGTCGTGAGAAGCAGGATGAACCCCATCTCAGTAGATCTGACGCTGCAGCAAAGCCGGGACAGGAATTCTCTTTATTTCTTGCCGAGAATTGCGTCCTTGGCGGCCTTGGCTACACGGAACTTGACTACGCGTTTTGCCGGGATCTTGATTTCCGCACCGGTCTGAGGATTGCGGCCGATGCGCGCCTTGCGGTTCGCGAGCTTGAGCTTGCCGATACCGGGTACCGTGAAGACATTCTTGGCTTCGCGATAGGCCAGGGCCGCAAAATCATCAAGAATCTGCACGGCCCCTTTTTTTGTGATGCCGGCTTTTCCGGCGATGTAATCTGCAATCTGCGATTTCGTCATTGATTTTGCCATTCGTGAACCTCCTTGAGGGTAAGGGATAAAGTAAGTCGATGTCTCGCCTCCTGAAAACACATCCTGGCTCGTTTTGAGTTGCAGGTGTGCGTGCTCGTGATCACATCATCAAAACCCGCGAGAGTGTAGCCAAGAGTCGGAAGAGTGTCAACGAGAAAAACGCACGTCTGGCGTGGAGAAATGCATACACTACCCCTTGCGGTTGAGGCAAATGGAAGGGTAGAGTAGAGCTGGATGGACTTTGCAGCTCAGCATAAACGGCCCTTGACCACGGTGGAAGCGCATGGGTAAAGACCTGCCTGTATTACCCTTAGGTGCAGCAAGCCAAGCATCCGAACAGCCGGAAAGCATTCTTTATACTCGGGTCTTCTGTCAAAAGGAAAATTCTCCTCCGCTGCGACTTTTGGTCGACTTTCTGAAGTCGCGCGGGCAAACCCCTATCGTCCCGGCGGATCTCCAGGAAGGGGCCCTCGAAGAATGGGCCTGGGTGCAGGTGACATTGGGCTACCATCGTGAGCGGAAGCCGATTCACCTCTTTTGCGTTCGGGATCGCGGGAGCTATCGAGATGTCTTCGATCAGGAGAAGAAAGTTTTCCTGGACCTCCTCACCGCGCATTCTGACATCGAAGCGCAACTCGCGATTGAATATGTGACTCGTTGCCGATTTATCCTAACGACGCGCATGGCGGAGAGCGATGTGACCGACGAGGGCTATGATTTCAATGGATGGATCCTTGAGTTCTATCAGGAACAGTGTAACGGGATTGTTCAAATCGACAAGCAAGGTTTTTATTCCCCCCAAGGCGATCTCATCGTGGACATGTCTGCGGCCGTTGAAGACTAAGCGAGGAGGGCAACCCCTTGCGGCCGGCTCCGCTGTTTGAGAAGACTGCTCAGTGGTTTCATCGCGCGAATGCCGCCCTTCTCGGCACTCTCCCCTGTGCCCAAGGCTGTACCCACTGTTGTATCGGCCTGTTTCCCGTGACGATTCTCGACAGACAAGAAATTCAGCGAGGTCTTCGAACGCTTCCAGATGAGCAGCGGGAGAGGATCGAACGGACCGCAGCGGGGCAAATCACCGTGCTTACCGCCGCCGCGCCACAACTGAACACGAATCGCTTCATCGACCAATGGCCTGAGGAGAAGAGCGAACAACTCATCGAACGGTTCGATGCCTGGCCTTGTCCGGCCTTGGAGCAAGATGGAAGCTGTGGCCTCTATGAGTTTCGGCCGCTGGCCTGTCGTTCCATGGGTGTGCCTCCGGATGACGGGATCTCTGTCGGTGGCGCCTGTGCCGTTCAAACGGCCGTTCCACTGATTCGGCTCTCAAAAACTATCCGAGAAGAAGAAAATCATCTCGCTTGGATGGAAGCGGAGGAAATTGAGGCGGTGCGACGCCACGAAGGGGCCGAGGGAGAGGAGCTGTTCCTACCCTATGCGTTCTTACCGGATGCCGGAGCGCGGTGAAGCACAAGCACAAGCTAGACAGCATATTTCTCGCTGTGCTAAGGTGATTGTCCTTGGTTGCGGGAGCGCCTGTAGCTCAGCTGGATAGAGCATCAGCCTCCGGAGCTGAGGGCCACAGGTTCAAATCCTGTCAGGCGCACCAAACCGCTTCTTGTAGCTGGCATCGACAATTCAATACCCGGTGGGGCCGTTAGCTCAGTTGGTAGAGCAGCTGACTCTTAATCAGCGGGCCGTAGGTTCGACCCCTACACGGCCCACCAAACAGATCTTCGTTCGTACCGCCGACTAATTATCGTTTTTTCGCATCGAGGGTCGGCGGATAAACTCCTCTAGTGTTCGCCTATTCATCTGGAATAAGTTTGCTCGTGCCGTGCGCTATTCTTCTATTGATGCGTGATGCGCACGGATCAAACCCCTCCAGTAGTTCGTTTCTCTCCTACGACACGTTACTTGTGTGCTTTGCCTCCTGC
>JAOUHD010000172.1 GCA_029865345.1 Nitrospira sp.
AGTTCTGGCTGTTTCGCAAATGGGCGCACGGTAAACTCCTCGGATGGGATGCGAAGCTGACTGCGGGTTGTCAGAACCGTCCTATTGCGTTCCTTCCACTCCGGTTTTGAAGAGTCAGTCGTCTCGATTCGATACCGCAGATAGTCTGATGCGAGATCCAGCAGAAATGCCTGTTTGGCAGGTACCAAGCGGGTGAATGCTGGCGACGTCAGTTCACCAAGATCCTGTGTCATCCGATGAGCCAAATCGCGTTCCGCGGAAGGCAAGGATTCTCGCTTTCGTTTGATCACTGTGCTCCGAGAGGGCCGATACGTGATATCGGACACTAAGTTGGGCTTTGAGACGACCAATCGTATCGTATCGGCAGGGACAGTCCACCCGATAAACTCATCCGTTAAATGCAACCCCGGATCGGCATAGTCCAAGAGGGCAAGGATATGGTACGAACAATTCTCCTTAAAAAAGAAATAGTCGAAGTAGGCATTCCCTAATTCCCACGCATGCATCAGAAATCGCCGCAGTTGGTTTTCTGTGAGATTCAGGCGATATTCCCAAATATCGCGGTTTTCGATGTCTCGATACTGCTGCACCTTGAGGTAATAGGGAATCGTGGAAAAATACCCCTTATAGCTTCCAAAGATGCCGCGCACGGGATAGGCAAGGCCGGCGTCTGGAGGTACGTCCGCTGCATAGTTGATAGTATAGGCGAGAATGCGGGTCTGTTCGGTTTGGCCATTTTGATCAACACGAAAGAGGGTATGGCCGAACATGGAGGCTGGATTATTCAGAAAAGCTGAAGGGAAGATCAGAGAAATAGATTGGGCCTCGAAATCCTCGTACCACCGATCAAACCGTTCGCAGGAAAGCGCTGGAAGCCGAGTCGGATCAAACTGCAGTTGCTCTTTCAGCCAGTGGTACCGAGCGATGAACGCGCACTGAGCCGGCTGTCGAGAGCGACCGACCAGTTCAGCAGAGAAGAATTGTGCAAGGGTCGCCGCAAGCTCAGCCGATGGATCCGTCTTCCCATTGGAAGACAAGAAAAATCCTGGATCATCCTGCTCGCTTTCATATCCACCGAAGAGTCCTTTCCGATAGTGCAACAACAGCTGCCACTCACGTTGTTCGGCAAGCTTCTTTTCTTGGGCTTGCTCGATCAACTGTGTGAGATAAACCCCAGGATCGGATTGCAGGGCATTGGAAGGAGAGGGAACGAATAAACAGGCTAGAAGCGCGAAAAGAAAGACCAGCACGGCGTGAAAGAGACAACAAGGACCCTGACATCTCTGCCAGGGCCCCTTGTGCAAACTTAGCGTACTGATGCTTGCGCGAGGACTGGATGGCCCTCGATCGCATCGTTGAGGGACTTCACCAATGCGACCGGAGAAGCTTCCCCAGCTTGAACCAGAGACGTATAACGCTCCTGGGTCAAAGCGAAGAACGCTGCGTGGCGCTCCGCTGGTACACCCATCAGCGTCGCAAGCGAGGCCAAGTGCTCGCCCTGCCCTTGAGCCATCTCGGCGCTGAGCGCCTCGAAGTTCAAGGAGGCAAACATCGTCGTCTTATGCTCGCTCATGACCTTGCCATCGTTGGTGCATCCGGAAGTTCCAAAGCTGATACCGAACGTCTGGCTGCCGAAGGTGCCGTTCGTGGTGGCCTGTAGCACTTGAGGAGCGATTTCCTTCTGCCCCTTATATTCACCCCAAGCCAACTTCCCTAATCCACAGCCCGGACCAGTGTCTGGATTTGCCGCCATCGCCAGACCCGCCTGGCTACCAAACAGGACTGCAACAGCCAATAAAAGCACTTTCTTCGACATAGAGTCCTCCTCCGTTAGATTTGGTTAACTACCCATACTACGACACAACGGACTATGCGCTTGATGATTATAGACAAATCATCGTGAAGCGCAACAATTTTTTCTTGGCCCTGAGGTTCGATCGCTACGCACTTGAACCAGCGGATTCCCTCGCCGAGAGACCTTAGTACTGGAGCGACGTGATACCAATCTGCTTACCATTGAGCCGAACCTTGGCGCCTGTGTAGATGTGAACTGACTGCGAAGTTCCAATTCCATACGTGCGTGCCATGACACAGGTCAGATTCAAGATTGACGGACACCACGTAGATGACTATACTCACGCTGATTGTTTATGACACCTAAACAATCTTTCGTTCTAACTTCTATTAAGGAGGATCTTATGAAGCACGCGTCCCGTTTATCCCTTGCGGTTATTGCCCTTGTCGGCCTCAGCTTGAGCGGTTGTCAGATCGTCGCCTCACCGATGGCTGGTGTGATCTACAATGAAACCAAATACGGCGATGTCGCAACCGACGAGGCAGGAGCCTCCAAAGAGGGTAAGGCCTGCGGCCAGTCAATTCTTGGATGGGTCGCCACCGGTGACGCGAGCGTCCAGGCTGCAAAAGTGGCCGGAGGCATCACCAAGGTTGCATCCGTTGACCACTCCGCCAAGAATATCTTGGGCATCCTCGGTGAATGGTGCACCATCGTTCGTGGTAACTAGACAGCTATTATAGCGTACGCTTTGGAAGGGCCTTCCGGAGATTCTCCAGAAGGCCCTTTCTTTTTTTGCCCCCTAACCTTCGTGAAACTGTGGGATTCGTTTCCCTCGTCCGATTGATCACTTTCTCTAGTGCGTTGCTCTGCTCCCTATGTGTCACTGACGTGGCGGTCGCAGCCGAGTTCGGAGACGTGGAACTGAGCGCCTATGCGCTTGGCAGCTGGCCTCGTGATCTGGCGATTTTCAACCAAGAGACGACGGTACCCGCCTCGATTCAAGACGGCTTCGGTGCTGGCCTAAAAGTGGGACTCTTCCCAGCTGCGCTCCGTCGAATGGTGGGCCTTGAGCTCGATTCCAACATGCACGGTGGAGTACTTTCCTTTCCAAACATCGCAAATGGGCAAAACAATGCGACTGGCTACTCCGACCTCCTCCTGATCAATACGACATTCAATCTGATCTTGCGCTATCCTGGTGAGCAAGTTCGTCCGTACGTTGGTTTCGGCCTAGGCTGGTCTCACGCCACACTCCTGAACCCAAACATCGCAGGACGAGACGATAAAGATTTTGACTCAGCCTACGCCTTCGTTCATCAGTTTCTCGGCGGAGGACAATTGGTAATCAGTCCCAAGTGGTTTCTGTTTGGGGAGTACCGATACGTTTCGGCCGACTATCACTGGCAAGGACTGGCCATGGACTTTCGCACCCACTATGGGTTGGTGGGCGTAGGCTTGCGCTTTTAATCCCCCGGTGAAGTCTCATGTCGGCTCAGCTAGCACAGTGTCATATCGCGTCCATCCGTTTAGGCGCAGGAACTCAATCCTCCAACGTGATGTGCTTCGCCAACAGGCGAATTCTCATCGTGATCCGCCCGACCATCCTGGGTAATGTGAAGCGCTTTGGCCCCGCCGATCCTGGATTGAACAACAGCGTATCACCCAACCATTCATTCTTGGGTTGATGGGTGTGGCCAAAAATACAAATGTCTGGTCTGGTACGATCGAGAAACGCTCTTCCATCTTTGGTCAATTTTCCCGCTTCAAACACGACATGCCGGATCGCGATGCAGAAACTATTCAGCTTAATGATAGCCTCAGTCGGAAAGCCGCTCTCTTCGTACCCATCCACATTGCCGGACACGGCCGTCACGGGAGCAATCATCTCAAGTTGTTCGATGACCGATCGATTGCCAATATCGCCGGCATGAATAATATGATCCACCCCAGAAAAGTGACGCACAATCGCCGGGTCAAACAGACTATGCGTATCGGCGATGACACCGAGACGGATCGTCCGCACAGGGTTCATGGAGGGGTACTAGGTGGTGCGCCCTGCGAGGCTCGGACTTTGGTCCACTCGAACGTAAAGGGTTCGGGGTTCTGTTTCGGCATCTCTGCCAGCTGGGTCTTGAGGCGCTCGGCTCTGGCATTGCTCATCGGATGGGTGGAGAGCCATTCGACTCGTCCCTCGTCTTTTTCTGCCAGCCGTTGAAAGAACGTGATCATGCCGGATGGATCGATCTTCGCGCGATAGAGTAACTCAAGGCCGGTGAGATCCGCTTCCGTCTCCTGTGCGCGACCGAACTTCAACGTCATCAGCTCAACCCCAAGCTGCTTCATCATCCCGCCCAATCCCGGAGGATTCCCCAGCACAATCGACACTACGGCTACAAAGCCCAGCTGCTTGATAATGCGTTCAAGTCCGTGCCGCTGCAGCACATGGTTCAGCTCGTGCGCGAGCACCCCGGCGACCTCCTCACCACTCTCCGCTTTTTTCATCAGTCCGGTGAAGACAACGATGTAGCCGCCTGGTAGGGCAAACGCATTCACCACATCACTCTTCACGACGGTGACCTCGAAAGTGTAGGGGTTCTCCGGAATCTGGCCGGTCAGGCGATGGATCATCTCGTTGACCGCGTCCACGGCTGGGCCGTCTTTCATAACATCCTGATGAGCCAGAAAGTCATGATAGGTTGACTCGCCCAGCTTCCGTTCCCACTCGACAGGAATTCGATCGACGGCGAGTTCAACCAGCACGTCACTCCCAAACCACAGTCCGAGCACGACAACCAAGAGGGCGCCTCCGACAATACTCCACACCATTCGATGCCGTTGCCGCACCTGACGGACTTGTTCGGCAGCTCGTTCAAGTGGTTGGCTCAGATGATCAGGAGCCGCTTGCCGGAAGGCACGAATCACATCGGGGCTTTTGAGATAGAGTGTCCGCTGCCCTTTCAACCCCACCCATGTGGCCACGAGCTGATCATGATCCAGCCCACCTGCGGAGACGGTCAGTTCGGAAAACCTCAAGGATTCCGATCGGGGCTCGGCTCCATCACGATCAGGGATAAACGTGATCGTCAGTCCATGGTCTTCGACATGAACCAGGCAAGGGGCACCGCTGGCGGGGAATTCGTCGCCGAAACAGAGCGCGTTGGGAGTGCTTTCTACCATGGCATGCCATGCGGCGGCTTAAAATAGCTGCCGACGAGGTCGTAGGTGAGTGACACCTGGAACCGTACCCTCGGAGGTACCGTGAGGATTTCCTGCGAGGCGAGAATGAAGTTGGTGGCCATTTTCAGGTACCGCTACTGACTGACCGGAATGAACTGTCGTACCCATGCGCCGAAACTGCCCGGATTGCGGCTCTGGATATACACGACGCCCGGCCCACGAAATCGGCAGACAAATCCTTCACCCGACGTGAAGCTGGCCACCCATCCGGACGTGGCCTTTTCGATGCTATACGTGGTCGTGGTAGACCACGCCACCAGATGGCTATTATCCACGATATATTCCTGACCTGGCTTCAACTCGATCTTGTGAATGGCTCCGAAGCTGTTCAGGGCAAGCATCCCCTTCCCGCTCATTTTCAAGATGAAGAACCCCTCCCCGCCCAGCAATCCCCGGCTCATGCTCTGCATTTGGCTGTCGATGACAACCCCAGCCGCACCTGCCAGGAATCCATCCTTCTGCACCATATACTCGTTGACACCATCGAGCTCCATTACGATAATTTCGCCGGGCACGGTCGGCGCGAGCAACACTTCGCCGGCGCCTCGACTTGCCCTCAACGTCTGGAAGAAGAATTTTTCTCCTGTCAGGAACTTTCGTGACAGCGCTCCTAAAAACCCTCCCTCCATCTTGCTTTCAATATCGATGGTCGGTGAACAAGCCACCATCGCGCCGGACTCGGCCTTGATGTGCTCTCCCTCCGCCAGCTCCACACGCACCATCGGAAATGCACCGGGATACAAAATCTCGCTTTTCATTCGGCCTCTCCTCTCTTCATTTTTCCATTACCAATGTATGGGCAAAGCAGGTCGCTGGCTCATTGCGCGCATGCACCGAGCACCACCCATTCATCCCGCCACCCATCCGTACGCTCTTCGGCTCGGCTCCGGCCCTTCCTCCAGATAGCTCATTCTCAGCCGGCCCAAGGCGTCATTCGGAACCTCCCGTCGTTTAGCTTCGACATCGACCCCAAACACCCTGGCCGAGTTGAATCCAAACACCTGTTCCTTCGCCCGCCTCGTCAACGTCTGATACTGATGCTTCTCGATCAACCGGTCGGGGATCTGGAATCGCCGAAAGGCTTCAATCTGCCATTGCGGCGTTCCATACCAGATCGAGTCGGTTCCCCACAGCACATGATCCATGCCGAACGAACGGATAATCTGCCCCAGTAGATGCGCGCAGATCAATGGGTATGTCGTCACCAGTTGTGCGAAGGTAGAACCCAGCTCCATGTAGATATTGGAGAGACCAGGTTCCTGCTCCTTCATCCGGCAGAACTCCGTGGTCCACGGAATTTCACCCGTCTTCGCAAA
>JAOUHD010000173.1 GCA_029865345.1 Nitrospira sp.
CGTAGTCGAACAATCCGGGCTGTTGTTTTGGAATGGTGTTCATGCCGTCTTCTACCACATCGCCTCTCGTCGCTCAGCTGGTTTGTGCGCGTTCATCGAAACATATTTGAGTTTTTAGAGGTGCCCTATATTGTTATTGTCGAGCTGGACTGGAAGATGCAGCAGGCTGTGAAGCGAGAGGCCCGCCGAACTGAGCAGACCGAAAGGATTCATGCCACGATAACAATTGCCAATGGCCATTGCGGCGTTCGAGCACCCCGGTTTCCCGCATCGGAAGCACAGTCCGTTTCACGTCAGGTCCGTCGGCCACATAGCGAATATATTCGAGCTCCATCGCATACCAAGCCAGATCTCCTTTCGTCCAGACCCTCAGTTCATTGATCGGAATCTCGAGTTTCTGGGAATTAACGAATTCCTCCCGTATGCCCTCCTCAAGCTCCGTCCAACCGATATACTTACGGCCAGCGACCCCGTAACTGATGATATCGGCATCGTGCGCCATCAGTCGTGAAAGCGTCGGCAGGTCCTTTTCGGCATTGGCGCGCACCATCAGGCGGACGGCCGACTCTGGATCGGAAGGTTCCACCGCCCTTGCAGCGGTCGGGGCACTGATCAACAGTGTCAGGACACACCACGCACACAGTCTGAGGCGGATCATGAATGACTCCCTTCATCAACCAGCTCGAAGAATCGAATCAGCGCTCCCATCAATACCCAACAAGAACTGGCATAACCCTCAACAGGCCGAGCGCACCGAGGGGGACTACTCCCACAACGGAATTTTCCCCAGCTCGATACGTGGAAAATCGCAGACACATCCATGCTACTCTTCAATTCCCTCACAGCTGGCGCGAAGCCACTTACCTTTGATGTCCAGGTGAGTCTTGCCCGATCCTTTTAGGTTTCTGTCACCGGTTGCCACGAGACTTTCGGGTGTCTTTGATTCGATCGTGAGGTGTCCAGTTGACGCCGGTGGGCCGGGGCAGATTTGATCGATGACGAGTTTCGACGAGGATTTCGAGATCACCTTAGCCTTGCATTGCCCCGCAGCATCATCATCTTCTTCTTCCATCTCCTTGATGATGCGGTCCTGCGATACATCCTCTTTTGTAACACAGGATGGCACCGTCATCGTGTGAGGCTTGCCTTCGCGGGCTTTCATCATCTGCTCCATTTGAACCCGTTGTGCCGGCGTCATCTTGGCCGCCATCTCCGGTGAGAGCTTCATCCCCGATGCAACGGTTGTCACTGTCATTTCCCATGCACCAGGTTTCACGTTGAGCGACTCGGCTCGTGCATCCAGCTCCAGCGTCGGGATGCAGAGACCGAGTATCAAACCAACTCCCAGCAGGGATAATTGATGCCCCAATGTTCGTCCTGTCCTACACATGAGCCCTCCTTTCATGACGAAGTTCAAACGATGCAATCATTGTAATGATTTCTGCCAGATGGGTAAACGATCATGGAAGCTGGCTGGACAGCTTCCAGCTAGCGGACTTGCCAATGGAGTGTCACAGCGTTCTTCAATTTTCGACCTTGACCTGTATATTCTCCCAGGCATAGGCTGTACGTAGTACTTCGCCGCCTCATTCTGGAGGTGGTAACTATGGTTCTCCGTGGAGCACAGTTCCAACGGTCCGGACCTGCCAGGTGTAAGTTTCTCACCAGACGGGCCCTCTCCTTATACCAAGCCACGTTCGTGCAAAGAAGGTCTCATGCCGACTGCCTGCCACACGCAAGCCGCATGACGGTGTGGCGTTGGCTCGATCCTTATGGCACGAGCCTGTGTGGGGAACTTCACGGTGAAAACTGTGTGATTCTCAAGGGTTAGCTATGTGCCCATAAGCACTCGCTGGATGATCTGAACCTACACGAGGGGAGGGAGCGATGGGACCGACGAAGGCGATCGTGAAAGGACAGGCTCTCTACGAAGCGTTGGGGGGTAAGTTGATCAAGGACGGTTTCACGAACCGGCAGGACATAGAAGAATACGTGAGCCGTCAGTATCTCACCCTGCCGGTCGTCGATCAGCAAGGGCGGCCATGGCTGCTCGATGGAAAGCCAGTCTATTGTCTGCATGGAACTCAATACGAAACGATGAATGATGCGCGGGTCCACCTTGTCCGCTGTCCGGATTGCGGAGGCATGGGGATTCGATTCGACGAACTTGTCATCGAATCGGACTGCATCCACTGCACAGCCTGCGGACATGAATTCGATGCCAGGTTGGAAATGATAGAGACATAGAACGGGCTCATCATCAGCGCCTTGGCTCTAAGCTGGGGGGACTCCGAACTCCGGCTTGAAGGCGCGATTAAAGGACGGCTCGGACTCATAGCCCACGTCACCCGCCAGGCGCCCTTCGTGGGCCGCTCAGGGGCTCGTGACCTCCCCTAAATAGGGTTAGGGCTTGGAATTACACATTCGCCTCTTCAGCCTGCTTCAAGCGATGGCTCACGTGGCCGCATGCACGCCCCGATGCTCCGTGACGAGCATCGGGGGCAGACCTTGCATTATGTATATTCTGAAAGATATCTCCATCATCCATACAAGAGCACAATCATTCTCACGTTGAGACCGTCAGCCTGAACTGTGTATGGTACAGGACTTCACTGGAGATGCTTCAATGTCTTGGACCACTTACAATCACGTTTCCATTCCCTCCTTCATGTACGGCACGGCCTGGAAGAAAGAGGCCACCACCGGGTTAGTGCTGCAAGCCGTGGAAACCGGATTCACCGCGATCGATACGGCTAATCAACTCGTTCACTACGATGAAGCGAGGGTGGGGGAGGCGCTGCTGCAATTGGCAACGCAGGGTATCACTCGCGATAAGCTGTTTTTGCAAACCAAATTCACATCGATCAACGGCCAGGATCATCGTCTGCCCTACGATGCGCAGGCAAGCATCACGACACAGGTGCAGCAATCCTTCGCCAGTTCCCTAAGTCACCTCCATACAGACTACCTTGACTCGTATGTGCTGCATGGACCCTATTCACGGCGTGGCTTGGGAGCTGAGGACTGGGAAGTGTGGGCGGCGATCGAATCCCTCTATGATACCGGGAAGACAAAGATGATCGGGATCAGTAACGTCACGGCCGATCAGCTGACCTTGCTCTGCGTCAAAGCCAAGCACAAGCCGATGATGGTGCAGAACCGCTGCTATGCGGCCTTTGGCTGGGATAAAGAGGTGCGGGAGATTTGCCGAATAAACCAGATCATGTACCAGGGGTTCTCGCTTCTCACGGCCAATTCAGGAATCTTTGCCGAACCTGACTTGCGGGCCATGGCAGCCAAATACCAGACAGGTCTCGCACAAATTGTCTTCCGCTTTGCCCAGCAAGTCGGCATGCTACCGCTCACCGGCACGACGAATGTTCAGCATATGAAGGAAGACCTGCAATCGGATCGATTCACCCTCCTACCAGAAGAGGTTCAGCAAATCGAAACCATCGGCATCTAACAATGATGGGAAAGATCCTCGTGAAACGTGTCTACGAGCCAGTGACCAAGTCTGATGGGTTCCGGGTGCTGGTGGATCGACTCTGGCCACGCGGTATTTCAAAAGAGGCGGCCGAACTCGATCTCTGGTTGCCCGATCTCGGCCCATCAACTTCTCTGCGGAAGTGGTTCAATCACGATCCTGCCCGATGGGCGGAATTCAACCGCCGCTACCATGCTGAGCTGAAAAAGAAGTCAGCACTCCTCGCAACGATCACAAAACAGGCCAAGACCAGCTCCGTCACGCTTCTTTATTCCACCAAGGATGAACGGCACAATCAAGCCGTCGCGCTGCAAAGCTTTCTGCTAAAGCGGAGAAGTGCTGTTAGACAATAATGACGGACAACTAATGCGCAGGGGAAGTGGCGATCACGCTCAGATGGACGAACCGGAGCAAGCGATCCTAGCATTTGCGGGGGGAAGGATGGATGCAAGGTCGAGTTAGCACTTTTTAGCCGTGCACAGTTCAAGACCCGACTCAACTGTCGCTGTGGAATGTTGAAGTAAAGGCACGCCGGGATAGACTGACCAGATGTGCAGTGTTTGCCATACTCCGAAGGGCTAAAACTTTTCTTGCTAAGCATTGAAAAAGCTTGTACTAGGATTGGCCTGAACGAAGAAGCCCGTAGGCACGGATAGGCTAGGCTGACCAACCTGCTCAATAGTTATATGCGGGCTTTATCATCCGTTCGGCAACTCGCTTGGCTGGTTGAGCAGGATATGGTTTGACAATGAGGACGCGTACGACAGCCGACGATACGTCTCTTCGGGGTATTCCGGATCGTTCGGCACAGGATGCTATGCATTCGTTCTCGCCGATTTGTAAGGCACGGGGGAGATTCAAATGATCAGACCACTTGTCCGAATTGCGGTCGCCGCGATGTGTGCCGCAATCGTGCAGGTTACAACTCCGGCGATTGGCGCTTGGGAACGTTTCCATGGCGACGCCGCCAATCGGGGGTTCGCCGATGTGGATACGAAACCAGCTGCCGGGGGCTCCCTCAGTGTTCCCAGCCTCGGCACGTTCGCACTAGGCGCGGGTCCTGTCATCGCACCCGATGGAAGCGTCTATCTCGGCACGCAGGAAGGAAAGCTTATTGCTCTGCATGCGGACGGCAAGCCGTTCTGGAGTCGGGACATCAACAAGGACGAATCGATCGTCGCTTCGCCCGCCGTCGGCGCGGATGGTTCGGTCTATGTGATCGGAGCCAAGTCGAAGATCACCAAAATAAAGTTGGGGGTAAAAAAGACAGAGATTGCATCAATCTTGTATGCATTCAACGCGACAGGCGCCCTGCTGGCGCGGACGCCCTTCCCGACTCGGACGGGCCTCCGTGGCGCCACCTCGGCACCGCCCAACATCGTTAGCGTAGGCGGGAAGGAGATCATTCTCACACCCGCGATCTACAGGAATCGCAATATAAGCGGCGTGGAAATGCGGCTTATCGGATTCTCGCCCAATGGGGGCGTCGTGCTCGATTAGTTGGTGGCCGGACAGCCGGGGACCGCAACCGGCGGCGCAACGGCCGATGGCAAGGGAATCAGCGCGTTCGATGCTCTTTGCCTTATTCCCCCCGGAGGCTACGTCTATTGCGTGATTTGCGGATTCGGCCAATGCGACTACATTCCGCCTCGGGATCCGGGAGCTCCCCCGCCCATGCCCGGCGTCGGTGTCTTCACGTTCGCCGGCGGCGGCGCGCCGCATGTCATCGTCAGCGACCAGCGTCACATCATCAGGGGATTCACCGCGACCTCCGCAGCCGGCCTGACCGAGACGTTTCGGGTACGCGATGACGGACGATCGTTCGTTTCCGCGCCGATGGTCCTGCCTGACGGCCACACGCTTGTCAGCACCGGCGGCGGCGAAATCGTCTTCGCCGGACCCAATGCAAACAAGCTGGCGCCTGTCCGCAGCCCGGGCATAGTGTATGGACCGGCGACGCTCACCGTGAGCGGCTTCGCCGTTGTCGTCGGCGCGTCCGGGCTCGCGGTCTTGAACAACGGCAAAGTGGTGTCGCAAGCGTCGCTTCCGGCGTCCTATACTTCGGCTGCGGCGTCGCGCACGCATGTCTTCGTCTCGACAACCGACGCCTTCATCACCTTCGACGCCGACGCGCAGTTGGAGTTGCAGAGGTTCGACTGGGTCGGGGGCGGGAAATCACCGCCGGCAATCGGACCCGACGGCCGCGTCTACGCAATCGCTTCCGACATCCTGTTCATATTCCCGTCGCCGCTCAAGGTCTCCAAGCCGCTCCCGCACGCGCCTGGCGCTGTCCTGCAAAAAGACCCCGGCGGACAATAGGCGCGGCGTGCCCAGGCGGGCGACGCCAGGTAATGTGTCTCGATGGACGATACGGGTTGGATAGTTCTCATAGGAATCGGTGGAGTCGTGCTTTGGCTGGTGGTTCACCAACGGTATCGCCGCTGGAAGGCCGGAAAGCTAGCCGACAAGATGTTAGAGGACGTGATCAAAGGCAAGGACGCTTTTCGGCGATAGCGTCTATGGTAGACATCGGGTGATTGAAGACCATCAACAGGTACCAAGGTCGGGTCATGCCTCTTGAAAACACACCACTGACGCGATGCCCCTGGGCCGGTGACAAACCCCATATGATTCGGTATCACGACCGGGAGTGGGGGAGGCCGGTGCATAGTGATCGCCGACTTTTTGAAATGTTATTGCTTGAGGGAGCGCAGGCTGGCCTCACCTGGGACACAATTCTTCGACGACGGGAAGGCTATCGAAAGGCCTTTGATGGCTTTGATCCCGCCAAAGTCGCCAAGTTTACAGCCGTCAGAAAGAAACAGTTGTTGG
>JAOUHD010000174.1 GCA_029865345.1 Nitrospira sp.
TGGCTTGGCACGGATCTTATCCAGCCTGGTGGCGGTCGCATTCCTTTCTGAGTTCTTGCCTCTTTCATCATTCGCCTTCCGTCGTGCTGTTCCCCTTCAAGGGACATTCACCGCTGCCAGAGGATAGAAGCGACTTCTAAGGGGACCGCCACACCATCGTGGTGTGGGATCACTCGCGCCGTATAGTCCCCCGCTGAACGAGCCGCTGATACCGCCGCGCTGTACAGATAAACGTTCGACCCGTCGACCAGCTGGCGCATGCGCTTCATCTCCACTCGATCCGGTGCAGTCCCATTAACTCCGTTGGCATATAGTTCGACCCGCACTGCCGTCGGGTCTAGATCATTGAGACGAACTTGAACGTTAAATAGGTGTTGCTCGCCACGAGTCTCAACCGTCATGTCTCCGAAGCTGAGTGTGGCCCATTTCAGTTTCAGGGTCTGCTCCCAATTGACCATTGCTCTGCCGACCGTACCGTTCTCGGCAGCTCGCTCACGGTAGGCAGCGGCAGCTGGGAGGTAGTGTCGTTCCGTGTATTCGCGCACCGAGCGGTTGGTAGAGAAACGCGGGGTCAACCGTGCCATGCTCTCCCGCATCCGTTTGACCCATGCGGTGGGAATGCCCTGTTCGTCTCGGGCATAAAATTCCGGGATCACCTCTTGCTCAAGCAGGTCATAGAGGCGTTCGGCATCGATTGCATCCCACGCTGGATCATCGCCATGCTCTTGACCATCCCCCAACGCCCACCCCACCTCAGGGCTGTACGCCTCAGCCCACCAGCCGTCTAATTCCGAGAGATTGAGGCCGCCATTCACGAGTACCTTCATGCCGCTGGTACCACAGGCCTCCCAGGGGCGCCGTGGTGTATTCAGCCAGACGTCCACGCCTTGCACCATCTGCTCGGTCAAATGCATGTCGTAGTCGGCGAGGAAGATCACATGCGGTCGGACCTCAGGCCGCCGGATGAACTGGGTCCATTCCTGAATCAAGGCCTGCCCCCCATGGTCCTTTGGATGGGCCTTCCCAGCGATGATGAGTTGCACTGGTCGTTCAGGATTCGACAGGAGGCGCAGCAATCGCGCTGGATTGTGCAGCAAGAGGTTGGGCCTCTTGTAGGTCGCGAAACGGCGTGCAAAGCCCAGTGTTAAGGCGTTGGGATCGAAGAGATGGGGCGCCTCGTCTAGTGTTTCGGACGATGCGCCGGAGACAGCCAGTTGCCGGGAGAGCCGTTCTCGGACGTATGTAACAAGAGTCTGCCGGGCGGCGAGGCGAAATTCCCAGAGCTCGGCGTCGGAGACACAGCGAATGTTCTGCTCCAGAGGTTCTGTCGTCCCGAGCCAGCGGCCTTTGCCACAGGCCTTCGTCCACAGCTCGTCGGCTGCCGCCGAATCCCAGGTCGGCATATGGACCCCGTTGGTCACATGTCCAACCGGGATTTCGTCCTGCGGCGAGTGAGGGAACAGTGGCGCAAAGAGGTGCCGGCTCACTTTCCCATGCAAGCGACTCACGCCATTGACCGCACCACTCCCACGGATTGCCAAAAAGGCCATGTTGAATGGTTCCGATGAGTCGGTTGGGTTCTGGCGGCCTAGGGCCAACAACTTATGGAGTGGGATGCCGAGTTTTTGCTCGGCATATCCACCGAGGTATTGCTCGACGAGAGTTGGCGCAAACCGGTCAAAGCCGGCGGCCACTGCCGTGTGAGTGGTGAAGAGGTTCCCCGCTCGCGTGACGGCTAGCGCAACGTCGAAGGGCTGCCCGGTCTCTTCCATAAAACTGCGGGCGCGTTCCAAGACGACACAAGCCGCGTGCCCTTCAT
The DNA here is from genome assembly GCA_029865345.1 of Nitrospira sp. Lineage (GTDB taxonomy): Bacteria > Nitrospirota > Nitrospiria > Nitrospirales > Nitrospiraceae > Nitrospira_D. The sequence continues at coordinate 1,820 of JAOUHD010000174.1, forward strand.
TCAGATGGCAAACTTCCGGTTGGATGCCCAGCGCGGCGAGTAGTCGCCACCCGCCGATCCCAAGGAGAAGTTCCTGTTTGAGGCGCAACTCCGACCCGCCGCCATAGAGTTCGCTGGCAATGCCTCGATGCGCAGGGAAGTTCGCCGCGTCATTGCTGTCCAGCAGATACAGCTTCACTCGGCCGACCCGGACCTGCCAGGCGCGCAGCCACACCGAGTACCCCGGTAGGGCGATCTCTAACCGCAACCATTCACCATTTGCTTGACGCAACGGCGTGATCGGCAACTGTCCGGGATCGTTATATGGGAAGAGGGCTTCTTGTGCGCCATCCTTGCCGATCACTTGACGAAAATACCCTTGCTGGTACAGCAACCCCACGCCGACCACAGGCACGCCCAAATCGCTGGTGGCCTTGAGCTGATCACCGGCGACATTGCCCAGCCCACCCGAGTAGATGGGCAACGCTTCGCTCAACATAAATTCCATGCTGAAATACGCCACGCAGGTCAGCGGAGATTGTGGGTAGGTGTGCTGAAACCACGCGGGCGCCGCCGCCGCATCGCGCCTGGTTTGTACCAGATCGTCAACGTGCTTACAGAACGCAGGATCATCTAACACGCACTCGATCCGATCCCGCGAGACCGTCTGCAGGACCACCCACGGGTTATGCGTGAGTTTCCACAGTACAGGATCCAGCTGCCGCCACACATCGTCGGTGGCATGATTCCACGACGAACGCAAATCCAGCGCCAGCTCAGCCAGGGAATTGAATCCCTCGATGTCCGTGGGGAGTAGATTATAGATGGGATGGCTGACACGCGCGTGTGTGCTCATGGTCGTTCCTTCTCTGTTGGCACGGACGAAGTCCTTGGATCCTGCTGGGCCGTCGCCAACACCTTATCGACAATGATCTGGGCTTCCTCCAGAATGCGCCGCAGATGGTTGGGTCCGCGGAAGCTCTCTGCATAAATTTTGTAGATGTCCTCTGTTCCGGACGAGCGCGCGGCAAACCATCCGCTATTCGTCATCACCTTGACCTCGCCGATGGGCGCGTCGTTGCCCGGCGCCTGGGTGAGAACGGTTTCAATTGTTTCGCCAGCCAGCTCGGTACGCCGGATTGAGGGGGGTGTATTTAAAGCCGCCATCATGGGGCGGATTATGCGAAGGCGTGATGACGATGCCGTCCGCGAGTCCTGTCGTGCGTCCGCGGTTGTAGGCGAGGATCGCGTGGGAGACGGCAGGGGTAGGCGTATATTCATCCCCCTCCGCGAGCATGACGTTCACGCCATTGGCCGCCAGCACCTCCAGCGCACTGGCCAGCGCCGGTACGGAGAGGGCGTGCGTGTCCATGCCGAAGAACAGCGGGCCATCGCTCTTCTGCTGCTTCCGGTACAGACAAATGGCCTGACTGATGGCGAGGATGTGCCATTCATTGAACGCCGTGTCGAATGCGGACCCACGATGTCCCGAGATGCTGAAGGCTACCCGCTGTTCCGGGACCGAAAGGTCAGGCACCTGGGTATGATAGGCCGCGACGAGTTTGGGCGCGTTCACTAGCATTGAGGGGTCTGCTGACTTCCCTGCGCGAAGACTGATGTTCACTGCTCTCTCCTCATCTGCGCGGCGATGAGTTCGCCAAGGTCTGCAATATGTTGTCGAAGGGCTTGTGGAACTTCACGACGCCCTCGTCTTCCAGTTCCCGCGTCACCTTGTCGATGTCGATGTCCAGTTTCGGCAATCATTCTAATACGAGACAGGCTCCCTCGACATCCTGTTCGAGGCGCGCGTTCTGATCGCCGCGATCGCAGTAGGCGTCGAGGGTTTCGAGGGGCGGATGAATGTCGGTTCACCTGTCAGACCGTCAAACGCGATAATCCACCAGGTGAGCACGAACAGTCCAAATCCCCAGATCAATCCGCACGCCAGCGCACAAGCCTTGACGTCGAGTTTCATAGACCTGCGCCTTCGGATCAGGCCGAATATCATTGGTCACTACCCCTTATGACGAGCCGCCTTTGGTTTTGCTTTCGCCTCCGGTCCCTCCCACGTCACCCGGACCATCATGTCGCGATGGGCCCACTTGTAGGCGGCCGTCCCTTTGTACGATCGCACCAGCGCACGTCCGAGACGTTGAGCCAACCGATCATTGGTCGTCTGCACTTCCAACTCTTTCTTGCGCCTGACAATCTTCATCACTCGATCGAGCGGATTGATCGCCACGGCGCGCGTTTCCACATTGGCGATCAATCCCCTGATCTCCTTCTCATAGTCAGGGAGATGCGACCACTTCAAGGTCACGATCCCTTCGGGATAGTCGTCCCTGGTTTTCTGACAGGCGGGACAGACGAGCTTCTTCGTGCGAAGGGACGCTGCCAGCTTGGGGGCTTCGACCGCATCGAAGTGCCACCGCTTGTCTGCATAAATCGCCAGACATTTCCGGCAGATGGCCGGCCCTTTCGGCGCTTTGAGCATCGCATAGGGATCCTGCTTGGGATGCTGCTTTTCCTTGTAGGACGTCGTGTAGCGTTTGCCTTTTCTGGTGCTCATGTGTCTCTCCCTTCTGTGCTATTTCACTTCCTTCACCATGTCGATCGCGCCGCAGGGACATTCCTCTGCGCAGAGGCCGCAGCCTTTACAGTAGTCGTAATTGATCTCGAACCGGTTGCCTGTTCCCAGTTTGATCACGGCATTGTCCGGACAGACGGCGTAGCAGTTGTCGCATTCGAAGCAATTACCGCAAGACAGGCACCGGCGCGCCTCCAGCAGGGCGGTGTCGGGATCCAACCCTCCGATCATTTCTTCGAAGCTCGCCCGCCGCCTGGCGAGTGCCAGCACCGGTTGTTTGGACTGTTCCGCGTCGGTGTAGTACCAGGGGTTCAACCGATCGAACGTCGCAAGCGGATGCGACGGAGACTTGACGTATCGGATCCCGCGCAGATAGGCGTCGATGTGGCGCGCAGCCAGTTTCCCGTGGCCGGTCGCCATGCTCACCGACTGCTCGCCAGGAACCATGTCGCCGCCGGCAAACAGGCCTGGATGGCCGGTCATCATCTGCTCGTCAACCTCGACGGTGCCGTCGTCCCGCAGACAAGCTCCCGTCATGTTCCGCAAGAACCCGGTATCCGCCTTCTGCCCTAACGCCAACACCACCGTATCGGCTTCAATGGTTTCAAAGCGGCTGGTGGGTCTCGGCGTGCCATGCTCGTCCAATTCCATCACTTCCACCGTCAGCTCGGCCTCGTCGGCTTTGGCAATGCGACGCAGCCACTGGAACTGCACGCCTTCTTCACGCGCTTCGGCAATCTCCTCCTTGAACGAAGGGGCGTGGGCCTCGTCACGGCGGTAGATGATGACCGGCTCCGCGCCAAGACGCTCGGCAGTGCGGGCCACGTCGATTGCCGTGTTGCCTCCGCCATACACCGCCACACGCCGCCCGAGTTTGATCGCAGAAGCGCTTGCCATGCTGCGCAGGAACGTCGCGGCATCGAGCAATCGCTTGGCATCGAAACCAGGAATGTCGATGCGCCTGGCGAGATGGGCCCCGACCGCAAGAAACGTCGCGTGGAATCCACCTTCCTGAATCGCCGCATCGAGATCCTCGACTCTGGCATTGACCCGGATCGTGACGCCCATAGTTTCGAGTCGAGCCGCTTCCGCATCGACAACGTCGCGCGGCAACCGGTAGGCAGGAATGCCGTACCGCATCATGCCACCGACCTTCTCGGCCGCTTCATAGATCGTGACCGCATAGCCCATCCTGGTCAGGTGATAGGCAGCCGACAGGCCGCTGGGTCCCGCGCCCACGATCAAGACCTTCTTCCCCGTTGACGGAGCACAGGGCACCCGCCATCCTTCCTTGATCGCCAGATCGCCCAGGAACCGCTCAACGGCGCGGATGCTCACGGCTTCATCCAACTGTCCACGATTGCACGCCGTCTCACAGGGGTGATAGCAGACACGGCCGTGAATCGCCGGCATGGGATTGTCTTCCATGAGCCGTCGCCACGCGGCTTCATAGTCCTTCTCTTCCGCGAGATAGAGCCAGGCCTGGATGTTCTCCCCGGCCGGGCAGGCGTGGTTGCACGGCGGCAGCCGGTCGACATAGACCGGCTTCATCGTGCGCCAGTTTCCCGTATGGTTGGCGAGGCTGCTGTTCGGATCGAGCGTGATGGCGAAGGGTTTATGATTCATGGGTTGCTGTCCTCGAGCAATCCGTACATGGCGATGTTCTCATCGGCGATGGCTTGTACGGCGGCGATCGCCTCATCATTCCTGCTCGGTTTGAACAGATGACTGAATCTGGTTTGGAGTTCGAGGTACCGTTCCACCGGAACCTTCCGCCGGATCTTCGTCCGATCGACCACCGCACCCGATCGCGCTTCGAACAAGGGAAACAAGCCGGATTCCACTGCCATTCTGGCAACCTTCATGGTGTGTGCTGGGTCCGATCCCCACCCGAGTGGACAGGGCACGTGGAGGTGGATATACCGCGC
>JAOUHD010000175.1 GCA_029865345.1 Nitrospira sp.
CACCCTGCAGAAGACCTAAAGCAGTGTTATCGCCTTGTCGGCCAGACATATAACAAGAACGCAGCAATAGTCCAAAGGACGATTTCGGTGTTAGACTACGAGCGGGTTTGGTTGGATTTGCCATCCAGATTTCCTGACCTAAGAGCATTGGTCGCCGAAATTGACAGGTTTTTGTCACCCTGAAAATGAAAAAGAGTGTATGCCTGTTCCGCAGTGCGCTGCGACCATCTGTGACTGGCTGACACGCGTTCCTGAGGCTGGTATACTTGCCAACCGGTGATACATGAGCAAAGTCGAAGCTATCGAACAACAGATTGAGAAGCTTTCGCCCGAGGAGCTTGCGGCGTTCCGCTCTTGGTATGCCGCGTTCGATGCTGATGCCTGGGATCGTCAATTCGAGATCGATGTAAATGCTGGCAAGCTTGATGCGCTGGCCAACAAGGCGCTTCGTGCACACACCTCCGGTCAGTCCACCAAACTTTGATCCATCACGCCTCACCTGATTTCTGGACTTGCTACAACTCCCTTCCTGCTCCGCTCCGTGAACAAGCCGACAAAGCATTCGAACTTCTGAAGACAAACCCGCAGCATCCTTCGTTACATTTCAAGAAGGTGGGGCGTTTCTCGTCGGCTCGCGTCAGCCTCAACTATCGAGCTATTGGTGTGGATGCACCCGACGGCATCGTATGGTTCTGGATCGGCACCCATGCGGAATATGACAGGCTGATTCGATAACGCCGTTTTGCGGCGCGCGGCAGTTGAATGAACCATGACGATTCCTGCTGGGTATATGGCTAAGAAGGTGGTGAACAAACCTGGCTGGCTCAAGGCCAACAGGGTTGAAGATATCTACTCGGTGAGCGGATGTATCTCCAAAGACTTTGCCGACTATATTCAGTTCTGGAAACACAACGGCTACTGGTTCTTCGACTCTCCCGACATCATTGAACAGGTAGCACAGGAGCACTCGATCGATCTTGCTGGGATGACGATGTTCTATTACGAAGCCTACGAACAGGAATTCGATGACGGAAAAGAACAATGGCGTCCGTACGAGAGAGAACAGTCATTTCCCACCAACGTCCGCATGCCGGAGAAAAAGATCCTTGCAGGATTTGATGTCGTAAGCAGCTCACAGGAAAACGCCCCAGAGTGCTCACCGCTTTCGTGCAACTCTCTCGCTGACGAGATTCAGACCAATTCACATTGCCTGCTCCACGATTTCGAGACCGCAAAGCAGCTTGTCGAAACGGGAAGGTTCAAGGATTCAGAGCCTGGCCCCTACAGGATCTTTGCGGTATACACCCTAGACTAGAAGCGAGTAGACCGACTTTTTACAGCGTGCGACGATAAGTTATTCTGTATTCTGTGCAGCCGCCACAATCTTTCTAATCATCGCTGTCTCCTCTGCTTTCAGCCACCGGTCGTCAGCAGCCAGCCTCGTACCTCCGAAGAAGCCGAGAGCTGACTGCCGACCGATGATTGCCTGTTCTTAACGACTCATTGCCATGCTATCGTGCTTCATGCCGCTGTCGGCCTTCATGCCATTGCTACGAGTTTCGCCGGAGGCTGTCACGATCGGCTTAGCAAAGGATGCTTCGCCGAGCAGCACTTCCGCATAGGCACACCAGATTTGGACCTTGGCTACGTCGTTGATCTGGACCGGCAAGGTTATGGTCCGGTTCTGCTTGTCGCCTTTGATAACTAGGCGATTCAAGAGATACACGTTGCCCTTGGTATCCACCACCTGCCAGTGTGGCGCGGGGGTTTCAGGAATCTTGAACTCCTCCGACCAGGTCAACGTGTCGTTGTTGCCGGAGCGGCCATGCGACGCCGTCCCGCTGTTGGCCTTCACGCCTTCAAACTTACTCGTCGTATGTGCATCAGCCGCGAACCCGGTTGATGCGAATAACAATCCAGTCGCAGCAACTATAGACAGAAATCCCATCTTGAACCAACCCTTCGAGCTCATAATGCCTCCTTGTTGTGTGAGTATCCGCGGGGCTGACTGACTTCAGCACTTTGAATTCCGCATCTGCGCATCAGTCGTGTGGAGGCTCCAGTCCTTACATACATTCACGGAACGTATGGCTGATCGCACAAGCGTCAGAGGACACACGTACGGCTCGAAGGCATGTTTCACAAATGACCAATGACGGTTGAGGAATGACGCAGCCTTCAAGCCATGTAGCGACAGTGAAAAATGCAGCGACTGTTATTGTGATGATGAAGTTTGGCACAGAGGACCTGGTGGATGCCGTTGGTTTGCACATAATATTCAGCCGCCAACAACATTCCACTGAGCGGTGCGATGAGATAGAGCCAATAGTCGGTCCAGAGCTGTGCTGGAAGTGCAGAAGCAAAGGTGCGTGCTGGATTCATGCTCATACCGGACAGAGGCGCCTCTGCCGCAATGTATGTCGCCACGAGGGCTCCTGCGAAGACACCGGTCCATCGGTTGATTGACGGCCGGTTCGAGACAACCAGCACAACCAGCATGAGCCCGAACGAGATGATCACCTCAGCAGCAAACGCAATCGCCGTTCCTTGTGGTCCCGGCACCGTCACGACATAGTTGACGGCGGGATGCTCAATCGCCAGACCCAGGATCTGGGCCGCTAGCCACAGTCCAATCGTTCCGCCGACGAACTGCGACGCGACATACCAGAAAGCATCTCCACCCTTCATCTTCCAAAGGCGGAAGAACGTCACGGTAACCGCCGGGTTCAGATGGGCTCCTGAGCGTTTCCCCCAAGGCGAATAGATCAGCCCGATGGCCGTGAGCCCCATGGCCAGCCCGATCAGAATCCGTCGCACTGTCGCATCAGGGAATAGGTAGTGAAGGGGCGAATGCGGATACTCAAGCGTGGCCGTTACAACTGCAGCGGAGATCATGAAGAGCCCAAGCCCAGCCGCTTCCATCAGGTACTCAGGCCAGTGCACATGCACTGGTTCAGCGAGCTTCGCCATCAGCACATCACAATGCTGCATGGCTCAATAGAACCTTGAGTTCATTGGCCACCCCACGATTGCCTGTTGGTCGGACGTCAATACTCCTTCTTACAATGATCGACAAAACTGGCTCGTTCGCTCACAACACACTGCACTCTCCCCTGCACAGAGAAGGCCCCTTGCCCCTTTGTGCATCCGCAGCATATGATCGCGGCATGCAGGTTCAACTCAGCCATCCCGCACGAACCATTGAGATCAAAGGCCCGAAGAAGGCAAAAGACCTCTTCAAAGAACTCAATCTCGTGGTCGAAGCGCATCTGATCATACGCGGCGATGAACTCGTAACCGAAGACGAGATGCTCTACGACCAGGACCAGATCGAAATCCGTCCGGTCATCTCCGGCGGCTCTCCACGCTTCACGAGTCACGAATGAACTGTACTAAATGCAAAATCCGAGCAGTGATCGACCTGCCCCGCCATAATGCTGCCTTCTGCAAAGGCTGTTTCAATATCTATGCGCATGACCAGGTCAGCCGGGCCATCAAGTCTGAAAAGATGTTCGGAAAAGATGATCGGATCCTGGTTGCGGTCTCAGGCGGGAAAGATAGCCTGGCCCTCTGGGATATTCTCCTCAAGATGGGCTACAAAGCCGACGCGCTCTATGTGAACCTCGGCATCGGTGGGTACTCGGACGTGTCCCATGCCAAAGTGGTGAATTTTTCTGAAACCGTGGCCGCCCCGCATGGCGCAGTTCTGCATGTCCACACTGTGGAACAGGAAGCAGGCGCCGGGATCAAGGAACTAGCCATGCTGATTCACCGTCCGACCTGTAGTACATGTGGCACCATCAAACGCTACCAGTTCAATCGCGTGGCGCTGGCACACAAGTACGATGTGATGGCGACCGGCCACAATCTCGATGATGAAGCGGCCCGCCTGCTGGGCAACGTGCTGCGCTGGCAAGAGGAGTATTTAGATAAGCAATCCCCCAGCCTGCCGGCCTCTCTCGACGGGTTTGCCAAGAAAGTGAAACCGCTCTTTCGTCTATCTGAGCGCGAATTGGCTGCCTATTCGGTGCTCAACCGCATTGACTACATCGTGGAAGAGTGTCCGATGGCAAAAGGCGCGCGAACCCTTCTCTATAAAGAAGTGCTGAATCGGCTTGAGACGGAATCCCCAGGCACCAAGCAGGCCTTCTACTGTGGTTTTCTTGATAAACAGCGCAAGCCCGAAGCCTCTTCGACTACGATGGCCGAGAAAGACCAGGCCATGCTGCATCCCTGCTCCGTCTGCCAACAGCCTACCACTGCCGACGTCTGCTCTTACTGCAAAATGATGGCGCGTGCCAAAACCCACAGCGTGTAAACCACCGCCATCCTTGCCCGTAGCAGGGCTAGTCTCCTACGAGAACTCAGCCGTCTCGCGGCAGGCTCGATCTGAGCAACTACGTCCTCGTGCTCTCTGGAATACGGGAGCGTTGTTTGACGGCCGTCACGATCTGTTTCGCTTCTGCTTCATCAAGGCCTACCCCGAATCGATGGGTTCTTGCCCCATAATCAAAGACGATCACTCCACCACCAATTCCCCATAGTTGGAGACTCGATGAAAAATCAAATGGATTGACGCCAAGGTCTCCCACCCGTACATCGCGCATCTGGACGAGATCATATTCCTTGTCAAAACCGAATTCCCCTATGTTGCGTCGCGTCGTGAACGTTTGCCCCTGCACCGTGAGAATTTCCTTCCCCATCATCTGCCACAACCAGGCATAGATGGCGAACACACCTCCGACCGTCCAGACCCCAAGCCATGTCAGCATGAAGACTTCTCCCCCCGGCGGAGCGTCCCCGTTCAGTAACTGACGGGTGACCATGATTTCACCCACCCCCCAGCCACAGATCCAAAAACCCAGAAAGCAAATCACTAACCAACTGCGTCTGCAAGGCATGACGATGCGGAGCCCCTGCGACGTATCCGCGATGGTGATTCGAGAGTCAGCTGGTTGTCGCTTTGCCATGGGGTGCTCACTCTGAAACGGTCGGCATTATTACATGGATGACCGGTGAGTCCCAGAAAATATAGCAGCTGAATCGATGAGTTTTCTTGAGCTTAAGGCGGAGTCATAGATTCAGTGAGCCGGAATTGTGGGGGCAATTTTCTCCAGGATAACTTGCCTGACCTGCTTGGCGAAGCGTTTAGAGACCTCCAGGTTTTTCAAGACATGGCCTGACTCTGAGACATTGTACGTTGCCGGTGGGACCTGCGTCGTGATCGTCGCTTCAAAGACGACTGCCAGCATCTTACTTGGTTTTCCAGTTTTCCGGTCGATTCCATAGGCTTCCTTCAGCGAAACCTTCGGAGACACTTCGACATCGGCGCTCGCCACACCATGCCACCGTAACAAACCGGACCGACTGTGATTCTCTTCAATGAGCTTGATGATGGGATCTGCCTCTAACTCACTTCGAATCTGCTCCGCTACTGCCCCTTTGGATCGCTCCGCCTTCTCCATTTGCGTATCCAGTACCGGCTGGGCAAGACTGACATAAATAGGATGGGTCGGTTGCCGTTTAAGCGTCTGGCTCGATTGTTCAGGTTGGTCAGCGCGCTTCGCACTGAGTTGTTCTGCGATCTCTTGCGCGGCAGCCTGCTGCTTCGCCCTTGGATCGTCGGCATCATGGATGGTGGTATTGCCGTTCTGGGCGGTTTCATACACCAGCGTCTTGGCGCCCTGTTCATCGACCCGATAGACCTTCTTCCCGCCGTTCACATTGGCCGTATAATACCCACCAGAACAGGCGACCATCATGACAACGGCGACGGCCAAACACACAGAATTGGTGATCTGCGAAACATGACGGGTTGTGACGGTCATAACCTGTACTCCTTTTCCCATTCCGTACGGGTGCGTACCAAAACATGAACCTCTTCCTGCGCTGAGGTAAGTGTAGCAGCACGGCTACCGCTGCTTACGCGATTGGGTTATCCGTTCTGAACGGACTCAAGAAAAATCTGAATCTGCCGACGCTTAGTGAGAGGGCCCACAACCAAGCGTGGAAGAAGTCTTTGACAGTTTGTGATTCGCCACGTAGCAGACTCAATGGATGTTCTTACTTCCTGCAAAGCGGATTCCTGTTTGAACATTCCCTTTCATTTGATCCTATAGCCGTTGCGCACGCTCTTCCGTACGTAAGCCAATGTTCATGTGGTGATGGATGACGTGCCATTCACGAGGTATCATCTTTAGGTGTGGAAATAGGATGAAGGCGGCGTACCCTTTCGGTTGGACATCAACCAACCACGCCTCCGTTGAAGCGGAGGGGAAAGGCTAGGCCCCCATGAAGAAGAGAACCAGCAC
>JAOUHD010000176.1 GCA_029865345.1 Nitrospira sp.
GAGAGTTGGGTTCAGAACGTCGTGAGACAGTTCGGTCCCTATCTGTTGTGGGCGGAGGAGAGTTGAGAGGGGCTTTCACTAGTACGAGAGGACTGTGAAGGACGGACCTCTAGTGTGCCGGTTGTCGTGCCAACGGCAGCGCCGGGTAGCTATGTCCGGTAGCGATAATCGCTGAAAGCATCTAAGCGAGAAGCGTGCCTCAAGATAAGCTCTCCCGTAGCAGTATGCTACCTAAAGACCACTCGTAGACCACGAGTTTGATAGGCTGGGTGTGGAAGGCGTGTGAGCGCTGTAGCTAACCAGTACTAATCGGTCGTGCGGTTTAACATCCTTTGCTCCTGATAGACATGGTCTCACCACGATACGCAGAACGTATTGTGGAGTGCTGAAAAATTTCTGAGCTCTGAGCTATTAGCTTTAGACTCAGTCCAAAGCACACAAGGCCTATTTAGTGAAGAGTGTTCCCGGTGGCCATACCGGAGGGGCCCCACCCGTTCCCATACCGAACACGGAAGTTAAGCCCTCCAAGGCCGATGTTACTGCTGCCGCGAGGCAGTGGGAAAGTAGGACGCTGCCGGGTTACAACGAAGGCCCGCTAGAGCAATCTAGCGGGCCTTTTCTTTTGAAACCTGTGGCAACGTTCAGAATAAAGTCGAATGGGTTTATCCGCAGACGGCAAGCACGACAGGGCTGCCTGAGTGTGGCGAGAGGTTGATTTACTGTATATACGTTAGGTGTTTGAGTAGGACATCCAGAAAGCCATAGCGAATTTTGAGAAGTACGGGGTCTCATTTGAAGAAGCCACCACAATATTCGTTGACCCAGACGGTTTGGATGGGGAGGATAGCGACCATTCACAACACGAACAGCGCCGTCAACCCATCGCGCTGTCCATAGTAGGACGTATCCTCTTTGTCGTCTACACTCTGAGGAGGACGGATTATGAAAAAAATGAAACCATCCGCATCATCAGTACGCGGCAAGCAAGCCCTAAGGAGCGGAAAGCATATTCCGGACTCAGCCATTGATTTTTCAGATATCCCTGAGCTGTCGGATGAACAACTGAAGCGAATGCGTTGGATTGGGCGACCCGCTACGGGGATGGCGAAGCAATTAATTGCGATCCGGCTGTCTTCGCGGCTCCTTGCTCCTTTGCGACAGATGGCCGCAAAGCGGGGAAAGCCATACCAGACCTTGATTCATGAGCTGCTGGAGAGGGCTGCTTCGCAGGCAGCGTGAGGCAGTGGCTATACCGAGAAATTAATGGAAAAGAGGTAGCAAAGCTGACTTAATCCGTCTCCAGGGAAGACGAGATGTAAGGAAGAGCAGGTGCAAGAGATCGACACCGACTCCCTGGCATGTTTTTTCAGCTGAGCACGATAAATAATTCAGCCGCCTGTTTTCAGGAATGTTGGATTGCAAAAACATTCCTCGGTTTTCACCCCTTCGACATTAAGACCCAGCTACACGGTAAGCCGTCGTTCGAAAATGTTTTGTGCAGATTTGGTCTGACATCCATACGAACGGATATGGAATAGGAGCAGGTGAGCATCAAACAGCGTGAAACTGACTTTGTTCCTGCAATCAAGCATTAACCAGAGAAGCCACGTGGGTGAGTGGCATGGGCATGTGCTTCTGCTGGATCGACGACAATGTGTGCTCCTTTGCCATCACCTCACGCGCTACGTGCTCTTTCTCGCTGGATTCCTCGCTGCCCATTGGCGCGGACTTAGAACGCTGGCATCAGGAGCTGTTTCTTGCCACGCTCGCCGCGCTTATTCGCCCATCCTTTTTGACTCACCCGGGGTTCGTCATGGTATCTACGCGGAGGACGGAGGAGTGGAACGATGAAAACGACCGCACAGAAATGGGGAAATAGCCTCGTGATTCTGATGCCCAAGCGTGTGGCCGATGGGGCAGGGCTTCCGGAGAAGGCTATTATGGAGGTTGAAGTGCGAAAGGGTACGCTGGCTAGTTGTGCGGCCGCATCTGCGGCGAGTTTATCGACTGGAAGACCTGTTGATATGTATCAGGCCATGCAATGTTCAGGAGGAAGTCGGTTTTAGTGAGCGGGTTGATCGATAGGCACTGTTGTGAGCCTTCGGCTGATCGCAAAAGACCACCAACTGGGACTTCAGCCACCCGCTTTCAGCAATGTTGGATTGCAAGACTTGGCCCTCATTGGCTATCACGAGACGAGAAGTCGATCGATGTAGGAGTGCAAGACGTGGCCCTACTCGGATGCTATGAAAGAATCGACGGAGAGCCGGATCGTTGAAAAGAGGCGAGGTCAATCGGTAAATTAGAGACCTCGGTCAACGACAGCATCGTGATCTCCTGTCCGAACCCGAGCGATTGGAGCAGCAGAAAGAGACCGAAGCTGAGAGCAATGATGCCGGGCCAGATCATCGAGAGAGAGCCAAGAGCGAGGACAAACACCATCGCGGCCACTGTGTCCTGGGCAAGTTGGCTTTTGGCTGTGAGCATACACTCTCCTTTCCTGGCTTGCTCTTTGCCGAAAAACGCGAGCAGTGTTGTTTCTACTATTCGCATGATAGCTCCTAAGGAGACCTAATTAGCAACGGAGAAGAAGACCTACTAACAGTTAGGTCTATTTGGCAGGGTGGCACTGATACAGTTCGACGTAAACACCGAAGACGAAATAAAGCGGTCGGGAGTCTGTAGTCGAAAAAAGTTTGTCTGGACGATTGTACTTGGTCGGCTCTACCCTGAATCTATTGGTCTTCTCCGCGAGATGTGACGACGACTCTGTTCAATTGACGATGCCGCAGTCTGCTTTGTCGGTGCTTCATAGGTGTTGAGATGAAAGAGGTTGCCCGGGAGAGCAGGCAACCCCTTTGGAACATCAGGCGGCTTTTGCGGGCTTCTGAATCTGCCTTGTTGCTGCGGCCACGACGCTGTCTACGGTGAACCCGAATTTCTTTTGGAGCTCCTTGAGGGGAGCCGATGCGCCAAACGATTTCATGCCGATGATCTCGCCTGTCAGCCCCGCATAGCGAGCCCACCCAAACGTGGAGGCCTGTTCGATGCAGACCCGTGCCGTGACGGCTGGAGGAAGCACGCTGTCGCGATAGGCCTGCGGCTGGTGCTCGAACAGCTCCCAGGAGGGCATGCTCACCACGCGGGCCTTGATTCCTTTTGCCTTCAACTGCTCCGCTGCCTCAAGGCAGAGTGAGACTTCACTGCCACTGGCGAGGAGCAGCACGTCCGGTTTTCCTCCTGGCACGTCGGCCAACACGTAGGCGCCTTTCGCGACTCCGGATGCGGCGGCATATTTGATCCGGTCGATGGTCGGGAGGGCCTGGCGGGTCAGGATCAACGCCACAGGCTCGTGCTGCATCTGCATGATGACTCGCCAAGCTTCGGACACTTCGTTCGCATCGGCAGGCCGAATGACGATGAGATTCGGAACGGCCCGCAGCGAGGCCAGTTGCTCGATTGGCTGGTGCGTGGGGCCATCCTCGCCAACCCCGATCGAATCATGCGTGAAAATGTGGATGACGGGGATTTCCATCAGCGCGCTCAATCGGATCGCGCCTCGGCTGTAATCGCTAAAAATTAGGAAGCCGGAGCCATAAGGGCGCACTTTAGAGAGCGAGAGCCCGTTTAACACGGATCCCATCGCATGTTCCCGAACGCCGAAGTGGAGGTTGCGGCCACCGCGGCTCGTGGCGGTGAAATCGCCGGCTCCCTCGAAGGTCAAGCGGGTCTTTGTTGATGGGGCCAGGTCCGCCGACCCTCCTAAGAGCCACGGGACGTTTTTCGCCAGGACGTTGAGCACCTTACTCGAGGCATCGCGGCCGGCCACTCCTTTGGCATCGGGAGAGAATACCGGAAGATCCTTGTCCCACCCCTCAGGCAGTTGGCGTTGTTGCATGTGAGAGAGGTGATCGGCGAGCTGAGGGAATTGCCGCTCATAGTCTTCAAACTTGGCCATCCAGGCCGCGCGCGCCTCGCACCCACGCTGTCCCATGCCCTCCTGGAAATGTTCGCGGACGCCGCTTGGTACGAGGAATTTTTCCTGTTCCGGCCAGCCGTAGTTCCGTTTGGTCAGCCGAATTTCTTCTTCGCCCAGCGGTTCGCCGTGTGCGGCATGGGTATCTTGTTTGTTGGGGGAACCATAGGCGATATGGCTATCGACGATGATCAGCGTCGGGCGATCCGCTTCCTTTTTAAACGCGGTCAAGGCTCGTTCGAGCATGTCGAGATCGTTGGCGTCGCCGACCCGGGTGACATTCCATCCGTATCCGATGAACCGGGTGGCCACGTCTTCACTGAAGGCCCAGTCCGTGTGTCCTTCGATCGTGATCTTGTTGTTGTCGTAGATCCAGCAGAGGTTGGACAGCTTCAAATGCGCCGCCAGGGACGCCGCTTCTCCTGTGACGCCTTCCATCATGCAGCCGTCTCCACACAGCGCGTAGACGTTGTAGTCAAACATGTGGAACCCTGGGCGATTGAAGTACTGGGCTTGCCACTGGGCAGCGATCGCCATCCCGACGCTGGTGGCAACCCCTTGCCCGAGCGGACCGGTCGTGGTCTCCACGCCGGAAGTCCAGCGGTATTCCGGGTGGCCTGCACATTTGCTGTTGAGCTGGCGAAAGTGTTTGAGGTCGTCCAGTTGTACTGAGAACTCGCCCAGCCGTTCGTATTGGGGATTGACCGCCTTCACTCCGGTCAAATGCAGCAGTGAATAGAGGAGCATGGAGGCGTGCCCCATCGACAGCACGAACCGGTCCCGGTTCGGCCAAATGGGATCGTTCGGATCAAATCGTAGGATTCGCTGCCAGAGACAGTAGGCCACCGGAGCCATGGCCATCGGTGTTCCTGGGTGGCCTGAATTGGCTTGCTGCACGGCATCCATCGAAAGGGTACGGATCGTGTTGATACAGGTCTGGTCGAGTTGTGCGTTCGTCACTATGGCCCCCTTGTTCTGGCGGTGTGTTCCTGGAGCGTTACCGTCGATGGTTCTCTTCAAGTATGTCGGTCGTTTCGATCGCAGGCTTGAGAGATGGCGTGAAGAAGATGTGAGGGAACCACACACGATGGAACAGCTAAACTGCAAGAGGTTCGGCTCCAAACAACTCATGAGGGTTAGGTCTTGTATTGTGCATTCACCAGAAGTAGGGGACTGTGGGGCGATGCCAGGAGTAAAGGCGACGGTCTTCGTGGGGATATCATAAAAGCTCTGGGTCTGGGCAAGTTCGGCGTGGATGTCTGTCGGGTTAGGAAGCGAGCTTGATGACCGAAAAGTCGTGTGGCTCTTCTTGTTCTGTCCACTTGCAGGGCATGCTACTTTCCGGGGAGAAAGTCGGTGGGGTCTATTCGCGAAGCCATTATTGTAGATTCTGGTGAAGCGACGCTGGTGAAAGTGCCACAATCATTTTTAAACACCTGCTCGGCGGTTCGTACATCTTTTTGATGTGAGGTGCACGCGGAGTTGCTGATCGCTTGGCCACGTCCTGATGGTCGGCCATCAGGACCGTGCCAGCCAACTGTTGAGTTCCTCCAGATCCGTCCGGGTGAGGGTCCCGCCCCAAACGCGTAAGGCCACCACGGATCGGATATAGTCGTAGCGAGCCCTGGCATGGGCAAACCGGGATTTGAGGAGATTCTTTTTAGCTTCCAGCAGCGCCACGATCGTTGCTGCGCCCAACTCGTAGCCCCGTTGCTGGCCATCCCGGGCCCTGACGCGGGCCTCCACCTCGCGCGCCGTCGAGGCAATGCGTGAGTATCCCGTTTTGGCATTCAGATACGCCGTCCGCGTCTCCCGTTCGATCTCACGTTGCTTTTCCATACGCTTGTACTTCACCATTTCAAAGCGGGCGACGGCTTCGCGTTCTCCGGCTTTCATGCTGCCACCGGAAAATAAGGGCACATTGAGCTGCAATCCCAAGCTCCCGACTGTGTAGGGGTCCAGCTGCCGGTTATCGAACCCGCCATTCTTGGCATAAATACCGGCCATCTGCAGAGACAACTGGGGGAGATGGTTGGCCCACTGACTGGCAATGGCTTTGGCGGACGCGTCCATCGCGTGGTGCAACGCGCGGATCGCCGGATGACGCGTGACCGCGTCGGCCACCCACTGGTCAGACTGTCCGGGTACCGGCGGCAACTCCTCTTTCGTGAGCCGAGCCAGATCGGCCACCGGCGTTCCAACCACCTCCCGTACCTTTTCCAATGCGATCGCCTTCGCATTGTGGATCTCAAGTTCTCGCGTTTTGAGTGTCTGGGCGTAGGCCTCGACCTCGTAGAGATCGGTGACCTTCGCCATGGCGCGCTCGTACAG
>JAOUHD010000029.1 GCA_029865345.1 Nitrospira sp.
AGTTCCGTGCCCTGGTAGAAATCTGGCACGCCAGGCGCCGTCATCTTCACCAGTAATTGGGACAAGGAGTTGTAGATTCCGTACTGAGCCACCCAATCCTGAAACGGAAGAAA
This sequence comes from Nitrospira sp., assembly GCA_029865345.1. GTDB lineage: Bacteria > Nitrospirota > Nitrospiria > Nitrospirales > Nitrospiraceae > Nitrospira_D. Next base: position 114 of record JAOUHD010000029.1, read on the forward strand.
ATCGTCCCCAAAGGTGTTCGCCTTGGATCGATCCAGCACTCGAGCGATAAATTGCCGCACCGCATCTTCATACTCAGCATCCGGACTGATCCAGCTGGTATGTTCCTTTGCCTCCTTGACCGCCTTGTTCATGTACCTTTGAACGCGGTCAACAAAGACGGCATAGGCGTCATCGTCCATCTTCTCGAACGGCCACGCTCCGATCAACGTCTGATACAAGAGGTATTCCTCGTTGGGACCAGGAAGCAGCTCTCCTGCTGCCTTGGTTTTGCAGCTTCGGTTCGTCTTGTGCCAGCCTGTGACATGACTTTTCCATTGCTTGGGGATTTCCGAGAGCACATTGAGTCTTGCCCGAACGTCTTCCCCTCGTTTCGTATCGTGTGTCGCGGTGGCGGACAGCGAGCCAGGCCAGCGCTGCTGCCGGACCTTCATCTGATCATGCAGGAGCGATGGGGTAAGACCGAATTGCTGTGGATCGGACCCCACTTCATTCAGTGACACAAACCGGTGGTATCGATAGAAAGCCGTATCCTCGATTCCCTTGGCCGCTACGGGGCTTGTCGTCTGCTGGAACTTAGTCACAAACCTCAATCGCTCTTCCCGCTCTACTGCATCATGATCCGATGTCTTCAAGAGAAGATCCCGAACAAAATCAAAGACGAGGCCGGTTAACGCCGGATTTCTTCGCTTGGTCTTGGTCACGGCTTGCCAGATGAAGCTCCGGTCTCTTGGAGGAACACCCTCTACGTCTCCAATGATGTAGGTCCGATAGACCGGAAAGCAGGCGACGATTTCCTGAATGGCGTAGGTCAGGCTGTTGAGCGTGAAATCGCGCGATCGGCGATCCCGTTCCGAGAGTTCATCCAGTTGATGGCCAAGCACACTCAACTCACTGGCCATGGCAGTCTGCATGATCAAGCGTTTGCACTGATAGATCAGCGCCTCAAAGGGTTCGTGTTTCCCGATGAAATGGGCATAGATGGTATCGAAGGCCCGTTCATTGGCGCGATCGATAAAAAGGCCGTTCAGCGAGGCGAGAAACTCGTAGCCGGTGGTCCCCCAAACTCGCCAATTCATGGGAAGCTCTTCACTCACGCCCAAAATCTTTTCGACGACGACATATAACGGAGGTTTCGCGGATTGAGGATCAGTCCGCAGCTCCCTGTTGGCCCAGTGCCGCAGCCTCTCCACATAGTCTGCCGGATCATACAGCCCGTCCACGTGGTCGATTCGGAGTCCTGTCACCGCTCCGTCCTTCACCAGCTGCAAGAGGAACCGATGGGTTTCGTCAAAGACGGCAGGGTCTTCCATCCGAATGGCGGCCAATTCGTTGATATCAAAGAATCGGCGATAGTTGATTTCTTCGGCTGCAACGCGCCAGTAGGCCAAGCGATAGGCTTGATCGTTCAGGATACTGTCCAAAATATCAAAACTGTGCGGTTCTCCCTTCACACCGTTAATCAATCGTACATTGCCCTGAAGAAACGTTCGGATCGCGGTGCTATCCTCAACAAGCGCCGACAAGCGGTGCCTAATGATTTCCTTTTCCCGGTACCGTTCGGCAACCATCTCAGGCGCGAGCTCATGACGAGCCGGCAGGTGTTTCAAGGCCGTGATGATGCTCTGGAGTTCCATGACATGCTGACTGTCTCCGCCCAGTTCTTCGATCAAATCGGGCAGGCGATGCGAGAGGATCACCGAGGACGGCTTAGGCGCAATCGGCAAACAATGGCTGAAATAACGGATCACGAACTTCCCGTCCTCGTAGACGAGTTCTAACTCCTGCTGCTCCAAAACGACTCCATAATGATCTCCAAGGATCGGGAGGAGCACCTTCTCGCGCAGTTCCGGCTTCAACGGATTCCAGTCGATATCGAAAAACGGTGCATAGCGCGAGCTGGGGCCGTTCTCCAGCACGTCTCGCCACCATCGGTTGAGTTGGTGGGTGATCCCCATATGGTTCGGGACGACGTCCAAGAGTTGTCCCATCCCTCGTCGATGCAATTCATCGACAAGCGCTCGATAGTCTTCCTCGGTTCCGATCTCAGGATTCAGTGTCGTCGGATCAATAATGTCGTAGCCATGCATGCTGCCTGGCACGGCGGCGAAATAGGGCGAACAGTAGAGATCAGTAATGCCAAGATTATGGAGATAGGGCACGAGCTTCGTCACATCGCGAAACGTGCAGGTTCGATTCAGCTGTATTCGATACGTCGAATCGGGAACACGGGGGTGGGTGACGGGCTCCATAGACATCGTTATCCTCACGCGATACCGCTGCGACTGAGAAGTCCTTTTCCTCTGGGCACGCCTCGCGGGAGAACCACCAACCCCGAGGCGGTTGTCTGATAGCGCGCCGCGTCCGCTTCGGGTACGAATCCGATTTCCTCGGACTCCGGTATGACGTTGAATCGATCGGCAATCACCCGCCGAAGTCTCGCCTTGGCCCCGATCCTGGCTCCATCCAGAATGACACATTCATCGACTTGAGCGCCGTGGTCGATGTGGACATTACGGCCGATCACCGACCGGCGAATATTGGCATCGTTCACGAGACTCCCTTGTCCCACGATCGAATCCTCAATCGTCGCCCGCGCAAAGCTCGCGGTCGGGCCATCGAACGTATCCGTCAAGATCGGCCAATTCTGATTCCGAAGGTCGAACAAGGGGGTAGCTCCCAACATGTCCATATGCGCCTGCCAATAGGCCTCCAAAGTCCCGACATCCCGCCAATATCCTCGTTCTTCGTAGGGCTTGGTGCCTGGCACGGCGTTGTCGCAAAAGTTGTAGGCCATGACGCGATGGTCTTGAATCAGATGTGGAATGATGTTCCGACCGAAATCGTGCGAGCCCGGCTGCGATGCATCTTCCTCCAACACACGAACCAAGAGATCGGTGTTGAAGAGATAGTTCCCCATTGAGGAGTACGCCTGTTCATGGTTTTGAGGCATCGGCTTCGGCTGAGATGGCTTTTCTTCAAATCCTATGACGCGGCCGTCTGGTTCAGTTTCGATGATCCCGAATCCCGAGGCAGCATGCAGCGGGACCGGCAACGCCGCGACCGTAACATCGGCTTGTCTTGCGTAGTGAACTTGAATCATCTGATTGATGTCCATGCGATAAATATGGTCCGCTCCGAAGACCGCCACCAAATCCGGAGCAAAATCGCGAACAAGATTCACATTGTGATAGACCGCATCCGCCGTCCCCTCGTACCACCCGCCTCGAGCCTTCATTTGAGGAGGCACGACGGTGATGAAATGCTGCTGGATCCGTCCACCGATCCGCCAGGCCCGCCGTAAATGCTCGATCAACGATTGAGAGCGATACTGTACCAGTACATACATCGCCATGATACCGGAGTTCAGAAAATTGCTCAGGACGAAATCGACGATCCGATATTTCCCCCCGAAGGGAACCGCCGGTTTGCTCCGTAATTCCGTCAGCGGCATGAGCCGTTCGCCCTTTCCTCCAGCCATAATGATCGCCAACACACGGTTGCCAGGGCTACTCAATCTAGTTCTTCCTTTCTCCCCCTGCGTGACAGACCGTTCGGACGTGCGTGTGTTTCATGACGCCCGTCTCCGAACACCTCCGACATGCCCGGGATCATATCGCGACATTGAAAATCGTTGTTCAACCACCGGCCAGTTGATGGCTTCCATGAACGCCTGGACATACGCCGTTCGATTGAGGCCGTAATCATGGAGATAGGCATGTTCGAACACGTCCATCACCAAGAGAGGGACCGCCCCTACAAGCAACCCCGTGGCGTGCTCGTCGACCCACACATTGAACAGCCGACCGGCGACCGGATCACGGGTGAGAACAACCCATCCGATTCCACGCATATTCCCAGTGCTCATGAACCCACGCTTCCACGTGTCAAATCGACTGAAGTCCAGTCGGAGCTTCTCACTCAAGGGAGACTGCTTCACCAGAGGCACGGGGCGATTCGCCAGATTCTCGAAGTAGAGTTCGTGTAACCGCATCCCATTGAACTCCCAGCCAAACCGCCGTTTCAGTTCGGCATAGACTGGCGTGCCCGCTTTCCCCTTCCTGTCCATGTCCGAGAGAACCGTCGATAAATGATTCGTGTTTCTCACATATCCCTGATACAAGGCAAGGTGGTTCTTCAACAGCGGATCGCTGAAACCTTTCAGTCCTTGCAATTGTTCAAAACTCTTGACGGTATAAAGCATCCGTTTGTCCCTCCTGTGCCACGTTCTACCTCTTGCGGGTCGCTCGTTCGGCGTGAGCGGTCATCGTTGATGCGAGCTTCCTCACGATGTTATTGTGTGTTCTTGAGGTGGCGTGCCGTTACAAATACGGAGCTGTGAGCCCCGCACACCTCTGCACGCAACATCACTCTCAGTTATGTCCACACCCAAACCGCTACCACCTAGTGTGTTCCGTTGCCGTTTTTCAAAAGAGGCAACAGGCTCCCTTCAAGTATCTGGAGGAAGTAGTTGCGCCGGGACTTGATTCCGGCGGTCCCTCCAAAGAGTACAGAATAGGTCAGCAAACCGGACGTGTAGGCTGCCATGGTTTGGGCGAGGTCCCGTGCGCTGCCGGAACGGCCTGCGCCCATCGCCGGCTTGATCAGTTGCGCGAGCCGACGAAGATGGGCGTCGTAGGCTTCTCGTAGCTCCTTGGCCGCCTCCACCTTGAGCTGCATCATGCCCCTGACTTGGTGAAGAAACAGCAGGGACTCGGGGTGATTCAGAAAGAAATCCACCCGCACCTCGATGGCCGCCGACAGAGTTTTCGGCCCAGCCGAAACATGCCGAAGAGCCTCTTCTGTCTTCGTTGATAACTCATTTAATCCCTCGTCGAGTAACACGCGAATGATCGCTTCTTTTGAATCGAAGTACTTGTAGAAGGTTCCCTTCCCTTGATCGGCCGACTCCGTGATGTCTTCGACTTTAGCCCAATAGATTCCTTTTTCTGAAAAGAGCTGTCGGGCGACCTCCAAGAACCGCTTGTTTGTTCTTGCTTTTCGCCTCTCGACCCGCGAGAGCGTTGCGTCAGCCGGCGTGTCCATCGTCGTCGCCTTTGCCTCCCTATGTAAGATTAAGGCTCCCCTCGACATTGATCCCCACGTTGCGTATGGAATTGAAGGTGCCGTGTTCGTTCATGACTCGATGGAGATTGAGCGGATCTTCTTCCCATCGCTCCCCGTTCACCACGAATTTGTATTGATAGCTACCAGGAGCCAACAAGACCTTCACCTTCCAGAGGCCACCGGCGTCTCGTTTCATCGGTCTGATCGACGAGTTCCATTGGTTAAAGTCCCCCACCAGCACCACGATTTTTGCTGAAGGATCGAAATATTCAAACAAGACCGACTCTTTTTTCGGTCCCTTCCGTGTGCGGGGAGGTCGGGGCGAAGAAGACTTTTTCTTCCCTGGCTCTTTCATTCATTCCTCCTTAGCATCCATGGAACTGCACTCACATTCTCCACCGAAGTGAATATCGCGGTCTTGGCGACACTGTGCTGGAAGGCTTCATTGTTAGTCATCATCGATCGTTATGCAACCCCCACCAGCTCAACCGGAAACGTCGGAGCCTTCCCAATCCTGCGTAGACTCTGCGCAATTCGCTCCGGTCTCCCCCAATCGCTCCAGTCTACGTCCGTCACATCTAAGGCCGAGATCTTGTGGTACACGTGCTCGAGAAAATCTCCAGAAAAATTGTTCGTCGGCATGGTCCGATAGATGCTGTGCAGTGCTCGGCCTTCCTTCGTCGTGCCGACGGCTGGCAAGAGCGATTCGAACAGGCGCATCATCGATGGCAGCACTTTCGTCCCCAGTTTCCAGAGCGTTTGGACTTTCGCCACGACGATCATGGTGTTCCAGAGCACCTGTCCTTCCGCGAAGGTCTTTGCCAGCTGTTGTTCCGGTTTCTCCACAAAGCGTCCGACATGCCAGAGAGAATGGGCACCGTACCCGCCGACATATCGATCCACCTGCATGTAGCCATAGTCCAGCTCGAATCCATCCGGCTGAATACCCAGAAGAATCAGTCGATCTTCGAGCAAATCGATCGCACCAACTGCGTGCCTGACCGCCTGAACCAATTGCGCTTCGGGGTGGACAAAGTGGTCGGAAGGGTAGATCACCACCGTAGCGTCAGGATCAGCAGCACGGACATAGGACAGGGGGAGAAAGACTCCCGGCGCGGTATTACAGTTCGCCGGTTGCACCACGAGAAATCCCCCTCTACCATCCAACTGGCTGTGCGCGGTCTCTTCCTGACCAGCACCGACGACAGTCACGCGTTGGGTGGGAGGAGCGAGCAGGTCGGCCCGGTCCACGGTATGTTGAAGCATGGACCTGGTACCCGTGAAGGTGCAATATTGCTTCGGACGCTCCTCTCCAAGCCACTCTTTGATCATGGGCGCCAATCTTGTGCCCTCCCCGCCGGCCAAGACAATCGACCAGAGATGGGGAATGACCGTCTCTTTGTTTCCCACCGTCGATCTTTTTGTGATTGGTGTAGTCATTCATTCCCCCTTTCGGTTGAGCCCTTGCGGCTATCAGTTAGATCTCACCTCTTTTCTTACACCTGGTAGTACAAGTCCCGATCACGATGTTGTCCTCCCACGAAAGTGCAGCTACCGTCACTCGAAGTGCATCTCGAATCATTGGTTCATGACAACGCACCATGGCACTTTCGTCACTCCCACTCACTGCTTCGCTGGCACCAGCACGATCTCAACTCGGCGATTTTGAGCCTGACCGGATGGTGTGTCATTGTCCGCAATCGGCTTGCTTTCCCCATACCCTTTGATGTCCATCCGTTCTGCCGCGATTCCGCCGGCAAGGAGAATCGTTTGAACCGATTGGGCACGCGACTCTGAGAGAGACTGGTTGTACTCGTTCGACCCGACTGAATCGGTATGCCCCTCGATGAGAAGGTTTTGATCCGGCACCGCCGCCAGCGCCTTTGCGATTTTCGTCAGCTGCATTTGCATCGCCGGCTTGACGTCCGCCTTGTTGACATTGAAAAAGATATTCCCGGGCAGCGTCACAACGACCCCACGAGGTTCCTCACGCACCTGCGTCAGGCGTGATAATGTGGCGGTCAGCTCCGCGCGCGCTTTTTCGTGCTCCGCGCGAAGCCGAGCGAGCTCACGCTCAGCCTGTTCTGCACGGGCCCGCTCAGCCGCCAGCACCGAGAGCTTTTCCTGCTCTTCCTGAAGCCGGGTGGCCTCAGCTTCGGCGCGGGCCTGCTCGGCCGCCAGCGCGAGCTTCTCCTGCTGCTCAGCCGCCAGCGCGAGTTTTCCCTGCTCTTCCCGAAGCCGGGCGGCCTCCTGCTCAGCGCGGGCCCGCTCAGCCGTCAGTTTTTCTTTGGCCGCAAGCAGCGCCTGTTCCTGCTCCGCCGAGAGTTTTGCCTGTTCTTCGCGAAGTCGAGCGGCCTCCTGCTCAGCGCGGGCCCGCTCAGCCGTCAGTTTTTCTTTAGCCGCAAGCAGCGCCTGTTCCTGCTCTTTAGCAACCGCCTTCACTCGTGCAAGTTCTGCTTCCTGCCCTTTTTTCCGAAGCAGGATCAGCTCAGCGTCGCGCAGGGCAATATCATGTCGGGTCTTTCGGTCGGTTTCACGGCGGATGGCTTCCTCGGCCGCCTGCGCCTCTGCTGCATACTGTGCTTTCCTGGCCTCAGCTTCGGCCAGCCGCGCCTGATGGAGAATGGCCGACGCATCGTGGTCTTTTTCCCAGGATTGGTTGGCAGCGTCTAAGTTCGCGACAGCCGAGTCGTAGGTCCGCGTCGCGCGTTTATCCGCATTCGCCGACTTGGCATCTTGGATGGCAAGTCGTGCGTCGACAAGCTCTTTCGGAGTCGATGGGATTGCCGCGCAGGCCGCGACAGTCAAAGCACCCAAGAGAATGGAACTGAGACTCAATATTCTGTTTCGCATAGTATCTCCTTCTTCCGCGTGGTGTTTCATTGCTCCGGCCTCTCGCGCCTCCGACTCCATCACAAGCCCTCGTTATGGAACCTGCAATTGTTTCTGCAACGCTTTGGCTTTGGCCTCAATCTCATCTGCTTGCTGACGCACCATGGCCGCCTCGCCCTTCTTCTGTTCCGCTTGAGCTCGGACCCGCGCCGCTTCGGCATAAGTCGTTGTCTCAAGAAGGCGCTTGCGGGCCACAACATGATCGCCCTTTCCGGAAGCCTGCTGGGCGGCACTCAGCGCCTGTCTGGATTTCTGAAGCAGATCCGGAGCGCGCTCGAACGCGCCCGCTGACTCAGCGCTCCGGATCGTGGCTTCAGTATCCGCCAGTTGCACTGGGGTCACCGGTGTGCCGCTTGATGCGCAGCCGATTGCGATGGATGATAGAGCGACAATGAGGGACAGCCCAATAACGTTTCTCATAGGGAACTCCTTTAAGTTTGGGGCGATTGCTACAGTCACAATTCACCAGACTCCCGAGTCTTCCTCTTTGTCAGTTCCAATGCACCGACCATTCCGAAGAGTCCTACCTCGTGCCATCTGAACGTACCGACTGACGCCTCCCTCCCGGCCGATCACACAGCGGTTAACCGTTTCCATGTCCGACGATCTCGCGTCTCCCCCCGATAGGGTTTCGTCGGCATACAAAGTCGGTGTGTAAGCACCAAGGGGTCAACGACTTCGCCGCAATTGATACAGCGCCACCCCTCGAACAGTAAACGTCCCGTGTCATCCCTCAGATCGACGAAAGAATCGCGAATCATGCACCCCTTGCAACGTTCGCATCTCATGACCATCCTCCTTCGAGACTTCCACTTCCAGACCGAAAGTCCTCATTCCTACCCACCTCAGGTGTTGACAAAGTTTCGGCCTCGTTCCATGGCTTTCTGAAACGTCTCAGTCGCTTGTTCTTTTGCACTCTGGATCTTTTCGCCAGCCTGCTCGGTCACATCTTCAGCTCGGTCACGCACATCGTCCGCAAAATCTGCGATTCGACGACGCGTGCGCGTCCCTGACTGCGGAGCATAGAGCAATGCGACCGTTCCTCCGACCACGCACCCTGTTAAAAATGACAACCCTGCTCCCAACAATCCACAACGTCCGTCTGTCATACTGCACCTCCCTTTCTGTGTAATGAAGTGTTACTGCGATTAACCTCACCCCTTCTTGCCTGTCGTTCTTGGAGCACATCGCGTGAGATATAATTGAGACGATGCTCCGCGCTTCAACAACATTGGAGCAGCCGATTGAGAGATTCTTCGCCATACACGACCGATTCGCCCCTCATGGCGTCTAACCTGTGTGGTGAGTCCGCGCATCGTCCTCATACACCCTCCTTTGGCCCGCTCATGATGTCCAGACCAGGCGGTTGGGCCCACTGCCGCTGAAAGAGAACGCCGAATCCCTCTTGGTTCCCAAATTCGTCGTCCTGCGGACAATGCCAAACGACCTTTCCCTGAATAGGCGCTTGCCCCACCGAATCCTCCTCTCCTGGGACGTAGCTGATGGTGACATCCGAACCGATAGACGCCATCCATGTCGATTCAATAAACATCGTTTGGCTTCCGATACATGACGTCTTTCCCTCATGGCAGCTCCCATCCTGAGCCCAAACCAAGAGCTTGTGATGTCCCGTCCCTGCCTCTCGATAATCTTCCTCATTCCCGGAAATCAACTTGATGGCGACACGCTCCGCGAGCACCGATGTGACACCTACCGCGTCAATTGTCGTCTCTTCTGGTTTTCGACGGCCGCCAAGCCTTCTCCCTTGGCGAACACCACTTGCTTCAAGCATCGACATCACCCCCTCCCCACGCATGACACATTTAGTCATTGGTGACTAAATAACCATATGTGACTATATGGTCACTTTTTAACATTCCTACTACATCCTGTCAAGCCATTTCACCACCGTTCCGTCGAAATCGCCTTGAGTCGCTCCCGTCCTCAGCTCCAATCCGATCCCCTAAAACCTCGACGCCTCTGCCCCACGATACAGACCATCGTCGCGAAGCCATTGGGAGAGGGAGCGCCCCATCCGAGACCGTCGTGTTCTGGGCTTCATGCTTGACCGTAGCGGCGTCGGCACTCTTGTGGATTTTTGGGGCACAGGCACAATCTCATATTGTGGAACAATGCAGCATTTTAGTGATAATCCATGACTCATTCCTCGAGTACTACAAGGTATGTGCCATCTATCCCTCCGGCCATATTGGCCTGACTCCTGCTACAGGAAAATGACAACGAACTTGTGTCACCAGATGGACGATCACGGAAGTCAGAAGGACGCCCTACGTGCCCGTGACCGACGAAGGGGGAAAAGTGCGCCCGTAAGTACCAAGCAGCACCGAACTCGAGAGCGAGTGCAGAGGCGGCAAAGATGTCCATGTTTAGTAGGTAGCTACGTTACCGGTGGAACGCCTTATGGCAATCCGAACGACCAACGCGGGAATCCGGTCGGCCGCTGACGACTAATCCAGACGGTCCGTCTGAGTCGATTCGCGAGGAGATGACACGATGACGTCCCTGTTTGTAGCACTCGGCTTGGCGATTCTCATCGCCGTCTTTGCCCTGCAAAACACGCTTCCCGAGACGATTGAGTTTCTCTTCTGGGAGTACCAAACCGCATTAGTTCTGGTGATTCTCAGTTCGACCGCCATTGGAGCCGCTCTCAGCGCCATTGCCTCATTAGCCGCACGTTGGCGCCATGGACGAGAAACCCGAGTGCTGACCGCAGCCTTTGGAAGAGGAACGAAAGCGGATTGCCGACCTGGAACGGCGGGTCTGGGACATGCCATAACTCCGATGCCCTACCCTCTCATGTTCAGGTGATCGCAGTTGAGTTTCGGCACCGAACGATCCGCCTCAGCGTCGGATGTCATGCAAGCGAGCCTTTGTCTCGGGCATCCGATCTCGATGCACAAAACCACGCGACTTCGGCTCCAAGAATGAACACAAGGGAGGCGTAATACAGCCACATAAAGAAAAACATCAGGCCACCCAAGGTGCCGTACAAGACAAGGGAGGCTTGGGCCATGGATACATACCAGGCAAAGCCCCAGCGCGCCACTTGAAACAATAGCGCCGCGCTCAAGGCCCCGATCAACAGCGCTTCGGACGGCAGCGTGACTGCCGGAGCGACACGATACAGCACGTAGAACAACGCGACCATCGCAACGAATCCTAGAACCCGGTCCCACACCGTCAACGCGGGCGTGAAAAACGGCGCCAATGATGGATAGTCCTCCGCAAGGGTCCACACAATCGTCACGAACGAGGTATTGATCACGACGCCAAGCAGTAACGCTGCGACCAGCAGGGTGATGAGGAGATCGATCCCGACCCCTCGGATGAACGTACGAGACTGCTGGGCATGAAACACCTGATTGAGCACGATTCGGACGGACCCGAAGAGAAAGCTGCTAAACACCACAAATGACACGAGCCCAGCCACACCCAGCAGACCGCGGTCGGCCACGACCGCGGCCAAGCCCTCCGCCATCGCCTGCTGTGACTGGGGAAGAAACGACTGCAAGACCGATTTGACTTCGTTCATCGCGCGCTCAGAGTCCAGCACGGTGTACCCGAGCAGTGAGACCATCAGCAGTGAAAGCGGGATGAAGTAGAGCAGAATATTGAAGGCCAATGCACTGGTGTAAAAGAACCCGTTGTCCGCTAAGAACTTCTCCGCGACAGACTGAAGGAACGTCCACGCATGACCGAACCACTGTGGCCGCGTGGTACTCATGACTCGATGCGTCGCAGCACGACACCGGACCGTTCCGCTCGATAGCTGTCCACGAGCGCGAAACTGACGGCAACGACTAAGGGGCCGGCCACGATGCCGACCAATCCAAAGAACTGGATGCCACCCAATACCGCGAAGAAGGTCAGCAGCGTGTGCAACTTCGAGGCTTCACCGACGACGATGGTCCGAACCCCGTAATCGAGGATGGCGATCGCGAATCCAGAGACGCACAGGATTGCTCCGGCCGCATAGTCGCCCTGAATGAATGAGTACAGGGCTACCGGCAGCCACACGATTCCGGCTCCGACGAGCGGCAAATACGCCAAGATCCCCATCACCGCCCCCCACAACAGAGGGGCCGGTATTCCGGCCAACCAAAAGGCGAGGCCCCCGACGACGCCTTCGAGCGCAGCCACGAGCGTATTCCCGAGCACGGCCCCCCGCACCACCTCGCCGAATCGATGAACCACCAACTGTTGGCGGGGTTCATCGAGAGGCAGGATATCTTTCAACCAATCCACCATGCCGTTGCCGTCACGAAAGAAATAAAACGTGCAGAGCAAGATGATGCCGAGCTCCATCAGGCCCACGAGCACATTCTTCGCCACCTGGGTCAATTGCTCCACTAGCGCGCTCCCGAGTTGCGCCAAATTGTCCACCAACACGGAGCGCAGGTCGGTGCCGGTCATCCGCTGAAACTCCTGAAGCTGCTCCAAGATCGCCGTCGCCCAGGGGTGCACGCGCCATTGTTCGATCACGCCCGGTCCCTGTTCCAGGGTAGACACGATCGTCAGGTAGGTCCTGGCCAATTCTTTGCCGATCAAGAACGACAAGTACGCGAGGGGGAGAATCAGCCCGATCGTCACCGCCACACTCATGACCAACGCGCTGAGCGATCGTCGATCACCGGTTAGCTTCACGATTCTGCAATACTGAGGATAGAGTCCGTACGAAAGGACGGCGGACCAGATCAGCGCGGAGAAATAGGGTCGAAAGGTGGCGAAGAGGAGATAGCCCAAACCGACCAGGAAAATAAGCGTGACCAGACGAGTGGTTGGGTCGAGAGTCTTCTTCCCTTCTTCATCCATGAGAATGACTCCCGGTCCTGTGCTGCGACGCCGGCTGCTGGGCGGAACCAGCTCCTCAGCCTTGCGTTCTTTGAGACTCGATGGTCTGTGCCATCATCTGGACCTGATCAAGCTTCGTCCAGTCTTCCCATGTGCTGCCGTGGGGACCGGCTTTGATCCGCCACGATGGATAGGCGTGCTCACCTGGAACATTCGGCGTCTCAATATCCCCCAACAGATCTTCCAACGAGATCAGCACCAGCCGGCTGGGGGTGCGGGCAACGTAGGCATAGATGGCTCGACAGAGTTCGTCGGTCAAGCGTGGGACGGCGTTGGCTTTTCGTGACGTGCCTGCCGGCAGAAGTTTTTCTCCGGATAAAGCGTCCAAGAGCGCTTGTTTGTCCCGAGCACGAGTGACCATGTCGCGTTTGAGCCATTCTGGTTGCGTATAGAGACCGAGTTGCGCTTTCAGCTCGATGTCCCGACCGATCCAAAAACCTCGTAAGGTCGGGAGATCATGTGTGGTCACGGACGCGGCCGCGGCCGTGGGAAACCGAGACGGTTTGGCAAACCGTCCGCGAGCGGTTTGTTCAAAGAGTAAGAGTCGGTAGGACAGCAACCCGCCCGCCATCAACCGGGTCCGGATGGATGGGGTCACCGTCCCCAGATCTTCCCCGATGACCATGACTCGCTCCCGATGGCTTTCGAGCGCCAGAATACCCAGAAGATCTTCAGCGGGGTATTTCACATAGGTCCCCTGGGCCGACACCAGCCCATCCGGAATCCAGAAGAGACGGAATAGGCCCATGGCGTGATCGATTCTGATCAGTCCGCAGGCCTCCATGGCCCGACGATAACAGTTTGCAAACAAGCGATAGCCGTCCTTGCCGATCCGACTTGGATGAAACGGCGACAGATTCCACCGTTGCCCATTGGGAGAAAACAGTTCCGGCGGGGTCCCGATCGACGCGGACGCCACCAATTGATCTTGAAACGCCCAGGAATCCGCCCCGCCCGGGTCGATCCCGACCGCCATATCCTTATAGAGGCCGATGGCCATGCCCGAGCGCTTCGCAGCCGATTGCACGGCGTGGAGTTGTTGCTGACACTGCCATTCGACATATTGAAAAAATTGCAGTCGGCTCTGATCACGCATCGCGACCTGTTTGACCGCGGGCGACTCAGGATGCTGGTACGCCGGCGGCCACGAACGCCACCCGTGGGAGTCGGTGCCGGCAACTTTCCTGCGACGGGTCATCTGTTCTTCCAAGGTGCGGAAGAGCGCGAACCGTTGCAGCGCCTCCCCCTGCCTCCGAACGAATCGGTGAAAGGCACGAGCCGTGGCTGTGTTTCGCGCAAGATGGCGTCGCTGGAACAGGCGAAAGAGCTCTTCCAGAACTCCCCGTTTGATCCGTTCAACCGCTTCATACTGCACCGTCGGACTTCGGCGAAGCGCGGCAAGTCTGGCCTGAAAGGCCGGTGCCCGTACTTTCGCTTGAATTGAGGAGGCCTCTCGAAATTCTGGAATCCCTTCGAGATCCAAGTAGAGCGCGTGATGAAAGAGCCGGCTGGATGGCGAATAGGGACTCACCTGCCCAGGCGGCAGCGCGTGAAGCGGATTCACCCCCAGAAGATCCGCACCGAGTTCACGCCCTGCCCACTGAATCATCTCCTTGAGGTCCCGGAAATCTCCGACCCCCCAATTCTTGGTGCTGCGGAGACCATAGAGTTGGATCGTGATGCCCCAGGTTCGACGGGAATCCATGACTGCCGGATGCAGATAGCACTGGCGGGGGACGACGACAAGCGCCATCGCCGCACATTGCCCGATCCCTGGCCCTGAGGCTTCCACCGTCAATGAATGGTAGCCGAGCGGCAGCCCGCGCGGAAACGGCAACGCCACTTCACAATAGCGCCGACTATCCTGAATTGTCGTACCCAGGATTTTTATCCGGCTTCCGACGCTCCGCCCGGTCAGTACCTCGCCCTGTTCTTTCCTGAGTCTCCACGTGAGCGTGATCTGCCGCAATTGATCGACGGCCACAGGCAAGCGAATGGGCACTGTACGAGGGAGTTGATCCATCCGCACGACCATCACAGGATCCACCATCTCACGCCAGCGTCCCACGCGAACCTCGCGCATCCGCTCCGTCAGCTGCGTGGAGTCCTGGGCGTGCACGCCCATCACCGAGAGAACCCGGCGAAGGCTCGCATCATTGACCAGGCGGCAAACTCCTCCCTCGTCCACATATGAAGGAGCGACCCCGAATCGGGTCGCCAGTTGGCGGAGCCGGCCATCAGACATGGTGGTTCCCTGGTTTGCCTTCTTGCTTTGGCGGTTTCCCCGCATCGGCGCGACTTGCCGCGATGGCCTGTTCGGATGCACTTTTTTTCTCATCCCCCCTTTCTTAGCACGGGCGATCTGCTTAGGATAGGGGAGAATCCAGGACAAGGAGGACTTTTTTATGGTGCAGTCCGAACACATCGAACGACTTCTCAACGCCGAACACTGGAATCCTCGTGAGCTGCTCGGCCCCCATCGCACCTCCGTGAATGGGGCGGACTCGCTCGTGATCCGAACCTTTGCGCCGGACGCCACTGAGACACATGTCATTCCGAATACTCCAGGTCGCAAACCGATACCGATGAAACGTGTTCATGACTCAGGATTGTTTGAGGCGATCTTGGACGCACCGAAGGGACAGCTGAAATACCGACTCCGGATCACCGACTCACACGGAACCGTCACGGAGCGCCACGATCCCTACGCCTTCCCTCATGTGATCAGCGACCACGATCTGCACCTGTTTGCGGAAGGGAAGCTTTTTAAAGGTTACGAAAGACTGGGCGCTCATCTCACGACTGTCGACGGAGTGGCCGGTGTTCATTTCGTCGTCTGGGCCCCGAACGCGATGCGCGTCAGCGTCGTCGGCGGCTTCAATCAATGGGACGGCCGGTGCCATCAGATGGCGAGCCGCGGGGCGACCGGCCTCTGGGAGTTGTTTGTTCCAGACCTTCCCGAAGGAACGCTCTACAAATACGAAATCCGCTCCCGCCATGCGGACGTACCTTTCACCAAGGCCGATCCCTACGCATTCTCGGCGGAACTGCGGCCTCGCACGGCCTCGATCGTTCGAGACCTTTCCAGCTACCAATGGAACGACCGGGCTTGGATGGACACCCGTGCCACACGTGATCCGCTTACCGCACCCATGTCCATCTACGAGGTGCATCTGGGATCCTGGATGCGGGTCCCTGAAGAAGAGAACCGCTGGCTCACATACCGGGAACTGGCCGACAAACTCATTCACTATGTCAAATACATGGGCTACACCCACATTGAACTGATGCCGGTTACCGAACATCCGTTCGACGGATCGTGGGGCTATCAAGCCACCGGCTACTTTGCCGCCACGAGCCGATTCGGCCCGCCGGAAGACTTCATGGCGTTCGTCGACGCCGCGCATCAAGCAGGAATCGGCATCATCATGGACTGGGCGCCAGCGCACTTCCCTGACGATGCGTTTGGATTGGCATGGTTCGACGGCACACACCTCTATGATCACGAGGATGAGCGGCTGGGTTATCATCCGGAATGGAAGAGCCGCATTTTCAACTACGGCCGCGTGGAAGTGAAAAATTTCCTTCAGAATAGTGCGCTCTTCTGGTTGGACAAATACCATATCGACGGTCTGCGCGTGGACGCGGTGGCATCGATGTTGTACCTGGATTATGGAAGAAAAGCCGGCGAGTGGATTCCCAACCAGTTTGGAGGGAACGAAAACTTGGCGGCCGTCTCGTTCCTCAAAGAATTGAACGTGCTCGTCCATCAAGAACATCCCGGCGCCATCACCATCGCCGAGGAATCCACTTCCTGGCCGGGCGTTTCAAAACCGACCTATACGGGAGGGTTGGGATTTACCTTCAAGTGGAACATGGGCTGGATGCACGACATGCTGGACTATTTCGAAAAGGACTCCATCCATCGCAAGTACCACCAAAATAAAATTACGTTTGGATTGCTCTATGCGTTCCATGAAAACTTCGTCCTCGTGCTGTCTCACGATGAAGTCGTGCATGGGAAGAAGGCCTTGCTCGACAAAATGCCCGGAGACGACTGGCAACGCTTTGCAAACCTCCGTGCCCTCTATGGCTACATGTACGGCCATCCCGGGAAAAACATGCTTTTTATGGGAGGGGAATTCGGCCAGTGGTGGGAGTGGAACCACGACGACAGCCTGCAGTGGCATCTCTGCCAGCATGAATCGCACGCGGGCCTGCAACGGTACGTCCGCGATCTCAACCGGCTCTATCGGAACGAACCGGCGCTGTACGAGGTCGATTATGATTGGACCGGATTCCAGTGGATCGACATCAATGACACGGAGAATTCTGTCATCTCATTTCTCCGCAAAGCGAGAGACTCGAACAATCACGTCGTCTGCGTCTGCAACTTCACGCCGATTCCACGCCATGGCTACCGGATCGGCGTGCCTTCTTTGGCCCACTATGGTGAGCTCTTGAACAGCGACGCTGAAACTTATGGTGGAAGCAACATGGGTAACGGAGGTGGAGTGATGGCCGAGCCGGTTGCCGCACACGGATTTCCGAATTCTGTTGTCCTCACCCTACCGCCCCTGTCGGTCCTCTACTTCAAGGCGGGGTGATGCCGTCCTGAGCTTCGCCGACCCGACTCGGAACCGGAGTCGTTCTGTCGGATGGTGTGACATGCGGATGCCACCGTAGACCGAGATCGAGGATGCGTTGCAGCAACGCAGGATAGGGTAATGCTGTGCCTGCGGCTGAACGAGCAAAATCTTCGGTCGTCGCGATGTGGGGATTCGGGTTGGCCTCTAACACATAGACCTGTCCCGCCGGATCAAGTCGAAAGTCGATCCTCGCATACCCGCTGAGTCCGAGACTGCGGTAGACACGCTTTGCGAGACTCTGGAGGATCTGCCGTTGCGATTCCGGCAGGTCGCCCGCTGCGGTGGAGCGGACGCCGTATTTCTGCTGGTAAACTCGATTCCACTTCACCCGAGCCGTGGCAATCTTTCTGGTCTCTTCCGGCATTTGGCTCATATCGAGTTCCCAGACCGGAAAGACCTGCAGCCGTTGATTGCCCATCACACCGACATACAGTTCGCGTCCTTCGACATACCGTTCCACCAGCGCGCCTGTGCCGACGCTTTGGTGGATGAATTTGACTCGCTCTTGCAATTTGTCGTCATCCTCCACGATTGAAGCCTGTGAAATGCCCAGTGAGGCTTCCTCTGAGACGGATTTCACTATTAAGGGAAACGATAACTCCTTGGGACGCCTGATCGATCGCCCTAACGGAACGGTGATGAACTCCGGAATCGGGATACGGTGATAATAGAGAATCTTTTTGGCCAACCCTTTATCGCGGGCCAACATCAATCCTCTGGGGTTACAGCCCGTGTACGGCACCTTGAGCAATTCGAGGTAGGACACCACGTTCTGGTCATAGATGGCCACTCCGCTGAATTCCTCTAGTAGATTGAATGCAATGTGAGGTTTCCATTCATCCACTGTCTGACGGATCACGGCGAGTTCGTGTTGAACCCCGAGCGGACGTACCTCGTGCCCGATCTCGCGGAGCGTGTTGACGACTTCGTATTCGGTCCTCCACTGGACTGTGCTGAGATCGATCCCCTCGATCGTATTCGGCGGAACAAGATCTTCATGGACCAGGACGAGGACGCGTAGCGGCTTCATAAGGCCACCCGATGATGGCCACTGTGCAGATAGTTCATCGTTTGGACGGTCAGGAGAATGGTGACGTCGAGCTTGGCTTTCTCCTCGGAGCTGACTAATGTAAGATTCTGCTCCCGACAGTGCGACACGATATCCTCGAACACGCGGTCGATCGTATATTGATATTCTCCCGCCCACGCAGCCACTTCCCGACAGACAGCCCGTCGAATGCGTGCGAGAAACTGTACCGCCAAGACGGCACCCTGTTGCTCGGGCCGATCGGTGAAGATCCGGCGCAAATCGCGGTCGTAAAACGTCGGGTGCGGGGTCCCGTAGTGCGCCTGTTTCTGCTCATAGTGCTCCCGCAGGGTCCGACGGAGCCGTGGCAGCGAGTCCACACGTTGTTTGGTCGTCACTAATGGCCGTGCGTCGACCAACGAGGCCATCAATTGGTCCATGTATTCCAGCTTCTTCCGCGCCGGCCAGTCCGCATACCGCTCCTGCCACATCGACTGAGGATTCAGCCAAACCGCGAAGGTTTCTGCAAAGTCTTCGTCCGGATGGCTTTGTGCATACCACATGTCGAGGTGGAGGACATAGCGCTTGCTGTATGGTTTCGGTTTATAGAACTTGGGGTACGGTTGGGTTGATTTCCCAAAAACAACTTGCCGGTCTCGGCGCCGACGAAGCCCGAAGGCGTTTTCGATAGCATGACCGGTTTCATGTCGGAGGATGCGCAGGCACCGATCGGGAGTCCCCCCTTCGACTTCCAACATCTGTGCGAATTCCAGGCGAGTGAGGCGCGGATGGGCCAGGTAAAACGGGACCGCGATGCCTGGCACACCGTCCGGTGAAAACCATTCATTGGAGAGCCAGAAATGTGGACGAAAGAGGAGGCCTCGATCGCCCAGTTCACGGTAGAGCTGAGCAATATGCTCGGTGATCTGACTTTGTTCCACGCGAACATCAAGGTCGCAGAAACGGAGATCGAGGAGTTTTTCATCAGACCAATTGCCCCATGCCGGTTCCTGTGATGACCGATGCCGATGACTCTCTTGGCTGGGAATTGATTCGCGATGCGAGCCTGCTCTCGCTTTGCCTCTCACGCAAGACTCTTTCAATTTGAAGTTGGCTGGGCTTGTGGCAAGCCTGCCACATACAGCGGAGGCGGTGTTCCCTGTTTCGGCTCACCCCAATAAATCGTTTGATGTGGGAATGGGATTTCGATTCCTTTCGCATCGAAGGTTTTCTTAATCCGACGATTCATTTCCCGCCCCACCCGCCATTGTTTGATCGGCCGAGTCTTGATCCGACACTTGATGATCACGGCCGAATCGGCGAATTGATCCACCCCCAACATTTCCAAGGGCTCCAGAATATCCTCTGAAAACTGAGGGTCTAAGCGGAGTTCTGCCGCGATATCGCGCAGCACCGCCATGACTTCATCGACATCTTCTCGGTACGCAATGCCGACTTCAAAGAGGTAGAAGGCATAGACTTTGGTCATGTTCTTCACCTTATCAATGACTCCATTCGGCACCACGTGCACATTTCCCGACAGATCCCGAAGGGTCACCGTCCGAAGTTTCACTTCCTCGACCACCCCTCCCACTCCCGCAATCTCCACGACATCGCCCACTCGGATCGAATCTTCGAGAAGGATGAAAAACCCTGAAATCACATCTTTCACCAAACTTTGTGCACCGAAGCCGATGGCCAATCCCCCAAGACCCGCCGCCGCCAAGATTGGCTTCAGATCGACTCCGACCTCCGACAACATCATCATCCCGCCCACGGCAAGAATCGCCACGCGAGCCACGTCACGAATCACATGCGTCAGAGTCGTCGCCCGTTTCACCTGCGCCTCGGTCGGCAATGTTCCCTCGTACACTTTCTGAAAACGATCCACCGCTCGTCTGACAACTGCGAGGCCCACGAGCATCATGGTGGCGATGATCAAGACTCGCAAACCCGACGTCGTCGACCATTCAACCCATCGCCCGATGAATCCCGTCACATACGATTCCACCATGCCATGCCTCCTCACGTTAAAACTACTCACCCCAGCACACATGCCAGGCATCGTGCCCTGCTACGAAGCCAGGAATACGGCTGCACCATAGGTCGGAATCGATACCGAAGTTCCCTGAGGTGATACGACCAGATCCGTCGGCATCGAATCTTGACCGGCCCCGCCGAATTCCTTACTCGACGCATTCAGTCGGAGTCGCCACTTCCCCTGCGGCTCGCTCAATTTCACTGTGACCGGCGACTTGTTGAATCCGAGGACCAGCAGCGATGCGGATCTCTCCTCGGCGGAACGATGGACCACCAACACGTGCTCAGCCTCGAACGTCCACACCTGAGGCCGCCGAACCTTGCCATCACCGGCTCCCAATGCCGGCTCGCCTTGACGAAGTCGGATCAGTTCCTTGGTCCATCGCAGCAAGGCGGTTTGCCGATCGTCAAGCCGTTCACGATTCAACCGGCTTCGCGTAAAGGTCACCGGGTCTTGGGGGTCAGGAATGTCTTCGGGATTCCAGCCGAAATGGGCAAACTCTCTTCGACGGCCCTGTCGCACCGCTTCGATCAAATCGGGATCACTATGGTCGATGAAATACTGAAACGGCGCGGTCTCGCCATATTCCTCACCCATAAACAAGAGCGGGATGTTCGGCGAGAGCAGAACGAGCGCACGGGCCACCTTCAGAGCCTCGTACGGCAGCTGGGTGCTCAAGCGATCTCCGACCGCGCGGTTGCCGATCTGATCGTGGTTTTGTGAAAAGACCACGAGCTGTCCGGGCGAGACCTGTTGTGACGAGTTCCCATGCCGGCGCCTGCGATGTGCGGAATACTGTCCGCTGTAGACAAATCCGTCACGAATGGCTTTGCCAAGATCGTGTAGCCCGTGAAAATCCTCGTAGTAGCCGCGCGATTCTCCGGTCAACACCACACGCAGCGCATGATGGAAATCGTCGCTCCATTGCCCGTCAAGACCATAGCCGCCACTCGCAGGTGACTCGATGATTCTCGTGTCATTCAAGTCGCTCTCCGCGATGACGTAGACCTGCCGTGTGAGCGCGGCAGCCTGCTGTTGGACCGAGGACGCCAGTTCTTTCAAAATATGGAGGGCGCTGAAATCGAAGATGCCGTGAATCGCATCCAGTCGCAACGCATCGATATGATACTCCGTCACCCAATAGACAGCATTGCTGACGACATAATGCCGGACTGCGTCACTGTCCGGCCCGTCATAGTTAATCGCCGATCCCCATGGCGTTCGATACTTGTCGGTGAAATAGGGACCGAACTCCCCCAAATAATTCCCCTCCGGGCCGAGATGGTTATAGACGACGTCCATGATCACGGCAATGCCCATCCCGTGACAGGCGTCTACCAGTCGTTTCAATCCCTCAGGCCCTCCGTACGTGGATTGCGGCGCGAAGGGATACACTCCGTCATAGCCCCAGTTGCGCCCTCCCGGACACTGCGCCACCGGCAGGAGTTCGATCGCCGTAATCCCCACAGTGTCTTTGAGATACGGTAACTGCGGAATGATCGCCTCGAAGGTCCCCTCCCGCGTAAATGTTCCGACATGCAGTTCATACATGATGAAGTCTTTCAGTGGAATTCCACACCAGGCTCCATCGGTCCAACGAAACGACTCGGAATCGACGACGGCCGACGGCGCATGGACTCCCTCCGGTTGAGATCGAGAGGCAGGATCGGGGCGCCCTGGCTTTCCATCCAGCAGATAGTGGTACCGCGCGCCCTGGCCGATCCCTTCGACCGACGCCTCGAAATACCCCTGGGAAGAAGGTTGCATCGCCACAGTCCGCCGTTCCTGGCCCACCAATTCTACCGCCACGTTCTTGGCCTGAGGGGCCCAGACCTTGAACCTCACACGCTTCGATCCGACGACCACCGCTCCAATATCCAACTGCCACTTGTGTTCCATCGATCAGTCCCCTCCATTTCTCTTTGAACCTTACAGAGTGAGACGTGCTTAAACAAGATCCACGAAAGAACGGATTTCCTCTTGCGTAAGGATGCCGAGGCCGCTATAGCTGTAGCAGTTAGACTGTCACCCATCGATGTGGACGTTCCCTCTATCTGGGGCATATTTTCCGTTGCCATGTCATGCAACCCTCGTTGGAAACGAACACCGTCGGCACTCATCGAGGCCGCATACGATCATGCATGCAAAGTTGCGGATCCTTCGAAAATCGCGCACCAGCAATTGCCCGGCATGCCCTTCATCTGGTCGCCTGATGGCTAGGCGTAAGTACCTAAGCTTCCTCACGAAGAGTCGGCAGACTGTGCACCGCCCAACATGGAGATACTCGACGCGATCTCGCCGGCACTAACGATGATCACATAATCGACGAAACGAACGTAAGAAGGAGCACACATGAGAATCTGGCCAGGAAAACCTTACCCGCTCGGTGCAACATGGGACGGCGAGGGGGTGAACTTCGCCCTCTTCTCAGAACACGCCACAGCGGTGGAGTTGTGCCTGTTCGACGGACCTGATTCCGACAAAGAATCCCATCATATTCGCATCGAAGAACGGACGGATCAAGTCTGGCACACCTACATCCCAGGGCTCTGGCCGGGGCAACACTACGGCTATCGCGTGCATGGCCCTTATGCGCCACACGAGGGCCATCGCTTCAATCACCACAAACTCTTAATCGACCCCTATGCCAAATCCATCGCAGGAACGATCGAATGGAGCGACGCCATGTTTGCCTACCAGCTCGGCGACCAGAAAGCCGATCTTTCCTTCGATACCCGAAATAATGCAGCCAATGTCCCGAAGTGTGTCGTCGTCGATCAAGCCTTCACATGGGGAGGGGACCGTCAACTGAAAACCCCGTGGGATCATACCGTCATTTATGAAGTGCACGTCAAGGGATTCACGGCGCGCCACCCGGAGGTACCCGATCATATGCGAGGCACCTATTCCGCCCTGACGACCCCGGCCGTGATCGACCACCTGTTGGAGTTGGGCGTCACCGCCGTCGAGTTGCTACCGGTCCATCACTTTGTGCGCGACAAGCACCTCGCTGATCAAGGACTGACCAACTACTGGGGCTACAATACGATCGGCTTCCTCTCTCCCGATATTCGGTATGCCGTGTCACCGGTACGTGGCCGACACGTTCGGGAATTCAAGACCATGGTCAAGACACTCCACAGTTCCGGCATCGAAGTGATTCTCGATGTGGTGTACAACCACACGGCGGAGGGCAATCACCTCGGCCCAACGATTTCATTCAGGGGCATCGACAATGCCGCCTATTATCGATTGGTGGACAACGACAAACGCTATTACATGGACTACACCGGCTGCGGGAACACGCTCAACGTCACGCATCCGCGCTCGCTCCAGCTGATCATGGACAGTCTTCGGTACTGGGTGACGGAGATGCATGTCGACGGCTTTCGGTTCGACCTCGCCTCTACCCTCGCCAGAGAGCTGCACGCTGTCGATCGCCTAAGCGCCTTTTTCGATATTCTGCACCAGGACCCCATCCTCTCGCAGGTCAAACTGATCGCGGAACCGTGGGACGTCGGAGAGGGCGGCTATCAAGTCGGAAATTTTCCCGTGGGCTGGGCCGAGTGGAACGGCAAATATCGAGACACGATCCGCAAATACGGCAAGGGTGATGGCGGTCAGATGGCGGAACTTGCCTATCGATTGACCGGCAGCAGCGATCTGTACGGCATGAGCGGGCGAAGGCCCTTCGCCAGCATCAATTTCATCACGGCACACGACGGCTTCACGCTCCACGACCTCGTGTCCTACAACGACAAGCACAACGAAGCCAATGGAGAAAACAACCAAGACGGGACCAACGATAATGACAGCTGGAACTGTGGCGTGGAAGGTCCGAGCACTGATCCGACGATTGTCGAGCTACGTGAACGCCAGAAGCGGAATTTCTTAACACTCCTCTTTCTGTCTCAGGGTGTCCCCATGCTCTGCGGCGGCGATGAAATCGGACGGACCCAGAGCGGAAGCAATAACGCCTATTGTCAGGACAATGAGATCAGCTGGTTCAACTGGAACCTCGATCACATGCAGCAGGACTTGTTGGCGTTCGTCCGAAGCCTCATTGCCCTTCGAAAGCGCCACCCGGTTCTTCGACGGCGACGGTTTTTTCAGGGGCGCCATATTCGAGGGTCCGAAGTCAAAGATCTCGCATGGTTTCGCCCCGATGGGAAAGAAATGACCGATGAAGACTGGAATGCCGGCTACTCGAAATCGCTCTCCCTTCGGCTCGCCGGCGACGCCATTGCTGAAACTGATCAAAAAGGACGGCCGATCGTCGACGACACCCTGCTGATTCTGTTGAATGCCCACCATACGCCGCTGGCCTTCACGTTGCCGGCCCACAAACGCGGGATCCGCTGGCATGCAGTGCTGGACACCTCACTCTCTGGAGAAAACGAAAAGCAGGTCAGTGCCTTCAAAGGGGGCGAACAGCACGAAATGGAGGCTCGATCGATCGCCGTGCTACGGCTCGACGGGAAACAATAGCACCAGGGTCTGCAGTTATAGGCTCACCGCCTTTCGTGGTTACGGTCGGTAGGAAGGAGACTGTATGGTCTGGGATAATTGGCTGGAGACGGTTCGAGAATCGGCGGAATCGGCCCTGTCACTGACTATTTCGTACCTTCCCAAGCTCCTGGGCGCCATACTGCTCGTACTGGCTGGTTATCTCCTCGCTCGGATCGTCGGTGCCGGCACGGCCGGACTACTGAAACTGGTCGGTCTGGATCGTCTGCTCGCCAACACACCCATACAAACCCTCTTCAGTAGATCCGGCACCACTAAGAGCGGATCCGATGTCCTCGGCCTGCTGGTCTTCTGGGTGATCTTTCTCCTCTTCGGGGTCACGGCCACGGATATGCTCGGCCTCCCAACCGTCTCAGCCACACTGACCGACCTGGCCCACTACCTTCCCAAAGTTGGACTCGCGGTCCTGATCATCGTGCTGGGCATGCTGGCTGCGAGCTACATCAAGGAGCTGATCGGTTTAGCCTGCGCGTCGGCCGGTATTTCTCAGGGTACGATCGTGGCCCAGACGTTCTATGTCGCCGCGATCCTGGTGGTGTTTGTGACGGCGGTCAACGAGCTGGGGATCGACACGACCCTCTTAAACAGCACGATCATGATCGGCTTTGGCGGACTCATCGCGGGAGCCGCGCTTTCTTTCGGGCTGGGCGCTCGAGGGGCGGTGGCCAACTTGATCGCCGCCCACTACCTCCGACAGGTCTTTCGAGTCGGGCAAACGATCCGAGTCGGTGACATCCAAGGGACCATCGCAGCCCTGACCCCCGTTGCGATTGTTGTGGATACACCTACGGGACGGGTCGTCCTGCCGGCCTCCCGTTTCCAAGAGTCCAGTGCGACGATCGAGAGCGCGGTCTGAGCAATGGACGCGGAACCGCGACTGACCCTTGCCTACTTCAAGTCCCACCCGCTCGAAGTCACCAAACAATTGGAGACCTGGTCGGCAGATGACGTGGCCGCGGTGATGGCGACCTTCTTGCCGCAAGACATGGCATCTGTGCTGGAGCACTTCCCTCTTGCACAAGCAGCAGCGGTCCTCGAGCTGCTGCCGCAGGACACGACAATCGACATCATTACTCTGTTACCGACCGCATCGGCCATCGGCATCTTGCGGCAGATTGAGCCATCCGTTCAGCTCAACTTGCTGACCATACTAGATCGACGCGTCGGACCAAGTCTTCGACTGAGCTTGACCTATCCCGAGGGGACGGCTGGAAGCCTGGCAGATCCTCGCGTCCTGATTCTTCCGCCTGACATTCCCGTGTCGGCTGCCTTGGAACGAATCAAACGCGATCTGACCCATGCGATGTACTACCAGTACATCGTGGAGCGGACTGGAATCCTTGTGGGTCTGTTGACGACGAAAGAACTTCTGGCCGCATCTCCAGACCGGCTCACCGCCACGATCATGAACGAGCAAATCGCAACCGTGGCGGCCGAGGCGACCGAGGACGAATTACTTCAAACCCCTCATTGGCGGCTGTATCATACCTTGCCGGTCGTCGATCGCCAAGGTCACTTTCTTGGTGCGCTCCGCTACAGGACTTTGCGCCGCATTGAAGCGCAATCTGAGGTAAAGCCGACGGCGGGGCCTCTGCCACAAGCCTTGCTGCAGATGTGGGAAGGCTACGCCTTGATCGGTCTCCA
>JAOUHD010000177.1 GCA_029865345.1 Nitrospira sp.
TGGATTTGCGATATTGCTCGAATGGGATTTCTGCAAAGGTCTGTTGGTGCATGGATGCGTCTCCCGTTCAGTGCTGCATTCCTCATAGCACATCACCAACGGGGAATAAATCAGACCTTCCTTAGATGTGATCATGGTGGCCCTGCCGTTTGAAGAGCTGGGCATTCACACTCAAGCTCTCTATGACGAGCCGTTCAAAGCAGTGGTCCCAGTTGGGCATCGGTGGGAGCACAAGAAACAGATCGACGCGAGGGAGCTCGACGGCGAAAAAGTGTTGCTGCTCCATGCCGGGCACTGTTTTCGCCAGCAGGTGTTGAATGCTTGCCCGGAACTGAGCCGATCCGATGCGGAAGGTCTACAGGGAAACTCTCTCGAAACGATTCGCCAGATGGTCGCGTCAGGGTTAGGCGTCACCGTGCTACCCTGCAGTGCTCTCACAAAGAAGTACGCAAACAAGCGATTGATCGCCATCGACCTGGCAAAACCGGTACCGGGGCGTCGAATCGGACTCGCGTGGCGCCGAGGGTTTACACGACCACAAGTGATCGACGTGATCCGGGATGCAATCCATGGGCTGAAGATGCCAGGATTGAGCATGGTACCGGGCAAACACCAGTCGGCATGACACCTCTCAGCGTTTCATCTGGACGCTTGTTGCGCCAGATGACTTTTGTTAGGATGCCGCCGACTCAACTGAAGCACGGCTTTCATGAAAATCGCCACGTTCAACGTCAATTCATTGCGCAAACGCTTGTCGATCGTGCTGGAATGGCTCGATCGGCACAAACCGGATGTGCTGTGCCTTCAGGAAACCAAGGTCCAGGATAGTGAGTTTCCCTTGCTCGCGCTGGCACCCAGCGGGTACGAGATCACATTTCGAGGAATGAAATCGTATAACGGGGTGGCGATTCTCAGCCGAAAGAAGCCGGACGCAGTGTTCTACGGATTCGACGATGGGGGAGACCCGGAAGACGCTCGTTTGCTGAGAGTGATCATCGATGGGATTCCCATCGTGAACACCTACGTGCCGCAGGGGTTCGAAATCGACTCGCCGAAGTATGCCTACAAGCTCGCTTGGTACGAACGACTGCGGAACTACTTCAACACACACCTGTCACCGCAAGCCCCGGCGATCTGGTGCGGAGATATGAACGTAGCCCCACGCCCCATGGACGTGCACGGTCCAGAGAAACATCTGAACCATGTCTGCTACCACGAAGCCGCACGTAAGGCGTATGAACAGACGGTGGCATGGGGATTTCAAGATGTCTTTGTGAAACTCTACCCAACACGTCAACAATATACATTCTGGGACTACCGCGCGCCGAGCTCACTTGCAGCCAACAAAGGGTGGCGGATCGATCATATAATGGCCACCGCGCCACTCGCGGATACATGCGTGCAGGCGGATGTGGACGTCGAGCCGCGGCGAGCGAAAGAACCTTCAGACCACACTTTTTTGTGGGCTGAGTTTTCGATCTGACCGTGCGCGCGACATCCACTCCAACCATGCCAATCAATCCCGCAATCTTGTGGCTGACCGAAATGGGACTCCACTCCTAGGCCGCCTTGGCTCGCACGTGGTTACTGCGATTCTGCTCGATCAAGGGATCAATGATCAGTCCACAATTGAGACAGCGCAGAATAACGGTACTAGACGAGACCGCCGGTTGACGCTCTTGGATCATCAGGCCTTTGCATTTCAGACAAGTCATGGTGTCCCTCCTGCTGAGATAAATGATGACAATCACGTCACATATGCACGGGGGGGTACAGTAGCATCGTGAGATTAACCCCGAGTTAACAGCCAGTTAAAAATCTCTAATGTCGCGTTCAGTCATCATCTAACTTTTCAGCACGTTATGCCTCGTACCTACCGGTGTGAGCGTTCAACTCTCCGCGAGGAAGTCACGGACTCAGCTGCGAAGTCCTGTACTGGGAGTGGTTTAGAAACACTCGATGAAGAATCCAACACCATCCGCCCATAAAACATCCACGGCGGATGTGGCAATTATTGGCGGAGGAGCGGCTGGCCTTGCCGCTGCCATCGCAGCGAAAGAACACAGCCAAGACGCAAGGATTTACCTGCTCGATGGGGCTAAGTCATTGGGGGCCAAAATCCTAGTCTCAGGCGGAGGACGTTGTAACGTCACGCATGATGGCGTGACACCGAAGGACTTTTTTGGCAATCGGCACATCGTCCGCAACATTCTCGCGGCATTCTCCGTCGAACAGACGATCGCGTGGTTTACCTCACTCGGTGTTGAACTGAAACGCGAAGACACCGGCAAGATGTTTCCTACCAGCGACAAGGCACGCACTGTTCTTAATGCACTGCTTGGGCGTGCGCGGGATTCGGGTGTCACGGTATGCCCGGATCATCGTGTGAGCGAAGTCACTCGGTCTGAATTCGGCTTTCAAGTTGAGCATAGGTATGGCCTGCTCCATGCCGCCCGACTCATCCTCGCCACCGGTGGTCAATCGTTGCCGAAAACAGGTAGCGATGGATTCGGGTATCGGCTAGCCCACTCCCTCGGGCATCATGTGACCCCGACGGTCCCCGCGTTGGTCCCACTCCTGTTGGATCGCTCCATGTTTCACATGACACTCTCAGGTCTCTCGCAGGAAATAATGCTGACAACTCTGGTGGATGGTCAAGAAGTTGATCGACGCACAGGGAGCCTACTCTGGACCCATTTCGGGATCAGTGGCCCGGTCGTCATGGACGCCAGCCGCTTCTGGACCCTTGCAACGAATCTAGGCGTACGTGTGGATCTCTATGGCAACTTCCTGCCAGGTCAATCATCTGAGGTATTGAAGGAATGGTTTATCAGACAGACCGTTGAACATCCAAAGCGCTCGCTCGTACGAACCCTCTCGTTACTGGTCCCAGATCGCTTTGCCGAATCACTCTGCCGTCATTGTTCTTGCGACCCGCAGCACATCATGGCTCAGGTTGCGCGCACGAACCGAGAGCGGTTATTGAACGCTCTAACCAGGTTTCGATTTCCGATAGAGGGCGACCGCGGATGGAACTTTGCTGAAGTCACGGCCGGCGGTGTGCCCTTGGAAGAAATCGACTATCGCACGATGGAATCAAAGGTGCTTCCCGGACTCTATCTTGCCGGGGAGCTGTTGGATTGCGACGGCCGAATCGGAGGGTTCAACTTTCAATGGGCTTGGACGACAGGATGGCTGGCTGGGCGGTCAGCAACCAAGAGTCTGTTTACGATAAAACCGTCCTCAGGAAACCCATGATCCCCAAGTTCGTTCACTCTCCCGTTCGCCACGGTCTTACTAATTCCAAGATCACCACACGCCTGCCTCTGCCTCCGAACAAGCCTTGGCCCTAGGAAGAGTCCGATACGAAGCGGCTCCTTCCTTCACAGACGGCTCATTGGGGGACAATATCGTCACCTGGAGCTTTTCTTCAGCGAACGTCTCATCGCTAGTCCGCAAGACGCCTTCACGATTCAACATCTTGACCACATTCGTGCGCGAAACGATCGGGGGATACTGTCTGAACTGATCCGCCGAGACATAAGGAACCTGGATGGTCACGGGACGGCGCTTGACGTAGATGAATTCGCGCAGATTGTCGTCAATAGGCGTCTTCAAGGTGACCACTACTGAGCTCTCCCTGGGAAGAGTTGTAATCGAGAGAACATACAACGGCTTCACATTGGGCGGCGCCTCTTTCTGTCCAGTGATCACAAGATTTTGAGCCGTCAAGAGCTGCGTCGACTGATTGATGGCAGGAGACCGAACACCGACCTGTAGATTCGTGATGTCGCGATCCGACACATTTTCGAGTAACAGCTTGAGGAGCACCCAGGCGTGCGGATCGGGGACTTTGGCCCGACCATTCGGCACCGATTGTTCCTCTCGGCGGATGCTGCAATCGGACACCAGGTTGCGTCGCTCAAAGAAATAGAGCGTATTCATCCCCTGTGGCTGAATGCCCCGTTCATACGTATAGAACGACACGCCGACATGAATCATCGTCGGTCTGAACCAGTTCACAACCGTCGGGAGAACAAAGGGGACAAAGGCAGCAAACAGGCCAAGAATGGCAACCTTACTGAGGAGGCTTTGCCGCCAGAACCAGTTCCAGCACTTCGTCAACCACGCCATGGAAACCTTACCCGACATTCTCGGTCTTGCATGTGCTAACCATACGCCCTTGGAGGAACTCCCGACAAGAGTAGGACTGGTCCTTGACTGTCGCCGTTCCAAGTCGCCATGCTGATCGAGAATCGTATCGAGAGGATCAATGTCGGAGAAGCAGTCTCAAGAAGCTCGCGAGACGGATCGGCGGATCACCATCCGCTGGAAAGGGATGCTTGCACTCAGCATCATCTTCATTGCGCTGGGGCTCTTTGTCGATTGGCCTCCTCCGCAGGAAACCAGCGTACCAAACACGTCATCTTTCCTGATCATCCTCGGTGGGCTCCTCGGCGCGGTTGGACTCCTAACTGCACTTCGGGGAGAGTAGATGCGTAGACACGGAGAAGCACGCCCTGCGTCTATGGATCTATGGGAGATCGGTCAGGACTACCGACTTCCCGTCAGGGGCTGAACTGCGCTCACGCCATACGGGCTGAAGAAGGCCAACACCTTGTCACCCACCTTAAACTGGCCACCGAGTTGGGTTTGTGGCGTGAGGTTCAGAATATGGAGCTGCCCTTTTTCGTCTCGAATAACCATCGTTCCAGGAATACCGACCGTCATCGAGACAACTTCTCCTTGAACAGGCGGAAGTGCGAGGACGGAATTAGGTAGACTGACTAAGGTGATGGCCAGAAGTAGGAAACCGGTTAGTGCACTGTTTATAAGCCGCTGCATGGCGACATCTCCTTTTCTCATATGGTAACAGCAGTCTCTGCGGTCACATCATGATTGCCAGTATGGATTTCTGACGCTGACCAGCCTTCCGTCATTGTATCAGGATGCCTGTCACCTAGGCATACGGCGGTTGAGCAATAAGCGCCGCAATTCGCAACGCACATAATTCTCCCCTAACCATCGAGGTGACTCCAGATCTCACGCGATCCCACTCACGACTCTTGGTCACACTTGTCCCCCTCCAGTCATCGTGACAAATCCTGGCAAAATTCACCACCTTGGCCTTGTCACTGATCGCACAGTATAAGAAGATGCGCCATACCACCCTTGTCACCAAAAACCCAGTGACTCCCAGGGTACGTAACGTGGGTTATGCACTTAGAATTAGACCCCCCTCCTTCGTGGTAGATGTTTCGAGGGATGCGCTCGCTTACTCTCTCCGCTACGCTTGATCTATCAGCCTGGATGAACACAAGCGGAAGGAGCAGCCATGACTAATAGGACGAATCCCGTACGACGCCATAGTCGGTTCCCGGTCAGCTGGCCAGTCCTGTATGGAAATAACGCCTTTTTCGCAGAAGGGACCGTCTTGGATCTAACCGCTCTGGGCTGGCGAGTGGTGGGATCGATGCCAGTGGTACCCGGTATGCAGTTGACCCTGCAGGTATCCATCCCCGAACGGTCCGCACCGCTGTGTGTCTATCGTGCGACCGTGCTGTGGGTGAAAGATCATGAGTTTGCGATTGAAGCCCACGAGATGGCACCGATCGATCAAGCCTGGGTCGCCGAATTTCTCCAGCACAAACTCGGGCTCATGTGGATATCACGAACTGCCGATCATAAGCCCTCACTTCAAGCCAGAGACAAGACACCCCATGGTGAGACCACCCTGCCACAACCTCCTGTTCCTTCCATAGAAGATATCCTACGTCGCTTCATTGCAATTGAAACCGGTTCGGCTGATATGCCTGCCGAACCGCGGTGGGACAGTTACTCGAAGTTTCAGGAGACCGAGACACATATCCTCTGCAACCGCCAATCCGAGAAGATCTTGCGCGAAGCACGCCGCATCCTTCGACATATGGTTGCTATCAAAGATGATCGTGTCCGAACCGGCAGAAATCTGATTGTGGGCAATTAGCCCTTCAGGAGCAGAGACCTAACCGACATTACCTCAACAACCTAGTCGAAGAGAAGGGGAAGCCCCCGGATGGCCGTCGGCTTCCCCGTGAAGAAACTCAGCGCCTCAGGGTTTGAGCGACCATCCATTGCTTCACAAGCATCCGACCTCTTTATTTCTGCCTAGGAGCCTGTCCGACATTGAAATGAGTGAGCTCTGTTTGTGCTGACTGAGTCCGCTCTCATTCTGCTGTGTCTTGCTGAGCACGGCCCCTCCTACGCTCTCCCGCCTTCATCACTTCGTCTTTC
>JAOUHD010000178.1 GCA_029865345.1 Nitrospira sp.
TTTTTCTCTGCCGACCCGGATATGGTGCCCAAGCTCGAATCATTCATGGATGACCTGCGGAAAGCCGGTGATTCGGTAGGGGCCAGAATTACAACAATTGCCGAGCAGGTGCCGGTCGGGTGGGGTGCGCCGGTCTATGCCAAGTTGGATTCGGATCTGGCGGCAGCAATGATGAGCATCAATGCGGTGAAGGCGGTTGAGATCGGGGCAGGTTTTGCGTCAGTGACTCAGCGTGGGTCCGAACATGGCGATGAACTGACACCAGAGGGCTTTCTCTCCAACCATGCTGGCGGTATTCTCGGCGGCATCTCTACCGGACAGGATATCGTCGTCACCATCGGCATTAAGCCAACCTCCAGCATCCGCATTCCGCGCAAGTCGATCGACAAACAAGGCAATCCGGTCATAGTGGAAACCAATGGCCGCCACGATCCCTGTGTCGGCATCCGTGCGACGCCAATTGCCGAAGCCATGCTGGCGCTGGTCCTCATGGACCATGCGCTGCTGCATCGGGCTCAGAATGCTGATGTGCTGACACGGACTCCTGAAATTGCCGGCTCGATACAACTGGTGACCTCACAGAGGGAAATGCAACCTCCCTCGAAGATCAATCCTGACCCCGCAGAAGCGTAAGAAGTTAGCCTGTAATCACTTCCAGATTAAAGATGCGGTGGAGTAGCCGAGCCACACAGCGATGAGGCTGAGCAGCATGTGGCCAATAATGTTGACGCCTGCCAGCCACAGTGCTCCGCTGCGCAGCAGGTTCATCGTTTCGTTACCAAAAGCAGAGAAGGTGGTAAAGCCGCCGAGGATTCCGACGATGAGAAAGCCACGGGTTTCGTCTGAGATGAGATTGCGCTGATCCGCCAGGTCGGCGAGAAATCCCACCAGCACGCAACCCATCACATTGACCGCCAACGTGCCAAAGGGAAATTGGAGGCCCTTGCTTAGCTGCTGCACATAGCCGCTGAGCAGATAGCGCAGGACCGAGCCGATAAACCCGCCTGTGCCGACGAGGAGCAGCGTGCGCATGGTGTGACTCTCTGAAAAGTGTGAGCCTGTTTGACGCGCCATTGTACTCAAGTGAGGTGATCCAGTCACGGGATTCGCTATGGTTCTGGTAAATGGGACATAGTACAATCCCGACGGAAAACGGTTCAGTCAGAGAATGCAGCGAATGATCGACATCTACACAGATGGTGCCTGCAGTGGGAACCCAGGGCCTGGGGGGTGGGGGGTCTTGCTGCGACATGGCGAGACTGAGACGGAACTTTGTGGTGGTGAGCCGGGGACGACGAACAATCGGATGGAGTTGCTCGCGGTCATTGAGGCGTTGCAGTTCCTTGCACAGCCGGCGACGGCACGGGTCTACACTGATTCGCAATATGTTCAGAAGGGCATCAGCGAATGGATCCACAGCTGGAAGCGGCGAGGTTGGAAAACGGCTGGAAAAGAACCGGTCAAGAATGAGGACTTGTGGCGGCGGCTCGATGCGCTGGCTGCCACCCATTCACTTGAATGGCATTGGGTCCGAGGGCACAATGGTCATCCAGAAAACGAACGGGCCGACGCATTGGCTCGCGCTGGTCTTGAACAGGCTCGGGACGTGGGGCGACCAGTTGGAGGCCCAATTGTCCCTCGCGTCTCAGAGACGATTCGACCAGCGAGTGCGCCTCCTATTCTCGAGATCGAGCATGCAACGGTCTATCGTGGTGAGACCTGTGTGTTTGCTGACTTGTCGTTCGTGCTTCGAGAGGGTGAACATGCCGCAATCTTAGGTCCCAACGGGTCGGGGAAATCGACGTTGCTGAAGCTGCTCTCCGGTGAAGTTCATCCCATGCCGAAAGAGGAAACACAAATCGTGCTCTTTGGTGCGGAGCGTTGGAACGTCTGGGATGTGCGGAAGCAGATCGGCATTGTGTCGCACGATCTCCAGCGAGATTATCTGATCTGTGCCGAAGGATTGAACGTAATCCTCTCTGGGTTTTATGCGAGCAACGACACCTACGAATACCAACAGTTCAGCAAAACCCAGCTGACCAGAGCGTATGAGGTGATGCAGGAGTTAGGCATTGCACCTTTAGCTGGTCGGCGTTTTGGCCATCTCTCCACCGGTGAGCAACGACGGTTTCTGTTGGGCCGGGCGCTGGTGCATGATCCGCCGGTGTTGGTGTTGGATGAACCGACAAGTGGCCTCGATCTCAAGGCCTGCTTCCAATATCTCGATCTCCTGCGTATTCAACTCACGAAAGGAAAGACCGTTCTGCTCGTGACGCACCATCTGCATGAAATTCCACCGGAGATCGATCGCGTGATCTTCCTGAAAGAGGGGAAGATTCTCGCCGACGGCCCGAAGCGAACACTCCTCACCAACGAACAGGTCAGCTGGCTCTTCGACAGTCAGATCACCCTCGTCCAGGCCAACGGCTGGTATCAAGCCTTGCCCGGGTAATATCGGGTCCATTTCTTCTATATTTCTATAGCCTCCACTTCTTTTGACGAACTTCGTGTCGAGCGATAGGCTTCAGCTGCGTTAGTTGCTTAAGGCAAAGGTATACGTGGCCGAGGATCCATTAAATCGTCAACACGTGCAGCGGCTGGCTGCATTACTCCTTCTGGCCTTCTTCGGCGGGAACGACGCCTCTCTAGATTTAGTGTGGGCCGACACCTGGGTCTGCCCTCGGCCAGGGCAAGCTGATCTGTACACGGACCGTGAATACCCGGGCTGTCGGCAACTCGGCGAGGCGAAGATGTATTCGCCGGTGACGATTTTCCCAGCGCCGAAATCTTCACAAGGGGGTAACCTTTCTGCGAATAACATCTCCTCCGACGTTCCTCCGCAACAACAGAGTAGGAAGCCGTCGCCGTTTTCAGACGTGTCTCTGTCGTTACCGCTCTTGAGCGTGGGTCAAGATAAGGTTGGCTCCATTACCGGCTCATGGACCGGGTTCGTGGCGCAACTCGTGGTCGGGTACAAGGCTGACGGAAAGGGACCTGAGATTCTCGGCGATTCAAACTTGTTGCCTGCCTCCGTCCACTCCTTTCATACAGCTGTTGCGGTCGCATCGAGGGCGGTGGGATATGACTCCCGATATTTGACGGTGCGCATTCTGGTTCCATCTCGATTAAATAGGCCCAGTGCGGGAGGCATTTTTGCTGTAGGCATCGCCTCGGCATTGCTCGGCGATCCGATTCGCCAAGATGTCTGTATGTCGGGAACGATTGAGCCGGATGCTGAGATTCACCCGGTCGGGCGACTCGTGGACAAGATGAATGCTTGCCGGGACCTCAGAAAGACTACGATGATCGTGCCCGATGGGCTGGACAATAGCCACCTCAATTTCACCGGCGCCGAGCGATCCATTCAGGTAATCGAAGTGCATACCCTCGGGGAAGCGTACAGCGCGGCAACTGGTCAAGCGTTGCGCCAAGTTCCATAGACCAAAAGATTCCAGAATGCTCAACACCAACGGCGTGCGTTATGAAGAGGAGGCATGGTGATGAACAGAACTCTACGATTAGGATTAGCGTTGATCAGCCTGCTGTGCCTGGTGCCTGTCGCACAGGCCGCTGATCCGGTCACGATTAGTTCTCTGCAGGCTTACCCCGAAGCGTACAAGATGAAAGTCGTCCAAGTCACTGGGATGGTCAGTGGGTATCAGATGCAGCACTTCATCGGGAGTAACTCAAAGCTGGAGAAGTGCATCCAAAACTTTTTGATCGATGATGGCAGTGGAATGATTGAGGCCAGCTACGCGGCGCTTTGCAAGATGGGGCCGGTCATGCTCAAGGACGGCGATCAGGTTACCGTCGAGGGACACTTTCTGGGAACTTTGGATGTGAGATTGGTCACAAAGCGATGAATATGTGTCCGGCTGTATGTCGCAGATTCTGAGAAATTGAGTTGAGCCGAGTATCGGGGATGCTGCTACTTCTTTCGAAATCCAAAAAATGTTCCAGCACCGGCGGCGCCTGCTGAGGGGAGATAGCCGGTCAGCACTTCCTTGAAACCCTGGGCTTTGCCTCGACCCCAATCAAGGATATGATTCACATCTGCTTGAATCAGAGTCCAATCCAAGTGAATCCAGCCGGTGGTTTTGAGGATGGCGATGAGCGCCGCCAATGAGGCAGCCACCAGCAGGGCGAGCTTGACGGTCTTCCGGACTGCCCATCCGAGTAAGAACCCGCCCAGGAAGCTCGCTCCCCCATTGGCGAGGGCTGGCGACATCAGGTCGGTGAGCCAGGCGCCGACTCCGGCGGCGGTTGTTGCGCTGGCGGCAAGAAACGATTTGGCGGCCCAGGGAGGGTCGGAGAGTATTGGTGCTAGTGCTTTCGCAAGAAAGCTGCTCTGAGGTGTGGGTGCTGGGGTGTTCATAGCCGTTTCGTGTCGAATGTGTTGCAGACTGAGGGATCGCCGGACTCGATCCCACGCTTGAGCCAGGTCATCCGTTGTTCAGATGAACCGTGGGTCCAGCTTTCTGGCTGGACCTGGCCACGCGACATCTTTTGCAACCGATCGTCCCCAATCGCTGCCGCCGCACGGAGCCCTTCTTCAAAATCACCCGGCTCGATCAAGTTTCGTTCGCGCTTGGCATGATGGCCCCAGACACCGGCGTAACAATCCGCTTGGAGTTCCATTCGAACCGACAGCGCGTTACCTTCCACCTCAGACACCTGTCGTTGGAGGCGATGCACCTTTTCGGCGACGCCCAGGAGGTTTTGTACATGGTGGCCGACTTCATGGGCGATCACATAGGCTTGGGCAAAGTCACCGGCTGCTCCGAGTCTATGCGCCATCTCGTCGAAGAAGGCAAGGTCTAGATAGACTCGGTGATCGTTCGGGCAATAGAACGGACCCACCGCTGACGAAGTAGTGCCGCATGCAGACTGGACGGCGCCAGAAAAGAGCACCATGCGTGGGTCTTCATAGCGCGGACCGAGGAGCATGCGCCAAGTCGTTTCGGTGTCTGCCAGGACGACAGACGCGAACTTGCCGAGCTGGTCACCGGGGGCGCCGACGGGGCCGGATTCTGATGGGGCCGAGGGAGCCATTGTCTCGGTCACACCCTGGACGCCGGTGATCATATTGAAGACAGTCAGCGGGTTGGCTCCGGTGAAATAGCTGACGGCGAGCACCAGTACGATCGTACCAATGCTGAGGCCGCCCTTCCCTCCTAGGCGGGCAGGACCCATACCCCGGCGATCTTCGATATTCTCACTTTCGCGTTGACCTTCAATACGCATCGGGACTCTCCCTCAAGCGCGACAATCAGTCTGATTCCTTCTCCATTGACTGAATAAACTTGTCTGCTTCGGCGATGGAACGGTTCATGTCTTTGACCAGTTGATCAACTTGCGCATCAACCTTCACGAGTTCCCCTTTGATGGCGGCTAGTGCTCGGGCGTTCAAATTGTGTTTCAGGTAGAGGACTTGGTCTCGTAGTGGTTTCAGGACCGGTTCGATCCGCTGCTCGGCGCGTTTCATGGCCGAGAGCATCTCTTTGTAGCGGCTTTTTGTCTGGGTGAGTTTGGCTTGACTCTTCCGGCGCAGGTCGGCGCTCGAGTATTGGCCAAGTTCCGTCTCCCACTCAGAAAAGAGCGCATCGGCCACGCTTTCAACATCGGCGATCTTTTTCCGAACGGTTTTCGCACCGTCTTCGCTGTTCTCCAGTTCGCCGTTCAACTTTTTATAATTAGCTTCCAGGTCGCCGCCGTCATAGGAAACCACCTGCCCGAATTGCTCCAGGGTGCTTTGAATTTCCTGCTTTGCATCTTCTTGTGCGTCCCGCGCTGATTTGACGCGGCTGCTGAGGATGTCGCGTTTGGCATAGCCCATCTTCTCCATGGTCGCCAT
The DNA here is from genome assembly GCA_029865345.1 of Nitrospira sp. Lineage (GTDB taxonomy): Bacteria > Nitrospirota > Nitrospiria > Nitrospirales > Nitrospiraceae > Nitrospira_D. Next base: position 5,855 of record JAOUHD010000178.1, read on the forward strand.
ATAGGCCTTGTCGCAAGCAGAAAGGCCAAACGGCATAACGAGGAGCATGATGGCAAGAACTATCTTCGACATGATGACCTCTTCTACTGGGATGTGGTCTCGATGACCTGGTGACTCTGAACAGTCACCTTGTGAATATGCATCATAACCGAAGAACGCACAGGGTGAAAGACCCTAAGTTGTCGCGCTCATGAAGACGAGATATAGAAACAGCCTAGCCGTCGCGCTATAGTGAGGACATGCGTCTGACGTCTTGCAAGTCATGGTTGGTGGTGGCGATCGGGCTGATCACGGCCTGCTCCTCGCAGCGAGTGATTCCGGAGGCGCTGGAGCCTCTAGTCGAGCGAGCGGTGATGTTTCATGAAGTGGTGGCCGCCCCTGATTCGTACCAGGGCAAGATCGTGGTGTTCGGTGGCGA
>JAOUHD010000030.1 GCA_029865345.1 Nitrospira sp.
TCTGTACCACCCACAATATGCTCAAGCTCTGGACCGCCCGACGACATCGACGCCGATGCCCTGGTGAGGCACTACGGGCACTGCGCGGCCACCGAAAGACGAAGTGATGAAGGCGGGAGAGCGTAGGGGGGGCCGTGCTCAGCAAGACACAGCAGAATGAGAGCGGACTCAGTCAGCACAAACAGGGCTCACTCATTTCAATGTCGGACAGGCTCCTAGCGGCAGGACACGCTTTTCACGCGGCACTGGAGATTTTTCGTTAGTCCCCCCTCGCCCCCGATGTTCTGTTTGCCACTGCGCCCCGCCACAGGCCGGTTGCGATACGAATACTCTCTGCCCGAGGGACTCGTTTCGACCTCCACATCACAGTGCCACTCATGGCTTCCCCTGTTCTCGACCTTCACATCAAACCCGTCTCGATCGCTCCCGGTCACATCACAGGTAAATTCCAACTCCTGCCTGTAATCCTTCTTGTCCTCGGCAACCGCCACCGTTGCCACCGCCAACGCCAGCACGGTCATCATAAATGTCTTCATCCTGTTGTCTCCTTTCTTGTTCGTCGTTTGTCTTGAACAGGCCTTCTCGTTTACACTGGACCGCGATTCAGATAGAGTATCGACATGATGCCCCTGGGATCGATTCACAAGCAGATCATGACCGACGACAAGGGCCAACCCGTGAGTGTCGTGATCCCCTATCACGAATGGCTCGAACTAGAACGGGCCGTGTTGAGTCAATCCCATGGCACCGACAGCAGCACACTCCGGCCCTATGCCGGCGCGATACTCTTGAGCAGTGATCCGGTCGTCTATCAACGCCAGCTGCGAGACGAATGGACGTAACGCCGGCCCGCTTTCTGCTCGATACCAACGCGGTACTGTACCTGCTTGGCGGACGCACCGCTCAGGCTCTCCCAGATGGCGCGTACTTCCTGTCCGTCATTTCCGAGCTTGAGCTGCTCGCCTATCCGGCGCTCACGCCTCGTGAAGACGCACAGATCCACGCCTTCTTACAGGACATCACCATTGTGGAATTGACCAACGCGGTCAAATCCCACGCCATTGAGTTGCGGAAACACCACGGCCTGAAGCTGCCGGATGCCATCATCGCTGCAACAGCGATCACCCTACAGGCCACCGTCCTGACCAATGACCAACGATTGCTCTCACTCTCCACCATTGCCACTCAGAGTCTGGCGCTCAAATAACTTCTCGTTACGAAGGCCGATGCCCCGCCACATTGAAGTCGCCTTTTCTCTGCGCCTGATGTGAATACGCAGCCGTGCATCGCCAGCCTTCTTACTCACACTCCTGAAACTTCGTGTCCTGACAGCGCTGCGCCAGGTTCTGCGCTGATGGCACTGAGCCCCATCCAGTTGACCACGAAAAGATTTGGCCGAATAGTTCACCTCCCTCTCTCACACATCGACGAGATGATCCGTCCGCGATTGATCTGATCCCGCCGCAGTACGAATGGCATTCCTGCTGTCGGCTGTTCAAGAGTCGGTTCAGCAAAACTGAGGCCGAGCTATTTAATCGAGATCTAATGTACGTAGAAAAGTCTACTTAATCAATGCGTTCGTGCTGATCCGCGAGTGCCGATGAAGAATCTGGCCTGTATCTTGTGGGGAAAGAATCGGATACCACCACGAAATAGACGTATTGCTTGTGGCAGAATGGCTCTATCACCGCACAACCGCCTCAGGCTATGCGTTGGTGTTTCATGTTGAGACACTCGAACGGATGCAGCGCGATCTGGGATTGTGGTGCCTCGCTCTCCAGCCAACAAGAATGGAGTACGCGTGGCTAGAGACTTACTAAGCGTAGGACAGACGGGGGATGCATTCACCGAAATACGGCGGGATCATGGTGTCGTTAGATTTTGTCTATGAACTTTCCGTCAGGTGAGTAGACGTTTTATGCTCAGCCGTTCCAGCGGTTCGATACAGAAGCACACCCAGCAGCATCATCACGCCGAGGCCCGGCCGGCCGCCAGCGCCTCACCCGACGAAGCCGTGGTTTGAACGATGTTGGTTTCGAGGATGTTCGCTCACGGAAGTACCACAGAATCGCCATGGAAGCGACGGCCGCAGGAATAGCCACAGACACGGTCATGCCGGCGAACAAACCGAGGTAAATAATGGCTGCTGCCAATACGACCTCCTTGACAGGAATCTCAGGGAGTCTGACTGAGGCAGGAACGAGAGATTGGGCATTCTTCAACGGTGGCTGGTCATAACAGTCAACCTTCGGCCATCACTCAAACAGGACTGTTTGAAAGTGGGCAGCTGATAACGAGTTGCATGAGTGTGGCACCTACGCTATTAACGAAACAGTCGTACGGGCACTTTCCGGCCTTTGATCCGAGCGCGGCCAAGCAGGTCGACAATACGAGCGGCGAGGGATTCCGGGACATCGACGATGGAAAACCGATCTTCGATTTCGATCGCGCCGATGACGTTGGAGTTGACCTTCACCTCGTTGGCGATTGCGCCCACAAGGTCGCCTGGCCTGATACCGGCTTCGTGTCCAGCGCCGATGTACACCCGTGCCATGCCGGTCTCCCGCTGTCCACCTTGACGAGGCGGCCCAGTCGGCCGACGCTCAGGTCGGGAGGATGTGCTGCGGGATCGGTCGTCATAGCGACCAGCCTGCCGGACCGGCCTGCCGAATTCCGGCTGCCTGGCAGACACCCCGGGAATCTCTTGTTCTGAACGATCCCCACCCTGCGCCCGAACTAGCAGTTTGATTGCAGCGGCTGCCACATCGGTTGCTGAGTGGGAGGCAGCCAGTCGATCTACAAGGGGTGTGAATCCATCCAGTTTCCCATCGCGCAAGACCTCTGCCATAGTCGCGTGGATCCGCTCCAACTGTTTGGCGCGAAGATCGGCGACGCTGGGCACTGGCAAGACGGTGACCTGAGCTTTCGTGTGCTGCTCAATCGTTCGCAGTAGACGCTGTTCTCGAGGATCAAGGATTGTGATAGCCACGCCTTCCCGACCAGCTCGGCCAGTCCGACCGATCCGATGCACATAGACTTCAGCTGACGACGGGAGATCATAGTTGATCACGTGTGATACTTGGGGGATATCCAAGCCACGCGCAGCCACATCGGTCGCCACCAGCAACTCCGTTTGCCCGCCTTTGAATGCCTGCATCACACGGTCACGCTGCCCCTGGTTCATACCTCCATGAATCGCTTCGGCTCGATGGCCGCGACCCGTCAGCATCGCCGTCACTTCATCGACTTCTAGTCTGGTTCGACAGAAAACCAGTGCGGACTTCGCACCGGACACGTCGATCACACGGGCAAGCGCCGCCCCTCGATGCGGTCTCGTGACAATATAGGCCACTTGCTGGACGCGGGGGGCCGTGCCGGCTTTGACCGGTTCTTTTGCAATCGTAATCTCGACGGGATTGTGGAGATGCCGGTGGGCGATCGAGCGAATCCGTGGAGGCATCGTCGCGGAGAACAAGGCGGTCTGTTTGGTCTTGGGTGTTCCGGTCAGGATCGCGTCCAGGTCATCCGCAAACCCCATGTCGAGCATTTCATCTGCCTCGTCCAATACGACGATCTTCACCTCCTGCAGCTTCAGCGTGCCACGGCGGATATGATCCAAGGCTCGGCCTGGTGTGGCGACGATCACGTCGACTCCCCGCTTGAGCGCATGCAACTGCGGACCGATGGCTTGCCCACCATAGACCGCTAACACCGTCATGCGTAATTCCTTACCGTACCGCTGCATCGCCTCTCCAACTTGAATCGCCAACTCGCGGGTCGGGACGAGCACAAGCGCTGATGGGCGAGCCTTGGCTTCATGACCGATTCGCTGCAGCAATGGCAACGCAAATGCTGCGGTCTTGCCGGTGCCGGTCGCCGCCTGTCCGAGCAAATCTCGGCCTGCCAGGAGCGGTGGAATCGCTTCGCGTTGGATGGGGGTGGGTTCTTCGTAGCCCAACGTTTCCAATGTCGTGAGAAGTGGCGCTTCAAGTCCCAAGGAAACGAATCCTGGTGAAAATCCTGTTGCGGTCGGGCTGGTGGACCCCGAAGGGTGACTCTGTTTCGTCACGGAAACCGTTACCTTTCTGCCGATGATGGTCGTGGAATTGTAGAGAGTAAGGAACGACGACTCACAGCAAGCCTGATGTTACGTTGGAATGGGACGATAGCGCAAGACCAGGATCAGCCTGTTTTTAAAAATCGTCACCAGGCAGGTCGCGAAGCACCAAAGGCTCAAGCCGAGCCTCGGAACAGGATCGATTCACAGTGTGTCGGGTTCGCATCATGTTGTCCGAGAGGGATGGCTCTCACAAGCTGGGCGGACAGGATGTTCAGTACCTGTCCGCCCACACAGGGTCACCAGCTGATATGAGACATCCTCTGTCCGGCAAAGCCATCCGGGAAGAAGCCTGCCGTCTTATAGCTTCGGTAGAGCCAACGCTGGCACAGGAACTAACCGATCCTCTGTCGGGATCAGGAACATCATTTGTGCGAGGGCTCGGTATCTCGCTTCCAATTCACGGCATCGATTCACGAATCGACTGGCGGACATCCGGGGGAAATAGCCACGGTGTCGTTCATAAAAGAGCGCTCGGCGTCCCCAACGCTCGGCTTTGAAGATGCACAACCGGGTAACCAATTCCAAAAGATGGTTTGGTGACAACCGTGTGGGTCTCCGCCTCATTGGTGTGGAGATAACAGATGTGGAGAGAGTGAGTCCTTTTGTCATATTCTTCATAGCGCGTCCTCCTTGTGCTATGTGCCTGAACCATCGTCTTGAGTATCACGACTTAAGCGCCTTGCGCGCCCACAGCCTCGGCTCATCCTTAAATCACATTATAATCCCAGAAGATGAAGAGAGCATTAGGAGAAGATGAAAACTTCTTCATAAATGGGGAGAATTTATGCCTCCCCCACAATCTTGCACGGTGTGAGAGATGGGAACAGGCAAGACGATGAGATTGGCTAATCCGCGCAGGTACAGTCCGGAAGGATTTCGGTGGCAATGTAGGTCAGGTTGTTAGTGTAGGAAATAAAACCCTTCCGGCGTCCAAAGAGGGTCAGCACACAGCCTGCTCCCTTGTGGTTGATAAAAAACCGGTAGTCAGTGCCAGATGGAGCGGCAATGGCGAAGGGGCGTGGTCCGAGATCGTAGGTTGTGAGGGTGGAGACGGTCTTGTGTGCAAGGGCATCCGCAATCTCAGACTTTTCACCCTCCTGAGTGAGAATGCTCGACAGTTGGTGAGTAAACGACGTGCGGCAGGATTCCTCCGAGAGGTTCGTTACCTTGGCCACCGAGGCACAGCCCGATGCTGTCAGGGCCACCGCCAGGGAGAACGCGCATACTCGGTGGGCTGGGTACACCAGCCATGCCATATGACGCAGTCTGGCCATGGAGCGGAAGTGTAGCCTCCCCCTGTCCGATTGCACAACCTGATCCTTCTTATCGCTCAGGGGGCACAAAGCTGACGTTGGCGAGGGCCGTGGTTTGGACTGGCGGATAGGTTCCCTCGAATCTGGCCGGAAACACGTACAGGCGCTCCCTAACTGAGAACAGCAGCCGATACTCCTGTTCGGCATCACTGCGCAGATACAGCGTGAGCAGCGAGGAGGTTGATTGTTTATCAACCCGTGCCCAATTCAGTCCGAGCTGTGCGGGGAGCACATACAGCCCGACGGCAATCACGGCGAATGCGATATACGCCATCGACAGATCAATGAGCCCGCCCATTGTTTTGAACCGCGCCACGAGCAGTTCGAGTGCCGAGCTCAATAAGAGCAGAATTGCAACAACACCGATCGTGGACAGAACAATAGCCGATGTGACATAGCCGAATGTGCTTAGGACTAGGGTCATCACCAAGAGCGCGAACAAGAACCATGGCCCATATTGAACCACGGCCAGGGAGCGCTTGAACTGAGCGCTCGCAGTCAAATCGTCCTGATCGCCGATCACTGCGAGGTTCGTCGTAGCCAGATACCCAAGGTAGAGCAGGAGTAACAGCGGCACCCAGCTTTGACTGAAATAGGTCGCCGTCGGAACTTCCTCTAAGATCCACGAGGCTCCGAATTCTGAAAAATAGGCTTTCGTATAAAACGATCCCGCGAGATACGCCACCCCACTCAGGGCAGCCAACCCGGCTATCGCCTTCGGCGTCTGCTCGATGAGTCGTCGAGCCCCGGCTCGAGCAGATTCGGTCTTGTTTGGGTCGTCGCGGGGCATGGGGCATGATGGAGAACATTGAAATGGCTAGCTCGTAAAGGCGGCGGCAGCCTCTTCTTCCGTGTTGCACAATTGAATGCTCTCTCCATACACCCGGTTCAGCAGGTCAAAGCCGCTGGCCTGAAGAGCTTCTTTGACCATCCCTTTTGCAGCAGCAATCTTCATCTGCCCTTGAACATTGTTGAGCTGCTTGCAGGCCAGTATCAGGACTCGGATCCCTCCGCTGCTGATATAGTCGATATCAGCCAGATTGAGGATGACCTTTTTCGCACCTGCATCCACAATCTTTTTCATTTCCTGGATTCCCTGTTCCGCAGTGGTGGCGGAAAGGCTGCCCTGCATCGTGACGAAGGTGATCCCGGCATTCTCGCGGGAGGTCACCGTCAATGTGTGTCTGGTCCCTTGATCCATAGTTATGTCCCTTTCCAGATTAGGAGAAAATCGTCATTCTATCTTAGCAGACCGGCAGCTCGTCAACGTAACTCTTGGACCTTTGATAAGGCCTCTTCCAGCGTGGAGGTATAGAGGCTCATCATCAATGCCCCGCTTAATTGCAGCACTGTACGGACATGGTCGTTCCCCCCGCAGAGCACCATTTTCCCGTCTGTTCGAGTCATCGCCTTCACAGCTTTCAGGATCACCCGAAGCCCAATCGAGGAAATGTACGAAATGCGGGAGAGATCCAGCAGGATCTGCCGTTCTCCCTGCCCGATGTGGTCCATCAAGATCTGTTCGACCTCTGGTGCGCTGTTCGTGTCGAAGCGGGCCTGTGGCGTGACGATCATCACGGCCCCACTCCGGCGTGACTCGACACTCTTGTCGATGTTTCTTGGGTCTTTGTGTGAGGGGAGCGGCAGCCGCTCGACATCGAACGCGCGGATCTCCGTCTTGTCAGGAGCCTTCATGGTAGTGGACGCTTTAGATACCAACTGCTTTTTCACTGTCAAGACGTTGCGTCCCACAGTGCGATGGTACGACACCTCATCAAACATGGAGCGCACCAAGTGAATCCCCAGACCGCCGATCTCGCGCTCATGAAGCAGTAGCGACAGATCAGGAGGCGCGACCGTTAAGGGGTTGAAGGGAATGCCATCATCCGTAATGGTGAAGATGACCCACGTGTCACGCACTTCTCCTTCCACCTCGATGTGATGTTCCGTTGGGTCGTTGGGGAAGGCATACTGCACCACATTGTTGAGCAGGTCGTCTAACGCCATATTGAGAGTGGGAATAAGCGGCTTGGCCGCTTCCCATTGTGCCACATACTGCTCAAACGCCATCTGTAGGTCCGGAATGGCCATCAATTGATTGGGCATTGTTTGGCGGAAGACCCGAGCTGCCACGTCGGACGGGGCGACCCCGTGATACAGCAGTCCCAACATGGTGATATCGTCCGCCTGTGAGACCTCGCCTGCAAAGGTCCTCACCGCGTTCATGACCTCACCAAGGCGATCGACCACTGAGACAGCCTGGGATTTGGCGAGGACCGTTTTTAGCCGCTCGTTGCCGAACAGTTCGCGCCGCCGATTATCCGCTTCGGTAACCCCATCGGTGTACAAGAAGAGCTCATCTCCTGGACCCAATTGGATGGTCGTCTCCTTGAAGGCGATGCCCGCCATGGGACCGACCATGGGGCCGTCGATGCCCGTCAGCCACTCAAACTGTCCATCTTGCCGTTTCAGCAGAGGAGGATTGTGGCCGGCGTTCGTCGTGAGGAGCGAGCCATCGCGGAGATTCAAGATGCCGAGATACAAGGTCACAAACATGCAGGAATCGTTGTCCGCACTCAGCGCATCGTTGACATGTGTGACGATACTGGCGGGTGAGGGATCGGAGGCCGCCAGCGTCTTCACCATGGTCTTGGTCATTGCCATAAAGAGCGCGGCTGGGACACCGTTGCCCGATACATCGCCAATCACGAAACAGAGCCGATGCTCATCGACCAGGAAGAAATCATAGAGGTCGCCACCGACCTCCAGAGCCGGTTCGAGCACCGCATACAGCTCGATCTCTTTTCGATCGGGAAAGGCGGGAAATACACGTGGCAGCATGCTGCGCTGAATATCTCGACCGACATTCAACTCCTCTTGCATGCGGGCCTTCGCGGTTTCAACCAATGCGAGGGAATCCGCCAACCGTGCCTTGGCATCTTCGGCAGCCTGTTCGGCGTTTTTCAATGCCGTAATGTCGGTCGCGATAAAGACGATCCCGCCATCATGCGTCTTCCGCTCATTGATTTGAAGCCACTCTCCACTGGACCGGTGTTGAATGTAGGGTGCGACAGGATTTCGATGCATGTCCAGGCGCCATCGCATCCAGGGTTCGAGATTCCCGATCGCCGCTGGAATATCGCCGCGTTCGGCAGTCCGGCGAACGATCGATTCGAACGGGTCGCCTGCTTGAACTTCAGGCCCAGTCCCAGACATGACTTCACGATATTTGCGATTACAGATGACCAGATGGTCGTCGACGTCGAAGAGAGCAAACCATTGTGGAACACTTTCGATGGCTTCGATCAGTCGAGCATGGCTATCGCGTGCCAGGCTTGATGCCGCCGTCACTTGCCGATCGATGATGGCCAGGAGGGTCGAGAGTGAGACGGCAACCACCGCGAGGAGGTCAACCTCGATTCCCGGCGGCGGAGCACTAGTCGTGAAGCCGGACATACCATACGTCGGAATCATCCCAATGAAGTGGGACCCAGAAAGAGCAATCCCCATGGCGCTCGCCTTTTCCGTCACCCGCCAGTTTCTGTGCGTGATATTCCATGATCCGATCACGACGCCGATGATGCTGAGTGCCACGATCCCAACCGTCGACAGCACAAAGAGCAACAAATCATTCTGGAGATCGATCGGCTGGTGAACCGCCATCATGCTAGCGAAATGAGTCAGGGTCATGCAGGCACCCATCAGCATGCCCCCGGAGATGAGACGCATCCAACTGTCGGTATGGCTGCTGATCAGGTATACGGCGACGGCTCCTGTCGCACCGGCGGAGAGAAACGAAAGCACGGCAAGCCCTGAATCCTGGGCTGCTGAGACCGAGGGACAGAATGCCAGATTGCCGATGTAGTGAATCGCCCAGATTTCAAGACCCGCGGCGACAGCACCGATCGTCAGCCATCGGAACCTGACGGGGCCTTGGTCGGGAGCGCGCATCCGTTCGGCGATGCTGAGGATGACATAGGCAGCCGAGCCACCCAGCAGCAACGAGGACACACCTAGCAAGGGATCGCACATTCCGAGCAACGGTGAAACTCCTGTCAGAACGTTCGTTCCATGCGCGGATCAGCCATCATGACACGCGCGTTCGAATTGTCGGCGGTCGCGCCAAGGCGGCGGAGAGGATCCACCGAACCTGGCCGTATCACCTACCATGAGAAGTCCCAGCTCGCAAGCAAGAGGGCGCCACGGTACTTCTTCACAGGATGCATCATGACTGCCGCTACGCTACTGCACCGGTTGATTGAGGCGGTCCCAACGTGGAGTCCTCGATCCGGGATCAACTGACCAATAGATACACATCGCCTGCCCCAGAATGTGCTCCTTGCTGATCGGTCCCAAGAATCGGCTATCCAGGCTCTCCTCCCGATTGTCACCCAAGACGAAATAGCTGTCGGGAGGTACGGTGATAGGCCCAAGGTTATCACGGACGTTTCCGGACATACTTGATGCGTCGGTATGTTCCACATAGGGCTCGAGCAAGGCTTCTTCGTTCACCGAGACCACTTGATTGTGAACTTCGATCCGATCGCCAGGAATCCCGATCACGCGGTGAAGAAAGAGTGTCCCCTTCTCGTCCGGATAGCGATAGACAACGATATCGCCGCGCTGAGGTTCGACGGCCTGATAGGCAGCTGTGTACGCGATCACAAGATCTCCCGGCAAGAGCGACGGGACCATCGCCTCATGGAAGATCTGGAACCGATATGACCGGGCTCGCACCGCCGGCAGCAGGTCCGGCAGACGGTCCGTCACGAAGTTCCAGCGGAGCTCCCGCACTCTGGACGTCGGGCTGAGGATCTCCTTGTCATACCCCTCGACTAACCGTTGGGCTTCTCGCGCCGACAGCGTCGAGGCATAGTATTGCGCGAGATGGTGCTCCCAGAACTGTTCCGGGGCCAGATCGAACAGCATGACTTTGAGTGAGCGCACGAATGACTGCGCGATGCGCTCCCTCTCTGATGGCGTGAATGGACTGCTCAGATCAGACTCGATCTCTAGCTGGTGGCTGAATCCCGCCACATCGGCTTGATCCGCAATAGACTGGTACAAACGATCCGATGCCACCTCTAGGCTGGCCAGCTGGTGAAATACAGCCTGTGACTCGCTGGTACTTTCAGCGGGAGCCACAGGAGCCGTGCTGCATCCAGCCCAGAGGCCACTGCATGCGATAAGCAGACAGAGAGCAACATGATTCGAAGATCGACTAAGGATGCGAGACAGGCAGGAGAGCATTGGGCGGTTCAGTCAACGCTCCTCTCGTTTGTGAACCCCAGGAGGATACCGCACTGGGGCCTGATAGGAAAGGGCATTCAGTCACAATCTGGGCAACGTGTCTGTGAGCGGGAGAGGCCAACCCTATCACCCGTTGCAGTGGGGATATCAGGCAATACACCGCAGCGGTTCTGAGCAGGCCGGGCACCGAGCCTTATCCGGCTATGTTCCGCATTTCCCCAACCGACGGTGAAATAGCTCCAACACCATGTCGTAGCAGATCCGGGCCGCTGCCGGATCATAGCGAGGACCTTCGTCACGCATGAATGCGTGCACGGCGTTGAACTCGTGCCACTGGAAATGCACGTCGGCATCGCTCAGTGCGTTGTAGATAAGCGCCCGCCCTTCGCGTGGAATGTGCGGGTCCTGTCGGCCCCAGATCATCAACGACTCCCCTGTAATCTTGCCGATTCGATCTAAGCTGTCGTCATGCGTACACTGCCCCAGGCCGCGTTTGTGGATGTCCGTGGCGTAGAAACAGGCAGCGGCCAGCACATCGGGCTGCATCGCCGCGCGAAATGCCAGATGTCCTCCGATGCAAATCCCGATCACGCCCAGCCTGCCTGTGCAGTGCGATGACGATGCTAGATAGTCCAGTGCCGCGCGCGCATCGCCGTCGTAGCTCGACAGAGTCTTGGTGATCTTATGTTGATTGCCGCGTGCCGCGCCCACTTCGTCATAGGCTAATACCGTCCCGGCCGGCTCCAGCTCGTGGTAAATTTCCGGCACCGCCACCACAAATCCATGGCTCGCCAGCATGGCCGCCATACGCCGGATCGGCCCGGTGACCTGGAAAATCTCCGAGTACAGAACCAGCCCCGGATAGCGTCCCCCCGCCACAGGGCGAACGAGATAGGTCCGCATCGGCCCTGTCGGAGTCGTCAGATCAACCGAGTCAATGTCGGTAATAGTCATGGGCTACTCCAACGGCAATGAGCTGTCAGCCCGCGCACGTCTCAAGGACAATGCGGCATGGGTCGAGTATAGAACAACTCCGGCAGACACCGTATGAACAACGGAAAATCTCGCACGACCAGATCTGCCCTCTTAGGCCTGACCATCGCGTGGCCAAGTCGATCTGTACCCAGAGCGTTTGAACCAGTGCGGTGTCAGAAGCTTGAGAAGGGTGCGGGGTGTGAATGCCAGATCTCGATAGGTTCGCTTCCCGGTCATGACGTCCGTCACCACTTCACAGAGGCGTTGACCTTGTCGAGAAAACGCCGACGATCGGATGCGGGGAAAGTCGTACAGCAGTCGGGCCAGCCATCGTCCTGCTCGTAGTTCAGGAAGGATCGTCTCAGTGAGTGAGCGGGTGTACCCACTTCGGACGGACTCCTCTTCAAACCGTTCGTCAATCAACGATTGTGCGGCCATTAGACCACTTCGAATGGCGAATGAAATCCCTTCCCCGGTCACAGGATCGGCGAAGCCTGCGGCATCACCGACCAAGAGGATTCGCTTATCGACGAATGGTCCTCGTCGCGGTCGAATGGGAATGACAAAGCCATGTCGCTCAACCCGTGTGACAGATCCGCAACCGAGTAAATCGAGATAGCGCGCTATCGAGGATTTGAGATCCCTCCCCCGCTGCACCATCGACAGCACACCGATCGAGAGATGCTGTCGTTTGGGAAAGGCCCAGGCATACCCATGGGGCAGCAGATCAAAATCAAATCTCGCTGTGTTCTGAAATCTGTCCAACTGGTCAGGAGGCACCGTCACTTCATACTCAAGCGCCGGAATAAGGACACGTCCGTCTGCAAGCCCCAGTGTACGGGCAACCGTGCTGAATGCCCCGTCGGCTGCGATGACGAACTTGGTCTTCATCGTGCCCCTGTTTGTCGCGACTGTGAGGAAATCGCTGTGGAACGACACACTCTCGACGGCACATTGATGGTGCACGACTGCCCCGGCTGCTTGCCCAGCGGAAAGAAGGGCATAATCAAACTGATCGCGCATCGTCATGGAAACGATGGGAGTCGGTCGATGAGTTGTGAAGGATAATCCGGCAGGAAGAAAATTGAGCTGTGCCGTATGGCAATCTTGCTCGACGACGTGACGCACATCCAAAGGCAGCGCTTGCATGGCCCGTCCCACGATCCCGCCGCCGCATGTTTTGTACCGCGGCAGGGCAGCCTTTTCGATGACGGCGACCGCCACACCTGCTTTCGCCAGACCCCATGCCGCGCAAGCCCCGGCCGGTCCACTGCCGACCACAATGACGTCATACGTGATGGACATATTTCAAGCCTGTGTCTGTCGCGATGAGGTATGCACCCTGCTTTACCTGATGCGACACACATGTGACTGCACGCTTCACGAAACACCTCTTTGGTCTTGGGTTGCCGTAGGATACCGCACCAGGCGTTGATGGGAAAGGTAATCTAATCACAACCAGGACGGCCATTCATTCAGCTGAGCAGCTGAGATCCGCCCTGCGTTGTGTCTCGGTAAAAGGTCAGGTCATGTTCTGTCTTGAAATGTGGTAGCCTGTGGAGAGGGAAAACCGTCCCACACCTGCGTGGGGCAGTCACGTTGGCTGACTACCTCACCCGCCAGCTTGGTGGGGAAATTGGGATACTGGGATATATGGCAGGTCTCATTCTGCTCGTGATCATCGTCGGTCTAGTGATTCTCGGGCCACAATTCTGGACCAAGCGGGTCTTCGCCAAGCATAGCGCCCCCCGTCCTGACTATCCGGGAACAGGGGCAGAATTGGCCAGGCATCTGCTCAATCGGTTCGACTTGCAGCACATCAAAGTGGAACCGACCGAGACGGGCGACCACTACGATCCGGTCAGCAAAGCGGTCCGCCTGACGCCCGCGATCTTCGATGGAAAATCCCTCACGGCAATTACGATCGCCGCCCACGAGGTCGGGCACGCTATTCAAGACCACCTCGGGTATCAGCCGCTGGCGGAACGCACGAAGCTCGTGCGGGTTGCGCAGGGCGCGGAGAAGGTGGGGGCGGTCCTGATGATGGGGATTCCCATCGCGGCGGCAGTCGCGCGCACCCCGGCGGCGAGTGTCGTCGTTCTGATGGCTGGAATGGCGACGATGGGGATTTCCACGCTTGTCCACCTCGTCACGCTTCCCGTCGAGTGGGACGCTAGCTTCCGGCGTGCCCTGCCCGTCCTCCGACAGGGTCAGTATCTGACGCCTGACGATGAGCGGGGGGCCCGTAGCATTCTGACCGCCGCCGCACTGACCTACGTGGCGGCTTCGCTCGCCAGTCTGCTCAACCTGTGGCGCTGGATCGCCTTCCTCCGGCGATAGATTCGCCCCTCACGCCCCCCATCCATCATCGCGCGAGCTTCGGGCCAGCGCCAGGAAACCTTGGCAGGTCGCGGGCGGCGTTCAGCTGCAGGCGCTCGTACACAAAGAATTTCAAGAGGGTTTGATACGGGACGTCGCGCTTGTTGGCCAAGCTCTTGACTCTGGCGTTGCATGAGAGAAGCGCTTGCATGCTTCAAGATCCAACCCCATCCACGACGTTTTGAACGGGAAAGACGGTCACCGATTTGTTCGGTGTAGAATCCTGGCGGTGGTGCGGCGGTTTCCCTGGAGGTCTGGTCAATGCTGGTGACGCAGGAGGTTCAGCGTCGGAATCTGCGGCAGGCGCTGGTGGCGTCGTTTTTGACGGCCTTGGCGGCGGCCTTGTTGGGCTGGCTCTTCCCGGTTCTGTGGCTTTTGCTCGGACTGTCGCCCGTGGCCTACTGGTGGGGGCGGCGGCGCTGTGTCCGGCGGATGGCAGTGATGCAGCAGCCGTTTCCCGACGGATGGGAGCAGATTCTGCGTGAACGGGTCGCCTTCTTCACCGCGCTCGACCAAGCGGGGAAAGTCCGCTTCCGGCAGCTCGTGCAAGTGTTTCTCGACGAAGTACGCATCACGGGCATTCGCACGGAAGTGGACGATACGATCCGAATGCTGGTGGCAGCGAGCGCGGTGATCCCAATCTTCGGCTTTCACGACTGGGAATACCACCGGCTGCGCGAAGTGTTGATCTATCCGGACGCGTTCGACGACGCCTACCGGACCCGTGGCGGGCCGGATGAACAGATTCTAGGAATGGTCGGCCTGCATCATTTGAGCGGAGTCATGATTCTCTCGAAGCCGGCCCTCCTCGCAGGGTTTGCCCCACAGCCCGGCCCCCACAATGTGGGGGTGCACGAGTTTGCCCACCTGGTCGAGAAAGAAGCCGGCGAATACGGGCTCCCTCCCGAAGTCCCCTGGATGGCGGTCCGCCAGTGGGTGCGGTACGTGGCGCGGGAGCTGACCCATCCCGCTTCCCATCGTACCGGCATCAGCACCTACGCCTATACGAACGAGCACGAGTTCTTCGCAGTGCTGGCGGAATATTTCTTCACATCGCCGGAGCGACTGCAGCGCCGCGATCCCGCTTTGTACGGACTGCTGCGGGACCTGTTTCACCAGGACACGGGAGCCCTGCTCTCCCTGGTACCAGGGCGCCGCCAGGGGATCGGCCGCAACGCGCCCTGCCCCTGCGGAAGCGGCAGGAAATACAAACACTGTTGTCTGGCAGGAGGCCCAACGGGCAAGGGCAAGGGGTGAACAGGCAAGGGACAGGATGTGCTGTGTGTGGGGGATTGGAGCAGATGACGGGCCGGAAGGCAAATATCGGTTCCGAGTAAACCTGCCAAGTAACCATCTGGCGGATCAATCACTCAGGCGCCATCGACACAATCGATTGTTAAGACAACGGGCATGTCTTTTTCGATTCGGCAGGTGAATGCCGCTAATGGCCTGGATCACAGAGGTTGTTAGCGACGTCGCGATAGTCTCCGTTGAATAGAGTATCCAGCGCGAAGGCCTGCGCGGGATTCAGCGGATTGTCCGGCGCATACCGGCTTGCCGGATTGAAGGTATTGTAGCCGCGCTCGTACTGCTCGGAGAAGCTTGGTTCAGCGGAAGGGCTGGACGTGGAGAGGAGGAACACACCCCACATGGGGAGCCTCTCTACTCAGCCTCAACCTTTCTACCTCACCTCTGGCCCACTCCTGGCCTACTCCCCTTCCGGACAGCACGGCAAGTGGCGCGCACAAAAAGACTCCCGGTAGCTTGTCTTCTTTTTTGGTTCCTCCAATCCTGCCACCCTTGGCATGGGCAGCGGACGTAACCGTGCATCCTCATCACGCGATGCCGCAATAGCTTCACAGGGGAGAAGGTTTCCGGTGTCAACAATCCCCTCAAGGGGGAAATGGGGTGGCCATTGCGACGAGACAAGACGCCGACCCATTGGTCTGTTTTCATTCACCCGCTCCGGCTTTCTCCATCTCGGCGATTTTCCGATAGAGAGTTTCGCGATCGATCCCTAGTATTTCCGCTGCCTCATATCTATTACCGCCGCTCTTCTCAAGAATCAGCCGAATATAATCCCATTCGACTTGCTGCAGCGTTCTTGCCCGCTCAATTCCTTTGGAAAGAATCAACCCGCTGCCCCCTGCCTGCTGAATTGATGCTGGTAAATCACCAGGCACAATTTCTCTTGTGTGGCTCAGTGTGACCGCTCGTTCGATGACACTCTCAAGCTCCCGCACATTGCCAGGCCAGGAATAATGCATGAGCAACACGCGGGCTGGTTCGCCGATCTCACGGACCGGCTTCGAATACTCGTGCGAATACCGAGTCAGAAACGATTCTGCTAACAGAGGGATATCCTCCGGCCGATCACGCAAAGATGGCAGGTCAACTTCAACTACCTTGAGACCGTAGTATAGGTCCTCGCGGAATCGCTTCGCGTTGACCTCGTGTTCGAGATTCAACGCCGTTGATGCTATGACCCGCACATCCACCGTAACAGATTGTGCCTGTTCCGCCAGACGGCATCTTTTGTGTTGAAGTATCCGGGCCAGTTTGTTTTGCTGGAGTAGTGGCAGCTCGCCGATCTCGTCGAAAAAGAGCGTCCCGTTATCTGCCTCTTCGAAAATGTCGCTTTCCCAGTCCGCTTCTGAAATGGCGGAGCAGACTACTGGAACAAACGATGCTGTCTTCCGCCCACTGACGTGGTGTATGACCTTCGCCACCAGCTCTTTGCCTGTCCCTCGCTCCCCTGTAATGAGCAGGTTGCAGGAGCTATCAGCCACTCGCTGGATGAGGTCGCGGACCTCCTTCATACGGGCACTGCAACCGACAATCCGATCTACCTCATACATAGTTGTTCAGCCCCAGGCGCTTTTTCGGGAATAGTGCGGTTGGTTGAGGGAGAAATCTGCTGCGTATCATGTGAGCTTCTTTTTGATCACCGTCAGGTTCTCAGGCGTCGAGCGCACGCGTATCGTGACTCCCTCGGCATCATAGTTTTCGGACAGGATCCGCATCCGAGTGCGGATCTCTGCCAGTATCTTTTGAGCCGTAAAAGGAATATGCAATTCTTCGTCGATCATCTCGCTCTCAAAGTACTGCATGATGCGATCACGCAACATGTTCAGATCGTCCTGGTTCCTCGTGGATAGAAACACGGCATCGGGATATTCAGACTTCAGCGAGGCGATCTCGTCCGGTCCGAGCCGATCTTGCTTATTTAACACCAAGAGACTGGGACTATCCGTGGCGCCGACTTCGGCTAACACCTTCCGCGTCACCTCAAGTTGAGACCGGAAGGACGGATCTGAGGCATCGACGACAAACAGCACCAATGAGGCGCAGGCTGTTTCATCAAGCGTCGACTTGAACGAGGCCACCAGGTCATGCGGGAGTTTTTTGATGAATCCCACCGTATCGCTCATGAGCACTTTAGGACGCGTTTCGGGATAGAGGGGACGGATCGTCGTATCGAGTGTGGCGAACAACTTGTCGGCCACGAGCACATCGCTGCCCGTCATCGCTCGCATCAACGAAGATTTGCCAGCATTGGTGTACCCGACAAGCGCGACGGTCAATTCATTTTCCCGTCTCGCGCGACGCATGAGATGCTCGTCCCCGATGGCCGCCAATTCGGCTCTGAGCTCTTTCAGGCGATCACGAATTCTTCGCTTGTCGAGCTCAAGACTCGTCTCTCCTGCCCCTTTTCCGCCGACCCCGCCGCCTTGCCGCTCGCTACCACCACCGGATTCGCGCACTCGTGGTGCCAGATAATTGAGCCTTGCGATCTGTACTTGAAGCTGGGCTGCTCTGGTTCGAGCATGTCGACTGAAAATCTCGATGATGACCCCGGTGCGATCAAGCACCGGCACGCCGGCGGCACGTTCGAGATTCTTCAATTGTGACGGCGACAGATCACAGTCCACGATGACAATCTGCGCCTGCTCGCGTGGGCTGGGTAAGGTCTCGCTCGGTTCATCCGATTCGCTTTCTTCTGACTCCTCTGCTTCGTCTGATACGGCAGCCTCGCGCTTCAAGGCCGCTTTGTGCATCGGTTTTTCAAATGACGCCGCGATGGTTCCCGGCCCACCGGTCCATCGTGCTAATTCGATGAGTTTGCCCTGCCCGAGGACCGTCGCAAATGTATCGGAACTCCGTTTTTGAGTCAGCTGGCCGACAACTTGGTACCCGAGGGTTTTCACGAGACGTGTGAGCTCGTGCAGCGAGCTCTCCAGCTCCTCCCCAGTCACACGAGGGGTCTGAATCGCCACCAGCACGGCACGGGATTGTGAGGGAGTCGTCATCGTGTACTGTTCCTGGGCTACATTGTGGGTGAAGGGGTATGATCTTAACAGGGAATTTCTTGTTTAGGGCAGCTCACGTCGCGGTATCGAGACCTAACGATCTTACCTGGCTCACAGGTCATAAGGAAATGCAGGATTCAAGATTCGCCCCCTCCCCGTGCATTGGGAACGTCTTTCACAACGAAATGCGGGACGAAGCGGCTCTGATTCCCGTGAATCAGACCACGATCTTCCCGAATCCCCATTCCTGCCGGCTCGTCCCCGACCACCCAGGATCCGATCACCGGATGCCATCCCTCGAACACCGGCAAAGGCATGTATTGTTGATAAACCGAGAGCTGCGCATCGTAGGGCCCGTCGGTCGTCAGCACCTGATCCCCGTTCACGATCGATATATTGGCGCCTTCACGTGACCAAAATGGTTTTCTGACATAGGCCGTACAGTCCCCCGGTCCGGAAAAGAAGGCGGGCAATAGGTTCGGGTGATCGGGATACCACTCCCACAGCAACGCCAGCAAACCTTTGTGGCTGAGCACCTGCTTCCAGGCCGGCTCCAGCACCATCATCGAAGACCGGGGCAGCTCCACCGCAAATGCGTCCTGACACATCCATTCCCAGGGATAGAGCTTGAAGAGAGCGGAGATCGGCTCGTTCCGGTGACCCACAAACCGTCGCCGCCCCGGCTCCCACCCGATCTGTTCGATCGGCAAAGTCTGCACGCGCCACCCGGCCTGGTTCGCCGTATCGGCCAGATAGGTCACCGTCTGCCGGTCCTCGTCGCTCCCATCCAAACAGGCCAAATGGAGCAGATCGTTCGAGGCCCGCCGACGGATCGTGCGCCACTGCCCGATCAACCGCTCATGCAGACTGTTAAATTGATCCGCCTCCGGACAGGTCTCTCGCAGCCATCCCCATTGACCGACCGAGGCTTCCAGTAACGAGGTGGGCGTATCGGCGTTGTACTCGAGTAATTTCGGCGACCCGATCCCGTCATACCAGAAATCAAACCGCCCATAGAGCGACGGCTCCTGCCGCTCATACGAATCGATGATCCGGGGCCGCCACTGTTTGAGAATGTGGAGATCGGCAAACCGATCCTCGCGGATGATCCGCTCGACAGCCTCGACACAGAGCCGATGCAGCGAGCCCGTGGCCGATGCTAGACCGTCGACCTGCCCCTCGCTCAACTCATAGGCGACATCTTCGCGCCAATAGCCGCCGTCCAGACTGTGATAGGTGACGCCGACTCGGTCGAGTTGCGCCGGCCAATCGGCGCGCGGTTGCCTCACACGACGATGCATGGCTACGTCCCCTCTTCCGGCTTATAGAATTGGCCGCCAGTCCTGCCGAAGCCGCCGCGTTGGCACACGACTGTGAGATCATCGCTTGATGGAACGTCGAATCCCGGTATGGCAGGAGCGACCAACCCCAGGTCGTTCATCTGATCGCCTCGCACAGACGACCCATCCGATCCTTGCCCGACCGCGATCCACACCATCGCTCCTAAGCCATCTGCCGTCTCGGCCAGACTCACCCGCACGTCGGGTGAATACCGCAGATGAGGAGGCATCAGGCTGGGCGTAGGCCCATCCGGCCTTTTCTTGTCCATGGGAACCTTTCGCTCAAAACAGAAGACCTGGGAAGGAACAGGGAGATGGGCTGAGCTCACGGCCAGCCGTGATAGGCACGTGCAGACATCTTACACGGATTGAGGGCTCGCTGGGTGAGTCAACTGCGGGCACAGCATGATACCGGCTCAAGAGCACACCGTCAGAGAGGTGCCTGCACGGCTCAAGATCCGCCTCCTCCATTCTTTGCGACTTCAATGGGCCATTGCTGCTAACATGTCTCGCACCGCAGAATCGCGCAACCATGACCACAAGGAGCGACCGTGAACCGAATGACCCTCTTCGCCGCCTCCATTCTGTTGGCACTGAGCGGCCTTCTTCCCGCCTCTGTGGCCCAGGCAGAAAACGGCTCTCTCAATAGCGGCTCCAGCTGGTCGCGGAACGCAGCTATCCAAACGACCAGCAGCGCCGACGAATCGGCAGCCGGTCGCACACAGACAAACGAGACCGAAGGGCCGTCCCCAGAGGCCGCTCATACCAGTAAGACTTTGGAACCCGTGGGCGTTCTGTTGCTCCTGCTATTCCTGGGAGCGGCGACAGTTTTCTACTACCTCAAAATACAGCGCCCCTCCCTCCCCGACTTTTCTGGACTCCCCGGGCGCGACCCCGCCCTTGATAACCGGTCAGAAACGCCGTCTCGCACACACAAAAGAAACCTGTCAATTGAACAGGTCACCTCCGCGGATAAAGCCATCTTCCAGCAACTGCTGAGCGACGTTCATGCAGCCTGGAGCAGGCAGGACCTAGCCGGATTGCGGCAATTCGTGACACCGGACATGCTGAACTACTTCAGCGCCGCCCTGGCCGATCACACCAAGCAGGACATCCACAACCATGTGGAAGATGTGATCTTGCTCCAGGCCGAAGTCCTGGAAGCCTGGATGGAAGGCACTGCGTACTATGTGTCGGCAGGGCTCCGCTGGAGCGCCCGTGACTACAACCTGTCCCTGACCAAGCAGCGCGGAGAGCCAGGATATGTCGTCACAGGCAGCGAAGAGACGCCAACTGAGTCGCGCGAAATTTGGACCTTCGTGCGCGATCAAGATGGCAAATGGCTGCTCTCAGCGATTCAGCAATAAGAAAAGCGTGACGTGCGGAACCGGCGGGATGAGACGTGAAATGTGAACGGTGAAACGAGCCAAGAGAGGGGCTGTCTGGTCAACCAATCGCCCCCCTGCCAGAGAAACCAGAGAGCATTCATTCACCACTGTATGAATGGGCTTAGAGCCGCTGAAGTGACCGGCCACGCAATTCGATCAAAGTAATTGGATGAGATGGACATCAGGGTGACGAGCAGATCATCGCCGACGACATCGCCAAATGAACCGGCACGATCGCCTATGAAGTCTCTGCACCATCGGCCAACGCGTACCGCGTCTGTATCACGAAGGCTGAGGTACCCCCGTCCTCATGCTCGTACTCTCACTGGCCTTCTGGCTTCCACTCACTCGCCAATTTCTTGGCCTTGGCAATTTGAGCCTCCGTCATCCCTTTGGCCAGGATATCACGCAGCATGGGCGCGGACTTATCTCCGTTCGTCGCGGCCAGACTGACCCACATATACCCCTGGACTTTATCTTTCGGCACGCCTTCCCCGTCATCGTACATAATCCCGAGTTTCGTTTGAGCGAGCGCGTCTCCTCGGTTTGCCCCGAGACGGAACCATCGTAGGGCTTGCTGATAGTCCTTCGGACCGCCTTCGCCATTAAAGTACAAGGTGCCCAGGCTGAACTGAGCCTTGGCATGTCCCTGCGCCGCAGCTTTGCCATACCACTTTCTGGCTTCTGCATCGTCCTGCGGCACCCCCCGGCCCTTGTGGTACAGCATCCCCACGTGATACTGCGCCATGGCATCGCCCTGCTCCGCCAACGGCTGCCACTCACGCATGGCAGTGGCGTAGTCTTCAGCGTCATGGGCCGTCATGCCAGCCTGAAAATCGGCCCATGCCGGCACGGCAAGACAGAAGATCGATAACACAAGGGTACTAGCTAATCGGAAAGTCATAGGCTCCTCGCAAAAATGGCGCATTCTAAAAGAATCGCGTTGGGAGGTGCAAGGTCAACCATGAGGCAGTCAGCGGCCACCCATGTGCCAGAGCAGGGGCATTAGATAAGAGGCGGCTACGGCCAGCACGACACCAACCAGCGATCCAAGCAGGTCTGTGACAGAGTGACCAGCAAAGGGAGCAGAAACAGGATGAGCATCATCAGTCACGCGAGAGACCCATGTCGTTCGTAGAACCTGCGGTGGTGGTGACCGGCGAGGGACTCGGCAAAAGATCATGTCGATCTCTACTTCGGACCGCCCAATTCTTTCTACTAAAGGCTCCTACCCTCTATTGTGTTAGCCTATCTGCTCCGGTACTTCTCAGACAGGTGTGTGACTGCTTGTTCGGCGTGTTTCCTCGCCACCTCCGCATGACCGGCTTTCCCATGCTCAATGGCCTGTTTGAGTTCCTTGATCCCTGCGTCCACATGCGGAGCCTCGCCGGCCTTCATGGCAGACTGAAGCGCCGCTTCCGCACTGGTCAGGAGTGCACCCACATGACCCTGTTGGCCATGATCCGCCGCCTCTGTGGCAAGCATGATGGCATCCTGGCGGTGCTGCTCCTCCGCACGCACCACATCCCGCCTGGCCCCGCCTTCACCAAAGACCGGTTGCAACGGCAGCACTGTGGCCGTGGCGAGGATGAACACTGTACCCAGCATCACAGGAAGTCGCGTCGTATATCGTCTCATTGGCATGCTCCTTTCTGACAAGAAGTGAACCGACATCAGTGAACAATCCGCTACAGAGTGAGGGATCCCTGATGGCGCCTTCCAGCTTTCGCTGAAGGTACTGTACCATGCATCACTCTGGAATTTCCCCAGAACCAGTTGCCAAGAACGGTAGCCGTCAATCATGGTGAGTCTTCAGTGCGACCGTGCCGCGTTGTCGTCCGGTGCGTCGATGGCTCAGTCCTTCAACGAGAACGGCGTGAAGTCCGTCTGCCGGTCGTACCAGTCCTCCTGCTCCCGGCGCTTCAACCAGCCGACGATCGCGTAGGTCACCGGCGTGAAGAGGATCTCGACGGAGACCTTGAATGCCCAGTTGAAGGCGATGACCTTGATCATCGTCCCTGGCTGCCAGATCCCAAGAAAGGCAATCGGATAGAAGAGGGCGCTGTCGACGAGCTGGCCGGCCGCGGTGGAGCCGATCGTGCGGGTCCAGAGATGATGCCCCTCGGTCCAGACCTTCATCTTCGCCATGACATAGCTGTTCATGAAGTCACCGCACCAGAAGGCGACGATCGACGCAACCACGACCCGCCACGTGCTCTCGAAGACGACCTCCAGAGCAGGCTGGATCACGGCATTGAAGGGTTCCTCCGGATCCGCCGGCAGGTGGATCACGAAGAGCCCCATGATGGTCGCGAAGATCATCGCGGTGAAGCCCGCCCAGATGACTTTGCGCGTGCGAGCGTAACCATAGACCTCGGTCAGTACGTCGCCGAAGATGTAGGAGATCGGGAAGAAGAGGTTCCCGGCGCCGAACGTCACGCCGAAGAGAATGCACGTCTTGCCAGGCCCGATCAGGTTCGAGCAGAGCAGGACCGTCACGAAGCCCGCCATGACGAGGTCGTAGTAGCGGTAATGGCGGGGGTTCGGGACGAGTGTCTGCTCGGGCGGTTCAGCGGGGGCGGTCATCTGCGGGCCAGATTCCTCTCGGTCTGTGGTGCTATTTACTCCGTGCAGGCGTCGCCCGTGACAAATGGATCAGCCACTCAGGAAGGAAGAGGAAATGGAACAGGCCAGTTGGCCTGGCCACAAACGTACCAAAGACCTCGTGCAGGATCAATCCCCAGGCTCTGCCGGAAATCCGGGCTACCTCACAACGACCCCCGATTTCTTTATTCCACCATTCGATGCGCAGGCCCTCCATGCCTCCATACGCGAACGCCCCTCTCCCCCGAAGGTGCATTCTGCCAACCGACTTGACAAGGCGCGTAGCTCCAATGTAATTACAGAGTCCTACCCATCGGATAGAGATTGGAAACGGATGAAAACACGCGTGGTACGAATCGGGAATTCACAGGGCATCCGGATTCCGAAATCCGTCATTGAGCAATGCCACCTGCATGGAGCCGTCGATCTGGAAATCCAGCAGGGGCAACTGGTTATTCGCTCGGCAGCTAAGCCGCGCGCCGGGTGGGACGAAGCCTTCGCGCAGATGCATCGTCACGGAGATGATCGCCTGAAGGATCAGGAATCAGCTGCCCCATCCTCATGGGACCGAAGTGAGTGGACATGGTAGTGTCCCGCTTCGACGTCTACCTCATCCGCCTCGATCCCACCCGAGGCCGTGAAATCCGCAAAACCCGCCCATGCCTCATTATCTCCCCGGACGAAATGAACCAGCACATCGATACAGTGATCATTGCCCCCATGACGACGAAAAGTCGACCCTACCCCACCCGCGTGCAAGTGCGGTTCAAAGGTAAATCGGGGCAGATCGTGTTGGATCAGATCAGAACGGTGGACAAAAGTCGGTTGGTTAAACGCGTGGGAAAGATCGACGAACTGACACGCAGACAGGTCCTGACCCTTCTCGCCGAACTCTTCGCCCCATAAGCTCTCCACCGTACAGGAATATTGGAGCGAAGGTGGCGGGAGATCGAGAGGACTTCCTGCTCGGGCGGTTCGGCGGGGGCGGTCATCTGCGGGCCAGATTCCTCTCGGTCTGTGGTGCGATCTACCCCGTGCCGGCGTAGCGCGTGAAAAATGGATCAGCCACTCAGGAAGGAAGAGGCAATGGAACAGGCCGGTTGGCCCGGCCACGAACGTACCAAAGACCTCGTGAAGGATCAATCCCCAGGCTCTGCCGGAAATCCTGGCTACCTCACAACGACCCCACTGCGCAGACCACCTTGTGCCTGTCACAATAAGTCATTGCGCATGCCAGACTACGCGTTTCCACGGTGTTTGCTGTTTCCCTCCCACACCTGCGCATGACACCGTTTCATTTGTTTCAGATCAACAGGGAGGTTGGAGCAGCGGTTACGGCTTTGGGATCTCTAAATCCTTACAGATTTTCTGAGCGAGGAAGTCGTTAATCTCTCGATGGCGGGGAATGGTTGAGGTCTTGCCGGCAGCACGGTTTACATACACGCTGTGACTGCCACCTTCTCGAAGAAACTGGATGCCCTGGCGTTCCAGGTGGCGGATTAAATCGATCCGCTTCATGAAATGGAAGCAAGTGGCTCGCGGATCACAGTCTTGTTTTTGAGCGATTCCTCTGCCAGCGCACGGTTTGATTCCAAGACCAATTGAACCGCTTCGTGAAGATTCGTTCGGGCTTCATCAAGCGTATCCCCCTGCGTGTTCGCGCCGGGCAACTCCTCGACAAACCCAATATATCCTTCGGGTACCTGCTGGAACACCGCAGTGAATTGTTCCTTCATGCTGGCGACCTCCTGACAGTCGCGAGTATACCAGACCGGTTCCTGAAAGCCCACAATTCCCAAGGCCGGCAGTCTTTCATTCAAACTTCAAGCCCCCTCTAATTGTATGAAGGAGTGCGCAGGCAGGGCTGGTCACGGCAATAGGCCGCCAGCAGACCATCAGCACAGCTCCAAGGTGACGCACCGCAGTAAAGCATTGGCAACCTGCTGGGGGTGGAAAGTGGCTGGTGAGCGTGGCGTGGCAGAGAGACGCCCGTTATGACTGTGGCACCACGATGAATCCCTCTGCAACATCGCCGTACGTCTTGAATGTGCCCATGACAAGGTGATGGGCCACAAGGGCACAGAGAGCAGCATCGATCCAATCAATGTTGGCAAGTGCTTCCGCTGAAACCCCTGCCTCGTGAAGCAACCGGGAACGGTCTGCGCACTTCTGCTTGGCAGAGAGAATCTTTCCAGCTAGTGCACAAGCCACGGCATGAGGAAACGTCTCGAAACACACCTGATCAGATACAGAGCGTTGCCCCTCAAACAGTCGATAGTCTGGGTCGAGGCAGCGGTAGAGATTCGCCCCCTGGACCATCCAAGGATAGAAGGGATGTGCCACCCCATTCACCTGAGATGGCGTCGAAAAGGTATGGAGGCCTTCGGCGGCAAGGGCTCGCTCACTAGGCCTGACCCGGCCGGTGAGACTCCATCGGCAGGGAACATCAATGCCAACCACAGAAGCCTTGATACTCCTGCACCACGCGGCGACCTCCTTCGCAAGGAGCGTGGAAAGCTTCTCCCGGTATTGTCCGTCCTGTATTGCGACGGCATGAAAACCCTTCTTGGGACCGCCGACATTCACACCGACGACGATGGAACCAGGTTCGTGCTGACTCATACCGATTCAAGAGCAGGACAAGACGTCCTGGACAGGTGCTTGTTCTCCCTCGTCAAGCCTGCCGCCCTCTCGTACTACGAGTTTGCGTTCACGGATTACGCGACGATAAAAGACTCCCGACCCCTTTAACACGTGAAGAGATAACGGCAAGTGCTTGCGAGTTGTCATAAGCCTGGCTCATGAAGGTACAGTTCGAGCGCGAAGCGAATACCGTTTCTGATGGAGATGATCTCCGGCGGACGTTCGCCTTACAGCGCGTTCCGCGTCTTCAGGTCGGTGACGACGGCACCGATGTAGAGCAGCACGGCGACTCCCAACAGGGGGATGCCGACGAAGGTGCCCAAGCCGATCGTCCAGGCCCCGAACTCGTACCAGAGGAAGAGCAGTATGCAGGCGAGGCCGACGATGGCGCAGTTGACAGCCATCATCAATTGCCTGG
>JAOUHD010000179.1 GCA_029865345.1 Nitrospira sp.
AGAGTGCCCTGACGCTTCTTGGCACCGATGCGTAACACAGAGCAGATGCCAACCAACACAAGATCTTCAAGCGGAGAATACCATCGCAAAGGCAGAGGGAAGAACACGCCGTAGCACCCACAGTTAGGAAGATCAAGGCCGCGAAACAGGGTCATGCTGAGCCCCACAGCATAGAGACCGTTCAACATCAGGGCAAGAAACGCACTGGTCGGGAGCTGCCAACCGGAAAGGATCCATACTGCCAGTACCCACTCGACTGCAATGATCATGAGTGCCACCGGCCAGAGAGACCAACTGGGGAGCAGCTGGTAGGTGACCAAAATATTGACGAATCCAGGCAGATCCAGTGATTTTCCTAATGCTGAGGCGAGGAGCACTCCCCCGATCAACAGGCGGCAACACCATGTCACGATGGTCCAATTCATAGGGGAGACTCCCGCATAAAAAATAAGGAGGAGCGCGGTGCTCCTGCCGCACTCCTCCCTATTTCATCCCTCACCCGTGATTGAGCGTAAATGGCTGCACAGACCAATCCATGTCGCGCTGACGCCCCGCTACACGATCCTAAGCTTGGTGAAATCTACACCTTCCGGTGCCGGGGGCGTCTTGAGATTCATCTCTTCCAACGCATCAACGACTCGCTCAGCCACGATAAGATTGCGGTACCACTTCCGATTGGCCGGCACGACATACCACGGCGTCCGCATGGTACTCGTGGCCGAGAGGACCTCTTCGAAGGCTTTCTGATACTCATCCCACAACTTGCGCTCCTCAAGATCGCCAGAACTCCATTTCCAGCGCTTCTCCGGATCGGCGATGCGGGCCTCCAACCGTTTTTTCTGCTCTTCCTTCGAGATATGGAGAAAGAACTTGAGCACAGTCGTGCCGTTCTCAGTCAGCAGCTCCTCGAATTCTTTGATCTGGTCCAAGCGGCACTTGGCAACTTTCTCGGACACCCATCCATGCACCCGTGTAATCAGGACGTCCTCATAATGCGATCGGTTAAAGATCCCAATGTAGCCTTTGGGAGGAACTTCGCGGTGAATGCGCCACAAAAAATCACGAGCCAATTCATCCTTGGAGGGAGCCTTGAAAGCCGCAACTTTGCAGCCCTGCGGGTTGATGCCGGACATCACGCTCTTGATGGTCCCATCCTTTCCGCTCGTATCCATCCCCTGCAGGACGATAAGAAGCGATCGAGTCGCATTGGCATATAGACGCTCTTGGAGTCCCTCGAGCCCGGCGATGAGCTTGGCCGTTTCTGCTTTCGCCTTTTCTTTACCTTGGTCGCTCTTCTTGTACTCCCCGGTGTCGTCTGGATCGTACTGTTTCAACGAAAGCTTGGCGCCGGACTTCACACGGTACCGTTTCATGAGTTCCTCCCTGTCTCAGCGCAGAAGACGCCCCATCGTTGGTGATTGGAGGGCACACTGCACAGACCCACGTATGTTCCGAGAATCGGATGAACCGGGTGTGGAGCCTATGGTTATCTTGGAGCATCCTGGGCACAGCGGAAGCCGACGTTAGGATCCTGCTCGGTCGGATCACCCTTCGTGCGAAACGAAGACCGTAGCCGATACGGTGTATTGATGTAGGATCCACCGCGCTGGACTTTGGCTGTCCCTTCGCTGGGTCCACGTGGATTGATCGCGGGGCTGTTGATAAAACTGGAATAAAAATCCTCGGCGTACCAGTCCATCACCCATTCGTAGAGATTGCCGGCTAGATCCTGCACACCATACGGGCTTTGCCCCATGTGGTGATTGCCGATGACCGACACCGTCTCCGCACCGCCTTCCTTCAACCCATAGACCGCGTGGACTGGAGTCGGCGGATCGTTTCCCCACGGATAAGTCCGTTCATCAGTCCCGCGTGCCGCCTTTTCCCATTCAGCCTCTGCGGGCAGCCGTTTCCCCAGCCAAAGACAATAGCCCATCGCATCCATCCAGTTCACCCAGCGGACAGGACGCTCGGCATGAATCACAGGCGTCTCCTTGTCCGTGAATCCCCATGGAGGTTCGCTCTGAATAGCTTCGACGTACTTGGCGAATCGTCCGTTCGTCACCTCAAATTTGTCGATATAGAAGGCATTGAGGTAGACGCGGTGCGTAGGGGCTTCGTCTTCATCTCCTTTGTCGCTTCCCATTACAAACTCACCGGCCGAAACCAAGACCATCGGTGCCCCATCTTTCCCAATCAGTTCAGGAGCGGCCGTGGACAGCACAGCCAGCTGGTGCATAGCGCCACCGTTGGTCGGCGACTTGCTTCTCTCTCCAGCTTTGTGATCGCCATTGGCGCCGGGAAGTTTCGCTGAAATGGCAGGAAGATCAGGCTTGAGGGACGTTGACGGGGCGGACTCAGGCTTCGAGGTCCGACTTTCTGTTGCCGCTGCAAGCCCTGTCTGTAGAAAGAGGGCCAGGGCACCAGTCATACACGCGGCAAAAATTCGTCGGACATCCATACGTTGGCCTCAGTTCATACTAAGGTACCGAAAACGCAAGGCCAAAATCCAGCCCACCTCGATTTGGTCGCTCTGTCGCTCTATGGCCCGTGGGTGGCAGCCGGTTGAACATGATAGTCGATGATTGCGTGCGAGAGTTGCACTTACCGATCGTCCAGTGTAGCGTAGGCGCCAGCATGCCGGTCTCGATTGCGTTCGCCATCCAGAAGTACCTCCCTCTTGTCACCTGTACCCTGCTTGTCGCGCTGGTTATCGGCGTTTCCGGCTGTGGTGGGCCTTGGCGAGATACCTATTTCAAGAGAGGGGTCGGTCGGCTGACACAGGAGGAGATTCGAGAGCGACTAGGCCCCCCGCACACGGCTAAGACCCCAGCTCTTGGTGGGGATAGTCACTGGACCTATCGGTTCGCACTCAGCGAGCAAGACCTCACCACGTTGAACGCCTCATTCGTCGCTGACGCTTCCCACTCGGTCACCAGCTTGATGGGCAAGGGGGCAGAAACCGCCAAACCCACGTTGTATTGCTATCGATACACGTTGACGTTCTCCGAAGACAAGACCCTGAAGAACTGGAAACGTGAGGAATGCATTCCGGGTACCCGCGAAACACTGACCGCCAAATAGAGGATGATCGTGCCCCCAAGCGAGTGGTTTTCCATCGACAGCTCGGTCACACTGGACGGACTCAAGTCGCTCATCCTGCTACTGACCTTGATCATGATCAGGACGCTGGCCGTCCGATGGATCGCCGGCAATCAGACGCTCTCGATGGAGTCGAAACGTCGGTGGGTAGTGACGACCAGGAATTCCGTCGTCTTCGCGTTTCTCATCGGCCTGGTGATCATCTGGGCCCATGAACTCCAGGCGTTTGCCGTGTCGCTTGTCGCGTTGGCGGCGGCAATGGTCTTGGCGACAAAAGAGCTGATCCTCTGTTGGAGTGGCGCGGCGCTGCGAGTGGGCGGCAAGGTCTATGCCGTTGGTGATCGAATTCAGATTGCAGGCTACCGGGGAGTCGTACTGGATCACGATGTCTTTGCGACGAAGTTATTGGAGATCGGTCCCGGGCAATCCGCACACTTGTACACCGGCCGGGTGACATTTTTCCCCAACAGCCTGTTGTTTACCAACGCGTTGGTCAAAGAGAATCCTGAGCAGGACTACGGCCTCTATACATTGACCGTGCCGGTCAAACACGACGAGGATTGGCAACGAGCCGAACAGACCCTGTTGGAGGCGGCAAAACTAGAATGTGCACCGTTCATGGATGAAGCGGCGCGGCAGATGAAGCTATTGGAACAGGCCAACCTGTTGGAAGCACCGTCACCAGAACCCCGCATCACCATTCAAGTACCGGAATTTGGGAAAATTCATTTCATCCTCCGATTCCCAGCTCCCGATCGAGGACGATCGCGCATCGAGCAGGCTATTCTGCGTCGGTATCTCATCGGAACGACCACAGCCAACTAACCAACTTATAGAGTTTCTACCCCAACACATGAAGAGGGCTTCCCTCGCCGCCGAAGGAAGCCCTCTCATGACTTCGAGCGCTCAGACGACCGTCTTACTTCGGAAATGCCTTCGGCTCCGTGACATGTTGCCACCCTTCGCCGTTGAGTGTACGGAGAAACGCCACCAGATCATGCTTTTCCTGATCCGTTAGCTCAAGGGGAATAACGAGATTGTCTTGGTGGGGATTCTTGACACCACCCTTGTTGTAGAAATCGACGACTTCTGCAAGCGTCTTGAAGCGCCCGTCGTGCATATATGGGGCGCTTCGCGCGATCTCCCGCAAGGTCGGAGTCTTAAAAGCGCCAAGTTCCTCAGGGTTCTGCGTGACCATGTAACGGCCAAGATCTACTTTATTGTCGTCCCAGCCAATGCCGAGGTTGTGAAACTTTTCGTCGGTAAAATTGAACCCGGAGTGGCACTTTGTGCAACGTGCCTTATCTCGGAACAGGATGAGGCCCTTCTGAGCGGCTTCTGGAATGGCCCCTGCTTCCCCTCCCTGATCGAACCGGTCCGCAGGGCTGTTGCCGGACAGAACGGTGCGCTGGAAGCTGGCGATGGCCATGCCGACCCTTTCCGTTGTGATGGTCTCATCCCCGAAGACTTGCTTGAAGAGTTTCCGGTAGCCTGCGATTTTCATCATCTTCGCATTCATCACATCGTAGTTGGCAAAGCCGTGCTCGATCGGATTCGTAAACGGACCGACCGATTGAGCTTCCAATGTCGGAGCCCGGCCGTCCCAAAATTGTGTGCTGCTAAACACCCGGTTGAAG
Source organism: Nitrospira sp. (assembly GCA_029865345.1). GTDB lineage: Bacteria > Nitrospirota > Nitrospiria > Nitrospirales > Nitrospiraceae > Nitrospira_D. The sequence continues at coordinate 4,740 of JAOUHD010000179.1, forward strand.
GACGCTGGTGCACTGCGGCCACCCTTCTGGCCTCGGATACCGGCAGAAACCGGCTTGCCATCCGTGAACGCGAATTTCGCCATATGACAATTCGCACAGGCAATGGTGTTGTCCTGCGACAACCGCTTGTCAAAAAACAGCAGCCGGCCTAACTCGACCTTCTCCTTCGTCAACGGGTTGTCGGCCGGAATGACCACAGAAGTCTCCTCGAGACCGAACGGAATCTTGAGCTTGTACTCCTCTGCTTGTACTTCGCCGAAAGGGACTGCCAACAACAGTCCAGCCACCATACACACCCACGCAGATATTGAAACCGTTAGTTTCCGCCTCTTCATCTTTATTTCCTCCCTTCGTGCAGTGACAGAAGTGTCATTGCGCTTTGGTTATACATGTGAACCAAATGTGCTCCTCTTCAAGTGGCTTGCAGCCCCTCGCCCACATTGGCACCCATCGCATGAGTCGCCTCACCCCCATGCATTCGGCCGGCTCAAGTCCTGGGTGAGATGTCCCCTACTCCGGCAGGCTTCGGATCATCCATGTCGTCTTTTCATACACCTGCATACGCATGGTCCGCAGATCGTTTGTCAGCTGACTCAAGGCCTTCTCAGCCGTTGGAAAGACGTCCCGGGATGTTCGCACTAACACCTCTTGCCCATCGACCACCATAGTAGTACCGACGAGCGCCTCGTCATATCATGACTCGTGCTGCCGACTCAATCCGCAGGCAATCGCCGGTCTCACGGAACAAACTAGCACACCAGCCGCAACCAGGCCAGCCCTGCATCCGACGATCGACCAACTTTTCATGTTCATGGCCTCCGCCTTCCGACCGGCGACATGTCGCGATGCTTCGTTCGCCTGATGGAACATCAAAGTAACCGGTCTCACAAAATAAGTCCAATTGAGAAGATAGATTTTCTATATTAGTATTTCTTATTCATGAAAGGAGCCGGAGATGACACTGACGGAATTGCAGTACATCGTGGTCGTGGCGCAGGAACGGCATTTCGGCCGCGCTGCGGAACGAGCATTCGTGACCCAACCGGCATTGAGTCTGGCGATCAAGAAGTTGGAAAATGAATTGGGTACGATGATTTTCGAACGACGCCAGAGCCGAATCGAACTGACTCCGCTCGGCGAGCAAATCGTCCATCAAGCGCAGCGTGTGCTAGAAGAAGCGGAACACATCAAACTCATCGCGGCGAAAGGTAAAGATCAACTGAATGGGCTGCTTCGGTTCGGGGTCATCGCCACCGTCGGGCCCTATATTCTGCCAGATCTAATCCCGACTCTTCACAAGCACGCGCCGGCGATGCCGCTCGAAATTGAAGAAAGTTTGACGGCCAATCTGACCGCGATGCTAAAGAACGGAAAATTAGGGAAGGTCTGATTAATTCACGTTTTCACTCGGCCAGCTGTTCCTGGACTGACCACCAGGGCAAATTCAGTGGGTAGCCGCTGTTGCGAGAGCCTGTTTGTGACGCACACCCATCGTGCGATGG
>JAOUHD010000031.1 GCA_029865345.1 Nitrospira sp.
CAAAAAGCGGCAGCGTGTGTAAATGGGTTGGGGTCGGATTTTGAATTGTGCATGGCCAGCAAAGCAGATCCGATCTGGTCACTCAATCCTCGCTGGTCGCCATCCCGCTGGGGCGCAGTCCTAACCATCAGTGATGGCTCGAATCTGTTTGCGCGGTTCGTCCAATTGCTGCGAGAATGTTGTCGCGCATCGGCGCATCGAACTCGCGACCGTAAGTTCGTAGGAACAGGCCTTTGCGAATCGTCGCCGCTGTGGCCTGGGGGGCTTGTTCTCGGAGGAATGCTTCGACAAGCTCAGCACGAACGGAGAATGGAACGTTCTGAATGGGCTGCTAGTCTCGCGGCAGGTCGATATAGCGGATGGTCGCTTCCACCGACGAGCCGGAAGGACCCGAGCTGGTGGGGAGCATGATCTGCACTAGCAGATCGATTCGTTGGCCTGTCTTCAGCATCGGCGCTTTCAATGCACCGACATTCTTTCCGCACGCTCCTTGATCGAGGATCTCGATCTGCCCACTGTCATCTTCAATCAGGAGTGTCGTCCGTTCATGGGCGCTTCCACAGATCATCCGATTCGGGATGATCTCCGTCTGAATCGCCAAGACGGTACCGGTGATACGGATATCCCTCATCTGATAATGATCCGGACGGGCTAAGAGTGTATTGATTGAAATTCGTTCATACGAGGCGACGGAAATTCTCACGGAACTAACCTGGGAGGATGGGGTGAACTCATTCGATGCGAGTGCGGCATGAAGACCGATCACTCCTGACAGGATGAAGATGATGAGTCTAAGACCGATGTGAATGAGCGGAGCCATCATCAGAACCCTCTATCTAAGCGTAGCATACGCCCAGCCTGCAGGAGCCGACCGCTCGGCACTGTGCCGATCCTTCGCCACCTGATCGGTCTATGATGATCTCTTGATCCTTCGATTGTTCCATCTCTAAACCCTCTTAGCCACAGCGGAATTGGAAATCTCAGACTTCCAGGGTTGCACTGGAACGCAAGTTGCCAAGCTGGAATGTGTGGGTATGCATTGTGATCTGGTGGAGAGCGGCGCTTTACAATCAAGGGTAGCGACGCCATCATGCCAAGGTGATTATGAACCGATCAGTCGTCGCGTAAGGAGTAGGAGGACTCATCATGTTTGTTGTTCTTGGTGCAACAGGGAATACAGGATCTGCAGTTGTGGAGACCTTGCTGAGTAAGAAACAGCCGGTGCGGGTGATTGTCCGTTCAGCCGACAAGGGGGCTGCCTGGAAAGCGAAAGGTGCGGACGTGGCCGTGGCATCGCTTGACGATGTGTCTGTGTTGACCAAGGCTTTGGAAGGCGCGAAAGGGGTCTATTTGTTGGTGCCGCCAAATTACGGGGCTGAAGCTTGGTTGGCGGATCAACGGGCGCGGATGGATCGCGCGGCAGAAGCCGTTCAGAAGAGTGGAGTCGATCATGTTGTGTTTCTGTCGTCGGTGGGAGGACATCTGCACGGTGGAACCGGCCCGATTCGGGCGGCGAGTTATGGAGAACAGGCGCTTGGTTGTATTGCCAAACGCCTGACCATTCTCCGTCCCTGTTATTTTATGGACAACTGGGCGCCGGTCATTGGGGCGGCCAAGGCTCAGGGTGTGCTTCCGACATATATTGCGCCACCGGCGAAGATTCCCATGATTTCGACCAAGGACATCGGCAGGATTGGTGCGGAGCAGTTGATGACTGGTGGCTATGGTAAGCAGATCGTGGAAATGGCGGGTCCGGAGGAGTACAGCCCGGATCAAGCGGCGGCGGCACTCAGTCAGATCCTTGGGAAAACAGTGACGGCCCAACATGCGCCATTGAGTGCCGTGGTTCCGACGTTCAAGTCGTTCGGGTTTTCGGACGAGGCGGCGAGATTGTTTGAAGAAATGTACACGGCCTTCTCAAAAGGCACGATCGGGTATGAACACCCGGCTAAGGTGGTGCGGGGTACGGTGACGCTGGATGACGCGCTACGAGCGATGGTGTGAAGGAGGACCACATGGCTACAGGGACGGCTGTTGTCAAGGAAGTCGCAGGGATCTATCAACCAGGATCGGCCCATATGGTCGGAGATGGGTTCCCTGTGCGGAACCTGTTCCCGAGCAACGATCTCGATCGAGAGGTCAGTCCGTTTCTCATGCTGGACTATGCAGGGCCACACTATTTTGAACCGACCGATCACCCGCGGGGCGTCGGCGAACATCCTCACCGCGGGTTTGAAACTGTGACGATTGTCTATGAGGGCTTGGTGGCTCACCGAGATTCCGCTGGCAATGCCGGCGTCATCGGCCCGGGTGATGTGCAGTGGATGACGGCGGCATCCGGAGTCGTGCATGAAGAGCTGCACGAGAAGCAGTGGGCCAAGAAGGGTGGGACGTTGCACGCCATTCAATTGTGGGTGAATCTGCCGCGCGCACAGAAAATGTCGGCGCCCCGTTACCAGACGATTCTGAATACCGATATTCCAAAGGTCGAACTCGAGGGTGGAGCAGGCCGACTGCGTGTGATTGCCGGAACGGCTCAGGGACAGAAGGGGCCAGCCCATACAGTGACACCGATCGAGCTCTATGATTTGAAGCTAGCCGCTAGTCACCGCGCGGAGTTGCATCTTCAGGACGGGCACAATACGTCTGTTTTTGTGGTGCAAGGCTTGGTGTCGGTGAATGGTTCCCGTGACGCCGGAGAGGCAGAATTGTTTGTGTGCAGGCGGAATGGATCACTGGTGACGATTGAGGCCAAGTTAGATAGTCGGATTTTGCTCATGAGTGGTGAGCCTATCGATGAGCCGATTGCGCGGCACGGTCCGTTCGTCATGAATACCAAAGCCGAACTCGTACAAGCTGTGAACGATTATCAAGCGGGGAAGATGGGCCACCTGTCATGAATGAGCGAACACTGACGGTCGACGTGTACTCGGATGTGATCTGCCCCTGGTGCTATGTGGGGAAGCGGCGGCTGGAACGGGCACTCAAGACATGGGATGGTGTCCCTGTGAATATCCGATGGCGGCCATTTCAATTGAATCCGACCATGCCGCGCAACGGGATGGGTCGGCGACAGTACCTGGACGCGAAGTTCGGTAGCTCTGCTGCGGCTCAAGCGATCTATGATCACGTCTTGACAGCAGGTACCGAAGAAGGCATCCAGTTCGCCTTTGAGCGCATTGCGCGGACACCGAACACATTCGCCGCGCATCGCCTCATCTGGCTGGCGGGGCATCCTGATAAACAGAATGAGATGGTCGAGATGCTGTTTCGCCAGTATTTCCTGGACGGAGGAGATATTGGGAATATCGAGACATTGTCCCAAGCTGCGGCCAATGCGGGGCTTGATCGGGCTGCAATCGAAACCTTCCTGGCGGGCGATGGGGGGATAGAAGCGGTGAAGGCAGAGGAAGCCGCTGGCCATCGTGTGGGCATACGAGGTGTTCCGTATTTCGTGTTCAATGGAGTCAACGCGCTTTCCGGAGCGCAACCGCCAGAGCAGTTGTTAGTGGCCTTCAGGCAGAGTGAAGCCGGCTTGTCAGTGGGAAAGGCAGGTGTGTAATGGCCGTTCAAGTCTACGGATGTAACCATGTCGTGATCGAAGTGACAGATGCCAAGAAGGCAGCGAATTTCTATCAAGATGTCTTTGGGCTGAAGATGTTACGTGGCGGAGAAGGCGCGGTCTGGTGCAAGCTTGGAGAGCATCAGTTTATGGCGATTTTTGAAGTGGAGGCATTGCAGCCGGATCGTGTGAAACATTTTGGCTTGATGGTCCGGGACGCGAAACAGATCAAGGAAGTGCGGAAGAAACTGATCAACAAGTACAAGCTGAAACCGGCGTCCGACTTGCGATGCGATTTCCGCGATCCCTGGGGGAATCGTTTCCAGGTCGGCGATCTCAGCGATGAATCATTGGTCTGGCTGCTGCCGTATCAGGAAGTGCAGAAGGCCGGTATTGCATTCACCGATACTCCTAGAAAAAGGGGGAAGTCATGAGCTCAAACAATCTGCAACAGCGATTGAACGATCTGTTCGGCTACATCCGTCAAGGCAAGATCATTGAGGCCATGAGTGAGTTCTACGACAAGGATACCGTGATGCAGGACAACGCCAATCCTCCAACAAAGGGGCTAGCGGCGAACATCGAGCGTGAAAAACAGTTCATGAGTGGTGTCAAGGAATGGAAAGGGTTCAACGTTACGGCTCAGGGTGTGGGCGACGACGTGACCTTCTACGAGTGCAACATGGACTTTATTGCCACCAGCGGGCAGCCGATTCATATGGAACAGGTCGTCGTGTCTCGGTGGAAGAACGGCAAGATCGTACATGAGCGGTTCTACTACGATACGGGCGCGAAGTAGTAGGAATCGATAGCAGGAGAAGGGTAAGCGTTGGGGAAGTGAACGGTGACACAACCTACTCATCGAGGAGTCCTACATGCCGGACGATCAATGGGCAGATGTCGGAAGCGTTGAAGATCTGAAGCGGAGATTCTTGCAGGAAATCTCGATCGGGAAGACCCGAGTCGCGCTCACGTATCAAGACGGTGAATTTTCCGCCATTTCCGGGGTCTGTAATCACGTGGGAGGTCCATTGGGCCAAGGCACGCTCGATGGCGACTATGTCGTCTGCCCGTGGCATTACTGGAAGTTCCATCATCGAACCGGTCAGGGGGAATCCGGATATGAGCAAGACCAGGTTCCGGCCTACTCGACAAAAGTGGAGAACGGCCGGGTGTATGTCGATCTGTCCTCTGCCACGAAACGCAGGAAGCAGGCCCACAAGCCGCATCCCTTAGCTCGTCCGGTGGTGCGTCAGGCAGGACCGATCCGGGTCGTGGGGATCTCGACCACGGCGATGACGCTTGACCATCCGCGCTTCAGCGGATCGGATGCACTGCTTGAAGCGGCGTTGGAACATGCGAAGAGCACGTTGCAACTTGAGACTCAATGCATCAAGCTACGGGAACTGAACTTCCGCTCCTGCGAGGGCTATTATTCCAAATCCGCGAAGGCCTGTACCTGGCCCTGTTCGATCACGCAAATGGATCCGACGGATCAGCTTGATCGCGTGTACGAAGCGCTCGTGCATTGGGCCGATGTCATTCTGATATCCACCCCAATCCGCTGGGGCAATGCCAGCAGTCTGTATTACAAGATGGTTGAGCGGATGAATTGCATCCAGAATCAGGAGACCATCGCCAATAGGCACTTGCTCAAGAACAAGGTGGCGGCGTTTATCATTATGGGTGGTCAGGACAATGTGCAGGGTGTGGCCGGTCAGCTCATGACGTTTTTTGCCGAAGTCGGCTGCCAGTTCCCGCAGTTTCCGTTCATCGCGCATTCGAGAGGCTGGAGCGCCGAAGATATGGAACGGAATGTCATCGAGGTTCAGAACAGCCGGGAGCTCCGTGAAGGAGCGCAGGAACTCGTCGCACGTGCTGCAGATATGGCGAAGCTGATGCTCTGTGGCCAGCTGCCTGAGCATCCGCTTGCCCGGGGCGGACGCAAAGCGCATCAGCTCGATAGCGAACCGACCGGATAACGAGGAAGTACCGCCATGCCGGAAGCAAAGAGTCGAGACGTTTCTCTGGACAATCTTTTTTCTGCGCTCCTTCGTCTGCACAAAGCCTTGCTCGACGATGAGCGAGTGGCCTATGAGCGTGTGCATGGACGGATTCCCTCCAATGGTGCGTTTTTGCAGCTGGTGTTGAATGATGCCTGGTTCGCCTGGTTGCGTCCGCTTTCCCAATCAATCGCCAAGCTTGATGAACTGAGCGAATCGGATGATGCGGCATCCCGTGAAACAATCCCGGCACTGCTGGTATCAGTGCAGACTCTTCTGATGCCGACGGAAGAGGGCGAGGGATTTGGTCGTCAATATTACGATGCTCTGCAGCGAAGCCCCGATGTGGTGCTGGCGCATGCGGCGGTCAGAACCTTGCTCAAACAGTCCATTTTGAACATTTGAACAAAGGGTGACGCAGATGAAGGCCCATTACCTTGGCCATGTCGTCTTCTATGTGAAGGAACTTCAGCGATCGCTCGGCTTCTACCGAGACCTGCTGGGGTTCAAGGAAGTAGGGCGGATTTTTAATGGGGCAGCTGCTGCCCTGACGTCGGGTCGTACACATCACGAGTTGTTGTTGATTCAAGTGGGCGATGCGCCTGGCCCCCCGATGGGCCGCCGCCGAGGGCTCTATCATATTGGCATCAAAGTCGGCGACAGTCTTGATGAGCTACGTCAGGCCAAGCGAGAGTTGGAACAAGCTGGAATCTCGATCGATGGCATGAGCGATCATACGGTGAGCCAGAGCCTCTACTTGAAAGACCCGGACGGAAACGAAGTCGAGCTCTATGTGGATGCAGATGAGTCGGTCTGGAAGAACAATCCGGCAGCAATGGTATCGCCGATCAAGCCACTGTATATGTAGTCAAACAAGGAGGACCGCTTATGGGACAACCACGCATTGCAGCGAAAGAGCCGACGGTGATGTCGCTGGAACCAGGAACCTACTACTGGTGTACGTGTGGACGATCGAGAGACCAACCGTTTTGTGATGGGTCACACGAGGGAACTGGGTTTGAACCGGTTGAGTTCACCATGGATGTAAAGAAAGACGTCGCGTTGTGCCAGTGCAAGCACACGAAGACTCCGCCGTTCTGTGACGGGACGCATCAGACGCTCTGACGTGTTACTCGCTGCACAGGCATTGTTGCCCTTCGGGTGAGACCTCTTGAGCCGTTGCGGGTCGATGGTCCATACTGTCAAGTATGAACAGGTCTGGCATCTCTCCCTGTGAGGATCTCGCGGAACGCTACCAGGCCCTTCTTGAGGTCGCACAGGCGATCTCTGCGCAACGGGACCTTGATCAACTCTTTCGCGATCTCGCCCAACGGCTTCCTCGGGTTGTGCAGGTTAATTTCGTCGCGCTGTCCGTACACAATCCGGTTCGAAACACCATGCGGTTGCATACGATCCAGGCCAACGTGCCTGCAGACCTTGTCGGGGGACATGAGGGGGCCATCGAAGGAAGCCCTGCTGGGGTAGTTTGGCAAACCCAGCAACCTCTTCTGGTCTCCGATCTGGCGAGTGAAGCCCGATGGCCCATGGTGACGAGATGTATGAGGGAAGATGGTGTCAGCTCGTTTTGTTTCATGCCGCTGACCACTGCTGCGCGCCGATTGGGTGCCATGGGATTCCTGAGTTTGGAGAAAGAGGCCTATAGCGAAGCTGACCTGGAATTCCTGCAGCAGGTGGCGAATCCGGTCGCCGTCGCTGTGGAGAATGCGCTGGCCTTCCAGGAAATTGCTGAGCTCAAAGATAAGCTGGCGAAAGAAAAGCTGTACCTCGAAGAGGAGCTTCGCGTCGAGCACGGATTTGATGACATCATCGGCGATAGCAAGCCTCTCACGCAAGTGCTCAAACAAGTCGAAGTCGTGGCTCCGACCGATTCGACGGTCCTCATCCAAGGAGAGACCGGTACCGGCAAGGAGCTCATCGCCCGAGCCATCCATCGCCTGAGTGGTCGAAGCGAGTGCACGTTCATTAAGCTCAACTGTGCGGCGATCCCAACCGGGTTGTTGGAGAGCGAGCTCTTCGGGCATGAACGAGGTGCGTTTACCGGGGCCATTTCTCAAAAGGCCGGTCGATTCGAGCTGGCCGATAAGGGCACGATCTTCTTGGACGAAGTAGGCGAGATTCCGCTGGAACTGCAATCCAAGCTGCTTCGAGTGCTACAGGAGCAAGAGTTTGAGCGGCTCGGCAGCACCAAGACCATACAGGTCAGTGTTCGCTTGATTGCCGCAACCAATAGAGATCTGAAGCGGTTGGTGGAGGTCAATCAGTTTCGAAGCGACTTGTATTACCGATTGAATGTCTTCCCAATCACTGCGCCACCGTTGCGTGAACGCCGTGAAGATATTCCCATCTTGGTTCGCTATTTTACGCAGCACTATGCCGTTCGGATGAAAAAGAATATCCAGACGGTTCCCGCCAAAACGCTCGATGTGCTCTCCCGGTATGCCTGGCCGGGGAACATTCGTGAACTGGAGAATCTCGTGGAACGTTCCGTCATTCTCACGCAAGGGACGGATCTGCAGGTGCCCATCGGGGAACTCCAAGCCGCGAGCCACAGTACAGCCTCCATGGCGGCAACACTGGAAGATGCCGAGCGTGCGCAAATCTTGCGCACCTTGCGCGATGCCAAGTGGGTGATTGGTGGCCCTGGGGGCGCGGCAGTTCGGTTAGGACTCAAGCGAACGACTCTCCAGTCTAAGATGCAGAAGCTCGGTATCACTCGCTCATCGAGTCTCGACCACGTCTCTTCATAGCGCACTCACGCAAGCATTTCAGAAAAGAGGTTGCCGAACTGCATCACTTGGACATTGTGCCGACTTTTCGGCATCGTGCCGTGTACTCGGCAGATGACGGCAATTTCTTCGAGCCACTGTTTTCTTATAGGGAAACCTTTACTTATGAATTCAATCGCTTCGATGCGGTTGGTCTGATCAAGCAGGGCTGGAACGTAAATTGCCAAGTCAGGTGGATGAACTCTTCAACAAGGGAGGTCAACCATGGCGACGATGGTAGGGTTGCTGGAGACGCAGCAAAAAGGAGAACGTACAAGAGGGGCGGAGCTACTCCTCATTCAATACGTTGTTCGAGGCGCAGGGGACTCATGGTTATCGAACAGAGTTTCGATTCCCTGTTCGGTACCAGTGAGACCGAGGCTTCGCTACGACGGTGCGTGCAATGCGGTGAGGTGATTGATCCGGTCATTCTGCAGAATCGTCGATTGCAGGTTGGAGGTGACCTGGATCGAACCCAAAGGTGAGCGGACCACGAAATCGAGTCCGTTCGGACGAGTCGAGTAGATTCCCTACGTGAACTCATAAAAGGAGGAGCGTCCGATGACATCAGCGAATCGTTATTTAACATCGTGGGAGAGTTTTTGGAGTACCTCAACCGGGGCCCCTGGTGAAATCTTTTGGGATGCGGATCCTGCTCATGCAGCCCAACAAGATTTAGTGCTGTTCAAAGGCGACGCCGATCCGCAACTCCCGTTGATAGATCTGGGGTGTGGTAACGGAACTCAAACGCGTTTTCTGGCAGAACATTTTTCCAGTGTGATCGGTACTGAAATTGCGCCCGCTGCCGTTGAGATTGCCCGGAAGAAAAACGGAGCTCCCAATGCTTCATATCGGGTGCTCGATGTCCTGAACTTGCATGATGCGGACGCTCTTCACGAAGAAATAGGTGATGCGAATGTTTACATGCGGGCAGTATTGCACCAGCTGTCGCCTGCTGATCACGCGACGGCGGTTCAGTCCATCGAGCGGTTGCTGGGGAAGAAGGGAATTCTCTATCTAGTCGAGCTCTCGTCCGCGGCAGAGCCTTTCTTTGAACAGCTGATCAAACAGAATGGAATACCCCCTGGTCTTGCACGGGTCTTTCAGCATCAGATTACCCCAGGTTTGTTGTATGAGAATAACATGGAATCATTGTTTCCATCGGATCGATTTACCCTTCTTGGTACTGGCTCGAGTCATATTCGGACTGTCCACACGCTCCCGACGGGTGAAGTGGTGAAGGTGCCCGCTTTCTATGCCATTTTTCGACCATGTTGAAGATTACTGAACAACGGGGTTCAGAGCCAGATTCGCTATCACTGATTCTTGAGGGGCGACTATTCGGTCCATGGGTAGAGGAGTTGAATGCCTGTTGTCAGCGACTGTCCGTCAGTCATAGATGTTGCGCGATGATCGACTTGACGGGTGTGACGTTTATCGATGCCGAGGGCAAGGCGCTCTTGGCTCGTCTGTGGCGGCAGGGGGCGAAATTGCAGGCATCAGGCTGTATGACCAAATGCGTGGTCGAGGAGATAACTGGGGTGGGTCGAAGTGATTCGGCGAGTCGAAAGGGTGAGGGCACCGCGCCGAGTTGAATTGAATGGTGATACACCATGGGACTGGATGGCTGGTTTCTGACCGGTGCCCTGCTTGGCGCGGAGTCGCAACTGTCTTGGGCTTGCCGCTGTCTCATCGTTCTGAGTACAATGACACTTTTGTCTTCCTGAGGAAGTGCTGGTTAGGGTTACATAATAAGGAACTAGGTAGCATGCTGAAGCAACGTCAGTCGGTACAATGCGTCTCGACGTGTCTTGCCTTCGCGGCGATCGCCCTCTCGGTCGGTTGTAAGCAAGAGATCGGTTCCATGCCTCCACCAGAAGTGTCGCAGGTCGAGGTGGTCACCGTTGAGACACAGACCGTTCCTGATGAACCTGAATTTATTGGCCAAGCCGAAGCCTCTCGTCCGGTGGAGATTCGTTCGCAGGTGACGGGCATTTTGAAGGCGGTCCTCTATCCAGAAGGTCGCGACGTGAAGAAAGGCGATCGCCTCTATCAGATCGATCCCATTCCGTTCAAGGCGGCGGCAGCGAGTGCGAAGGCCAAGATCGCGCAAGCGGAGGCCCGCGTCGTTCAAGCCAAGCAGAATCTTGCACGGGTCAAGCCGTTGCTTGCCGAACAGGCAGTAAGTCAGAAGGATGTCGATGACGCGATTGCGGAAGAGCTGTCGGCGAATGCCGCCCTGCAAGGGGCTCAGGCCGATCTGATCAAGGTGCAGTTCGATCTAGACAACACCCTCATCATGGCCCCCATCACCGGGCTGATTGAGCGTAGCCGCTACTATGAAGGGCGGTTGGTTTCGGCGCAGACCGATCTTCTGACGACGATCCATCTTGTCGATCCGATGTATGTGGTCGTGAGCGTCCCCGAGACATTCATCTTGAAGCGCCGACGGGATATCGAGGCGAAGCGGATTACCCATCCGGGAGCCTATCAGTTGCGAGGTCGGCTTATGTTCATGGATGGCACGGTCTATCCCCAGGAAGGGGTTCTCGATTTGTTGGAGCCTGGTTTGCGAACGGAAACCAGCTCACGTCAAACACGAATCACATTTCCCAATCCGAAGCGCACCTTGCTGCCCGGGCAATTTGTGAAGGTCCGATTCACCGGTGATACTAAAACTGATGCGATCCTTATCCCTCAACGAGCCGTGTTGCAAGGCCCCCAAGGGTCGTTTGTGTTTGTGATCAACCAGGAGGAGAAGGTTGAGATTCGAGACGTGGCGGCGGCCGATTGGAAAGGGGACCAGTGGCTCATTGATAAAGGTCTGACCTCCGGCGATCGCGTCGTCGTGAACGGATTGATGAAAATCGGGCCCGGTGCGCCGGTCAAGGCCGTCCCGTGGGTTCCGGCGAATGCCTCGGTTGCAGAACAGGCTCCGTCCACTCCTCATTAAGGATCGTGTGTGATCTCGAACGTTTTCATCGATCGTCCGATTTTTGCCTCAGTGGTTTCTATCGTCATTGTTGTGATGGGACTGCTCGCGATGCAGTTCCTGCCGATTGCGCAGTTTCCGGAAATCACGCCGCCGGTTGTGCAGATCGATGCGGACTATCCCGGCGCCAGCGCCGAAGTGGCTGCAGAGGCGGTGGCTCGTCCGATTGAAGTGACCCTTCCGGGCATCGACAATCTGCTCTATTACGAATCGACCAGCAGTAACGATGGACACGTCTCGCTGAAACTGACGTTTGAGATCGGTACCAATCCGGATATCGCCCAGGTCCAGACTCAGAATCGTGAAAAACTCGCAGAACCTCAGCTTCCCCCAGAAGTGGTCCGTCAGGGGATTTCCGTCAAGAAGATGTCTCCGGACCTTGTACTGGTGGTTGCACTCAAGTCGACTGATCCTCGGCACGACGCTGTCTTCCTCTCGAACTATTCCACGCTTCGGCTTGTGGATGATTTGAAGCGGCTCAAAGGCGTGGGCGATGCGCTGGTGTTCGGGCAACAAAACTACAGCATGCGGATCATCCTCAACCCGTTGCAGATGGCCAAACTGGGGTTGACCCCGAGTGATATCACCGCGATCATCCGCGAGCAGAATCGTGATTACCCAGCCGGAACCATCGGGAGGGAACCCGCTCCGAAGGGGACCGAGCTCACGATTCCGATCATCACGAAGGGCCGTCTGACTGAGGTGAAGGAGTTTGAGGAGCTGATCGTTCGAGCGCTCCCAGACGGCTCCACGGTTAGACTCAAGGACGTGGCGCGCATTGAGCTGGGGGCTCAGTCCTATGGATTGGAAGGCCGATGGAACAGCAAGCCGACGACCTTCATCTTGACGTTCTTGTCTCCCGGCGCGAATGCGCTCGATACCGTGCGCCGAATACGAGCGCAGATGGATGAATTGGCGAAGAATTTTCCGCCCGCCGTGTCCTATGACACTCCCTACGATACCACGCGGTTTATCGAAATCTCGATCAATGAAGTGGTCAAGACCTTGGCGGAAGCCATGGTCCTGGTGGTACTCGTCGTGTATCTGTTCTTGCAGACTTGGCGGGCCACCATCATTCCCACCGTTGCCGTGCCTGTGTCTTTGATCGGGACCTTCATCGGTCTCTATGCCCTTGGATTCTCCATCAATACGATCACCCTATTTGGGATGGTGCTGGCGATCGGCATTGTGGTGGACGACGCGATTGTGGTCGTGGAAAATGTCGAACGCCATATGCGTGAGAATCGGCTGTCGGCGAAGGAAGCCGCCAAGCGGGCGATGAGCGAGGTGACTGAGCCCATCATTGCGATCGTGTTGGTCCTGGTATCCGTCTTCGCTCCTGTCGGTTTTATCGGAGGGATCACCGGGGCGCTCTATAAGCAATTTGCGGCGACGATTGCGATTTCGGTTACCGTGTCAGGATTTGTCGCCTTGACCTTGAGCCCCGCGCTCTGTGGCGTCGTACTCACAGCGCAGCATGGGAAACGGGGCGGGTTTTGGGCATTCTTCGATCGAGTCTTCAGCCGGACGCAGCAGGGCTATACGCGCACGACGGCTGCCCTGATTGCCAGGCCGCTTCGGGTCATGGCGGTCTTTGCGTTGCTCCTGGTCGTGTGTGTAGGACTGTACCAGAAGTTGCCGAAAAGTTTTCTACCGGAAGAAGATCAAGGCTACTTTATCGTCGTGGCGCAACTGCCGGACGGGGCATCGAAGCAGCGGACTGTGGCGGTGCTTGAACGGGTCGAGCGCTACTTTCAGGCCATTCCGGCCGTTCATTCCACCGATGCCCTGACCGGGCAGAATTTCGTGTTCGGCACCAGAGGGCCGAACTCTGCGACGATGTTTGTCCCGCTCATATTATGGGATGAACGACCTGAGCCGCAGTATCATGCGAAGGCGCTTATCGGTGCGGCCTACGCGGAGTTTGCGAAAATTCCAGAGGCCCTGCTCCTCGCGTTCAATGCGCCGTCGATTCGTGGCGTCGGATCCGTCGGCGGATTCTCTGCGCAACTCCAAGATCCGAGCAGCGGCGACTTCAAGAAGTTTGCTATGGTGGCGCAGCAATTTGTCGAACGGGCTCAAAAGGAACCGGCCATCGGTCGTGTCGGGACGAATTTTCGTGTCTCCTCGCCGAGGCTCTATGCCAATGTGAACCGAGAACGGGCAAAGGCGTTGGGTATTCCAATTTCAGATATCTTCGACACCCTTCAGGCGTACTTCGGCAATTTCTACATTAATGACTTTGTGAAGTTTGGTCGCGTGTATCACGTGCAGACCGAGGCCGATGCCGAGTATCGGTCGACACCCCAGAGCCTTTCGAAAATCTATGTGCGGACTCAAAACGCACGGGGGGGCAATATGGTTCCGCTTGATACGGTGGTGACGGCGGAGTATCAAAGCGGGCCAGATCCTGTGAATCACTTTAATGGCTATAATACAGCACTGCTCCTGGGTGCCGCTGCCCCGGGTTTCAGTTCGGGCCAAGCTCTCGAAGCGTTGGATCGTGTGGCGAAGGAAGTGCTGGTGCCTCAGGGCTATTCGATTGATTGGAGCAACATCTCTTTTCAAGAACGGCGGGTGGGTGGACAATCAGGCCAGGTGTTTGTAATCGGGTTGCTGATGGTTTTCCTGGTCCTGGCAGCGCAGTTTGAGAGTTGGGTGGTGCCGTTTGCCGTGATTCTCGCCGTTCCGTTCGCCGTGTTCGGGGCCTTGACGGCTGTCTGGCTTCGAGGGTTCGAGAATGATATCTATTTCCAGATTGGTCTGGTGACGCTTATCGGTCTCTCGGCCAAGAATGCGATTTTGATCGTCGAGTTTGCCAACACTCGGTATGAAGCCGGTCGTCCCTTGATCGAAGCGGCGGTCGAAGCCGCTCGCTTACGGTTCCGCCCGATCATCATGACGTCGATGGCCTTTATCTTCGGCATGGTTCCGTTGGTCATCGCGACGGGGGCAGGAGCGGCAAGTCGTCAGTCGATCGGCACCGGTGTCATGGGTGGGATGTTTGCGGCCACCTTTTTGGCGATTTTCTTCGTGCCGCTGTTTTTTGTGTTGCTGAGAAAACTGACTAGACGAAAGGAACAACCAACAGCGAACGTGAATCAGCAGGCTGTGTCCAACGTCTCTGTGGAGGATAAGCCCTAACGTGCGCACTATCTTCATTATTGGATTCGCAGTACTTCTCCTGTCCTGTACGGTGGGTCCAGACTACAAGCGGCCGCAAACTGACGTGGACGATCGCTTCCGGATGGCGAACGGTCAGTCGGATCTGCCGTCGCTGGCCAATCTGCCGTGGTGGGACCTCCTTCGTGACGAGCAGCTGCAGGAACTCATTCGAACGGCGCTCGCAGAAAATAGGGATCTGCTGCGAGCGGTGGCGACCGTCGAGGAGTTTCGGGCGAGGGCCTTGATCGCGAGATCCGACTACATGCCGGGGATTACGGTCTCGTCGAGCTTCCCGGCTGGTCGTAAAGCGAATTTCCTCTTTCCCGGTTTTGCCAGTCCGTTTAACTATTACTTGTTAGGCAATCTGGCGTGGGAAGTGGATCTCTGGGGGCGCGTCAGGCGCACCAACGAAGCCGCACGCGCCGATCTATTATCGAAGGAAGAGAACCGTCGTGCCGTGACGATTCAATTGGTCAGTGCCGTTGCCGAGGCCTACTTCAGTCTCCTCCAGTTCGACTTGCAGCTCGACATCGCGAAGAGGACGTTGCAATCCTGGGAGGAGTCGGTGCGGATTGCCCAGGCACGGTTGCGTCAAGGGATGACCTCGAAGCTGGACGCGGATCAGTTTGAGGCGGAGCGCGCCAATGCTGCGGCTCGCACGGCGGAGCTTGAACGGCAGATGATCCAAGCGGAGAATCACTTGAGCGTCTTGTTGGGACGGAAGCCCTTTAGCATCGCGCGCGGCCGTTCATTGGATGAACAGATTGTGCCTCCCACTGTTCCTGCTGGTTTGCCGTCCGAGTTACTGCAGAGGCGGCCTGACATCTTGGTCGCTGAGCAACAGTTGGCTGCCGCCACGGCTCGTATCGGCGCCGCGAAAGCCGATCGATTTCCGAAAATCACATTGACTGGCTTACTTGGTGTGGCGCATCCCACACTCTCCTTGCTGTTTACCGATCCCTCTTCATTCGGAGTGTTCAGCGCCGCGATCGCGACGCCGTTGCTCAACGCACAAGTGTTGGGCTTTCAACAAGAAGCCGTTGAGGCACAGAGCAAGCAAGCGCTGGCGCAGTACCAGCAAACCGTCTTGACGGCCTTTCGTGAGGTGGAAGACGCACTGGTCGCCGTGCGTATGACTCGTGTGCAAGGTGAGGCGCAGCAACAACAGGTTGCGGCGTTACAGTCGGCACTCAAGCTGGCGGAATTGCGGTATAAGGGTGGGCTCGCGAACTACCTCGATGTCTTGGTTGCCAGAAGGAGTCTGTTCGAGGCGGAGCTAGCACTGACCAGCACACGCCGGTTGTTGCTGGCCTCGACCGTGCAGTTGTACAAAGCGCTTGGCGGCGGGTGGACCCCTGAGACGCCATCAGCGGAGGAGAAGAAAGGATAGAGCCTGTGGATCAGCAAGGACATGCCCAATTCCCCATTCATGAGTTGCTCGCCCTCCGTTGGAGCCCTCGCGCATTTGATGAACGGCTCGTGGAGGCCGATACACTGCGGACGCTATTCGAGGCGGCCCGCTGGGCGCCATCATCCAATAACGAGCAGCCGTGGCGGTTTATTGTGGCGACCAAAGATCATGAAACGGAGTGGAATCGACTGGTCGCGTGTTTGGTGGAAGGTAACCGCACATGGGCTGCGCGAGCCCCGGTGTTAGTGCTTTCCGTGGCCAGTATGTCCTTCGAGATGACTGGCAAGCCGAATCGGCATGCCTTTCACGATACAGGATTGGCGACGGAGAACCTTATCTTGCAGGCAGCAGTCTATGGATTGATGGCTCGTCAGATGGCGGGGTTTGATATGGAGAAGGCGCGGGCTGATCTTGGTATTCCGTCCGGCTGCGAGCCGGTTGCGATGATTGCGATTGGCTATCCAGGCGATCCGGATAGTCTGCCCGAACGGCTGCGGGAACGGGAATTACAACCACGGAGTCGCCGGCCGATCGGAGAATGGACATTTTGGGGACAGTGGGGAGCCCGAATTCCATAGCCCGGTTCTGGTGTAAGAAGAGGAGTTCAGTCAATGAAAGAGTTGAGCGGAAAAGTGGCGATTGTGACCGGGGCTTCCAACGGAATCGGTCGAGCAATTGCAGAACGACTGGCGGAGGATGGTGCGATCGTCGTGGTCAACTATTCGAAGAGTTCAGAAAAGGCTCAACAGGTGGTCGTGGGGATTCAGGGCAAGGGGGGCAAGGCACTCGCGGTCCAAACCGACATGAGCCAGGTGGCGGAGGCCCGCCGTCTTGTGATCGACACGGTGAAACAATTCAATAGGCTCGATATTCTTGTGAATAATGCGGGCAAGTTCATGCCGAAGCCACTAGATGAAACGACGGAAGAGGAGTTCGATAGTGTCATAGCCCTGAATGCCAAAGGGCCGTACTTTGCCATGCAGGAAGCAGCGAAGGTGCTCAAAGATGGGGGACGGATTGTGAATATCTCGACCGGTGGGACCCATCTCCACTTTCCCGGCGCCACGGCCTATCTTGGGAGCAAGGCGGCGCTTGAGCAGTACACCAAGGGGCTGGCGCAAGAACTGGCTTCGAAGGGAGTCACGGTGAATACCGTCTCGCCCGGCTTTACCGAAACGGGCATGATGACGGAGGAGTATCGGCAGATCGGGATTCAGCTGACACCGATGAAACGACTCGGTGTCCCAAAAGATATTGCTGACGTCGTGGCCTTTATCGTGAGTGAAGAGGCTCGGTGGCTCACAGGGCAGACGATCCAGGTCGGCGGGGGCATTGTGATGTAGCAGGTATCAAACGCAGATGACTAGGGAGCAACTATGACGCGCCAGAACGTTTCCTCCGGAGGGCCTTGGGAAGGTAAGATCGGTTATTCGCGGGCGGTACGCGTGGGTGACCACATACATGTCTCTGGAACAACGGCTATGAGTCCCTCTGGATTAGTTGGGAAAGGCGATCCCTATGCCCAAACGGTTCAGACCTTGAAGACCATTGAAGCTGCGCTGCAACAAGCTGGTGCCGGGTTGTCTGACGTGGTGCGGACCAGGATTTATATGGCCAATATCGATCAATGGCAGGATGTTGGTCGTGCACATGGGGAGATGTTTGGCACGATCAGGCCAGCTACGGCAATGGTCGAAGTGAAACGGCTGATCGATCGGGATATGCTGGTCGAAATCGAGGCCGACGCGATTGCGCCTACACGGTGATTGACTGCCTGATAGTCGGCTTCCATGCGTACCGTGAGTTCACCGAGCAGCCATCTCTCCAAAGTTGATCCAGTGATGTGTCGGTTGATCGGGGAAATTGGTCCTTGCTCCCTGAGACCGAACGTTCGTCGCTCGCCGTTCGAATCACTTGCCCGAGCGATTGCCTATCAGCAGCTTCACGGCAAAGCGGCCGAGAGTATCCTCACACGGTTCATCGCACTCTTTCCTGGACGGCGGTTCCCTCGCCCCGAGGACCTCTTGGCGATGAAGGTGAGCGCCATCAGGAACGCCGGATTTTCACGACCAAAAATCCTGGCGCTTCGTGATCTGGCCACAAAAACACTTGATGGGACGGTACCGACCAACCGCATGATGAAGCAATTGGAAGATGAGGCCATTATCGAGCAGCTGATCGACGTGCGAGGCATCGGGCGATGGACGGTCGAGATGATGTTGATCTTTCAGCTGGGGCGTCCAGATGTGTTGCCGGTCGACGATTTTGGCGTGCGGAATGGATTCCAGATCGCCTATGGTCGTCGTATGCTGCCGACTGCACGCACTATGTTACGATACGGAGAGCGATGGAAACCGTATCGGACCATTGCATCCTGGTATCTCTGGCGAGCCGCTGATCGGGAAAAGCAGAGACAAAAGTAATCTGATGGCAGACCAAAACAAACGACTCGATTCCAACGCTCAGGGTAACTTCTACGTGGATGCCACGTGTATCAATTGTGACACCTGCCGTCAGTTGGCACCGCTGTGTTTCGAGGAGATCGGTGACTATTCCGCAGTCCACAACCAGCCGCAGGATGATGTGCAGACGCATCAGGCGTATCAGGCATTGCTTGCGTGTCCGGTTGGATCAATCGGCACGGAGTATAGTGACAAGTCGCGGCTGCACCAGGCGATGGCAAGCTTCCCGCTTTCGCTTGAAGACCGCGTGAGTTATTGCGGCTTTAATTCGGATAAGTCGTTCGGCGCTAACAGTTTTTTCATTGAGCATCCTGACGGGAACTGGCTGATCGATTCCCCTCGGTATCTCAAACATTTGGTTGATGTTTTTGAGCGGCGAGGAGGCATCGCCCACATCTTTCTGACCCACAAAGACGATGTGGCCGATGCGGATAGGTATGCTGCACATTTCGGTGCCAAGCGGATCATTCATCGGGCCGATGTGGATGCCGCACCCACTGCAGAACAGGTCATTACTGGGGAAGAGGCGGTCTGTGTGGGGTCTGAGTTTCACATCATTCCTGTACCAGGCCATACCGCCGGGAGTATGGCGTTGCTCTATCGGGAGCGATTTCTCTTTACCGGCGATCATCTTTGGTGGGATTCACATACGCAGTCGCTGGAAGCCCCCACTCGCTTGATCTGGAGAAAATGGACCATGCTGGACTCTCTCCGTAAACTCCTCGACTACTCGTTCGAATGGGTGCTCGCGGGGCATGGCGATCGGGTGCATCTTTCCTCGATAGACCTGCGAAGACATCTGCTGGCATTGGTTGAGCGTCGTGAAAAAGGCAGATCATTGCGCTAGCAATGCTCACACTCGTCGCACAATGGATTGATCGGAACATTCTCTCGCTTGGCCGTGAGATGCGGTTGTCCTATCTGCCGCCGCTCATGGTCTATGTGGCGTACGGGATTTCTGGCCTCACCGGAATCGTCGGGACCTTCTTCGTCAAGGACTATCTTGGCCTTTCCGCGTCATTCCTTGCCGCGCTTGGATTCTGGGCCGGGATTCCCTGGGCTCTGAAGATGCCGATCGGTCATACAGTCGATCTTCTCTGGCGATGGAAGAGCTGGCTCGTTGGGGTGGGGGCCGGGCTGCTGACGATCAGTCTGGGCATCATGGCCCTGTTAATCGGCGATCGAGAGGCGATGGTCGCCATTTGGCCGGCAGAAGTCTGGTTTGTCCTCAGCGTACTGCTGGCTCCTGTTGGATATGTGATTCAAGACGCCGTTGCTGATGCGATGACGGTTGAAGCCGTTCCGCGACTCGACGATCAGGGCCGGTCTTTCGATGACCAGACTCGCAAGCTCATGCATACAACCATGCAGACGCTCGGGCGTGTTGCGATTGTTGGAGGTGGTATTGCGGTCGCGCTGGTGAATGTCTACGTCTTCAGTGGAACCGAGGGATTGCCGCAGGCCGACCTCGTTCGGCTCTATAAACAGATCTATGTGATGGCCATGGCGATTCCCGCTGTGTCGGTGCTAGGAGTCGGGTTGGCGTGGTGGCTGCAGCATCGACAGAAGCAACGACTTGTTCAGGAAGGATTCTCCTCAGAACAGGCTCGACAGATGGTGATCGTGCGGGACTCCCAAAGCGAACCGACGAAGCCGAACTGGTGGATCCTTATCGGCAGCATGGTCTTTGTCCTCTTCACTCTCACTGTGGGGCTGGGAGGATTTCCATACCGCGAAGAGATCGTGTTTGCCGGTTCGATGACCATCGTCCTGTTTTTGATGTCGAGGCTGATGCGGGAATTGGAACCCGATAAACGACTCACGTTGGTTGGCACGGCAGCAGTGGTCTTCTCATTACGTGCGATTCCAGGGACAGGTCCAGGCGCGACCTGGTGGATGATCGATCACTTGAAGTTCGATCAACAGTTCCTTTCGGTCCTCTCCCTGATCGGTGGTGTTGTTGCCTTAGTGGGGATGTTTGTGTTTCGGCGATTTATGGCTGAACGATCCATCATGTACGTGGTTGGTTTCTTAACCATCGTTGGGACAATCCTCGCACTTCCGATTGCGGGTCTCTACTATGGATTACACGAATGGACAGCGAGGATCAGCGGAGGAGTCGTCGATGCGCGCTTCATTGCTTTGGTCGACACGGCACTGGAATCGCCGCTTGTTCAGATCTCCATGATCCCGATGTTGGCCTGGATCGCGAATTCGGCTCCCGCCAATCTGAAAGCCACCTTCTTTGCCGTGATGGCGTCGTTCACCAATCTTGCGCTGTCCTTTAGCCAGCTCGGGACGAAGTATCTCAACGAGATCTTCGTCGTCACGCGGGAAGTCCGAGACCAAGCGACCGGCACCATTCAGACAGCAGCTGACTACAGCCAGCTGGGCGAGCTCTTCATTGTACAGCTCCTCCTCGGCCTGGCACTTCCTTTTTCTGCCATCCTGTTTGCCAAGCTCACCAAGTTTAAGAGTGCGTGAAGGTCGGAGGCTGCACTCGGTTGCAAGGTAGGAAGGCTGGTGGTGTCACGTGCTATGTGAACAGGCAGAGGCTGTTTCTATTGGATTGTGGATTGCGGCTCATTTCTCGACTGCTTCTGTCGCCCACTGGGTCAAGGCTTCCGCATTTTCGATGACATCGATGGGCACTTCATAGAAGGACTTGAGCGTCTGCTTGGCGTTCGGCTGAAACGGCTTCATACTATGTGCCTTGTAGCGGGATGCCGTCGCTATTGTGACTTTGAAATACAGTCGTCCTTTGTGGATGATTCCGAAAAACATGGCGCCATGATAGAGACCGTAGCCGCCGAACATGGCGCGACACGTCAGACCGTGAAGATCAGTCAGCTGATCCAAGACAAAATCTTTGAAGCTGTCGCGCTTCGGCGACATCAGTCATCCAGGCTTCTGTGCCGCAACCATCCGTACGGCGATCGGGAGGGCGACAATCGAGCCCATACGATACTGCTCAGCCGTGTGAATGATACGTTGTTTTGCTTCGGCCTTTTGAGCAGGACTCAATTTCCCCCATAGGTTTTGAATCGGCGCGGCGATATCCATGAGGCTGGAAAAGTAGTCGTCTGTGGCTTTGAATCGCACGTCTCCGAGAAATTCTTGATCGGAGATATTGTTCAACCCCGCTTGTTCAAAGAGGCCGGCCAACTCGCCGGGCTTCGCCAGGCGGAAAATCCCTGGCGCTGCTGGATCTGGTGACGGGAGCTCGACGAATTGCTTGATAACATCGATCGGGATCTTGAGATAGGGATTCTTGTCCGGCGCGGACCAGACTGCTGCGGCGACCCAGGTGTCTGGCTTTAAGATCCGGGCGATCTCGGCGACAGCCTTGGGAATCTCCGGCAAGAACATCAGGCAGAAGCGGGTGGTTATGGCATCGAAGGAAGCGGCCTCGAACGGTAACGTCGTGACATCACCAGTTTTGAACGTGATGTTGGAAAGCTTCAATGCGGTCGCCTTACGTCTGGCGGCTTCTAACATCTGTTCAGCCAAATCGATGCCAGTCACGTTGCCAGATGGCCCGACGGTTTGCGCGGCAAGTAGCGCCGGGTAGCCCGTGCCTGATCCGAGGTCGAGTACTCGCATGCCCGATCTCAGTCGAGCATCGGCCACGAGTCGATGGTTCAGGAACGCCATCTGCTCGTCGAAGAAACGATCCCATTTCTCCCAGCCACCGGCCACGCGGTTCCAATCCTGGCGCTGGGTCTCAATGATTTGCTCTGGCGATGGTGATGCCACGACGTTACCTCAGGGTTTGTAAGGTCTGACGCATCTCTTGGAGTTCAGAAGCAAAGAGGTCCAGGTGCTGATCCCGCTGCGGCTGATCATCCTTGAATTTCCATAGCCGCTTGAAGATCGTCCCGAGTTCTTTGTTCTGTGTGACGGCCAGTGCATAGGCCGGCTGTTCTCTCACCGATTTCTCGACACAGCAGATACTGTTGTCGATGGCATGGAACTGATTGTGAAGGTCGTCGAATGGTTGATCGACCCCTTTGCCGCCTTTTGCGGTTTTGGCCGTGGCTTCCGCCATATTCGTTAAATTTATCAACGTTTCGACTCCCGTTGTTCCCTTTGCTTTCGCCGTAAAGTCCTTCGCGTGTGGGTAAAACAGGTAGCTGCAGCCGCTGGTGCTCAACAGGAGAAGTATTGTAATGGGTAGGACGGTTTTGAAGCCCATAAGTCCTCCTTGGCCAGAACGTGGGTGCGAGATGTGGAGGCCTCCCTGGCGCCTGAGGGTGCACAGAGAGGCCTGTTGACTGTGTCTAGCGTTGGCTAGACTGTAACCGTGACGGTCTTAACCGCGGCCTGTACTGCAGACACCATTGCCGGTGGGATCGTGTCCAACTTATGACATTGCTTGGCGTGAGTCGCCACGAGCTGCATCAGTTCCGCCTCCGTCTCCGCTCGCACCTGGAATCCGCAGCCGCCTGACGGTTGCACATCCAGACATCCGAGCTGTTTGTACTGTTTGTCTGCCATGGTCTCCTCCTCTTGTTGGGGTTGGGTTGAGGTTGGTTGGTAACGACAGTTACATGGAGTAGAAGAACTCCTCCTTCACGATCTTTCCGTCTTGCACCGTGTAGAGACCGGTCTCGTCCAGAGTGATACGCTTCCCGGTCTGCTTCGGGGTGACGTCATACTTGAAATGTAGGATAAAACGGTCGCCATTTGGATAGGGCCCTTCGACGGTCCCCCCGTGAACCTCGTGGTTCTCGACCCACCACTGGTTCTTTTCCTTGATGGCCTGAATTTCTCTCTGGATTTGATCCATGCCAGGCATCGCACAGGTCTCAACACTCTCTCGATATTTGGTGAATAAAAGCGGTCGATCGCTTCTTGATTTTTCCCCTGTCTACAGAGTGCGGCGATTTCCTTTGCAATGTCCATGGTCGTCATAGTGAGATCCTCTGAATCCTGGTCAATTCTTAATCAACTGTCTGATCGTAGATGATTTAGATTGAGCAGATCAACCCTCGATAAGTTCCAGTTTCCCATCCAGAAACATACGCTGTGAACTTGTCGGGACTGCTTCTGCAACCTTCCGGTCAGATCCAGAGACATGAATGCGGAGTGTGACTCCGTTGCAGTCGCCCAGTTTACCGCGCTGATGTAAGAATGTCGGTACTATTCGCAATCATGGGGGGAAAGAGCATTCGTAATACCACTCTTCCTTAAATGTTCTAGAAAATGTAGCGAGACTTCTGATTTGGAAAGCGCAGAGGACACACCCAACCCCCTGCGCCCCTATTGTTCGACAAGGAGGAAAGACTGTACGATCAAGCTGTCTGATCGTGTGGGCTTGGCCAGAGCGATAGCGCTACTCCCACAACCAGGTAGACGATTGCCACAACAATTGCCCCTAGGTTGAGGTCGTACCAAGCGGTCATCCCAAGGAACAGCTCATTCAGAAGAAGTGCAAGCACCAACATCACAAACCCAGTCCAATTAATGAAAGTCATACCCATGGATGGTCTCCTTTCCGGTGATGGTCTTTGCCCCGCGCTCGATGAACGCGCCAATAAATTGACTCTTCATATTGGGTCGGAACGCTACCGCACGCTCAAGACGAAGTCCTAGACATTGAAAAGTTATGGCGGTGTACGACATCATGCTTTCTGACGACGTGGTCCTCCCCACAGTGAGAGCCACAGTCCAACACCGATGTAGAGGATAGCTGGAATAATCAGTACGAAGTTGGAGTCGTACCATACATTCAAGTACACAGCCTCATTGAGGAACAGAGTAGAAAGCAACATCAGAGCTCCGACAATGTTGAACCAATGAAAAGCCACGAATGACCTCCCGCTCAATGTTGTTGGATTGTGAGCAACGATTGGGGAACCGAACCCTCTTAGCTCACA
This sequence comes from Nitrospira sp., assembly GCA_029865345.1. GTDB lineage: Bacteria > Nitrospirota > Nitrospiria > Nitrospirales > Nitrospiraceae > Nitrospira_D. Next base: position 24,261 of record JAOUHD010000031.1, read on the forward strand.
ACCTGGTGCAAATTGTACGTCACCGAAGGCACGAAAAGCTACGATGAAAATGACGGAACCCCCCACGAGGCATCTTCTGATCGGTGAGTATTGTCAGCCATGTGGCGGTACTCAGCATAGGGCAAGACTGTAAAGTGATGCGGATTATCGCCCACTTAGATATGGATGCGTTCTTCGCCGCGATTGAAGAGCGAGATACTCCGGCGTTTCGAGGGGTGCCGCTTGTCGTTGGCGCAGATCCGCAGGGCGGGAATGGGCGCGGGGTTGCCTCTACGGCGAACTATCTGGCGCGTGCGTACGGAATTTACTCGGCGACGCCAATCTCCACTGCGTGGCGCCTATCTGAAGCCGCCCGTCTGGCGGGGAAACCGCCGGTGATCTTTGTCTCGGTCGATATGCATAAGTATGCACGGGTTTCAGAGGACGTGATGCGGATCGTACGGCGCTTCCTTCCTCTGGTGGAGCAGGCCAGTATCGATGAATCGTATGGGGATGTGAGTTTTACGGAATCCTATGAAGCTGCGGAATCATTATGTCGGCGGCTAAAGAATGCGATCCATGCAGAAGAACGGCTGACAGCCTCAGTCGGGATCGGGCCCAATAAGCTGATCGCGAAGATCGCGTCAGGATGGCGGAAACCTGACGGACTCACGGTCGTCCGCGAGGAAGAGGCTGAGACGTTTCTGGCGCCACTCTCGATCCGGGTCATCCCTGGTATCGGACCTAAAACAGAAAGCATGCTAAACGGAAAACATATCAAGACTGTCACGGAGCTGAGAGAGCTGACCGTCCATCAACTTGAAGCCCTGTTGGGGAAACGAGGGGTGGATTTTTACGAAAAGATTCGAGGACGAGATGATTCACCGGTTGAGGAATATTCGGAACCACAATCCATCGGTGAGCAGGAGACCTTTGAGTCCGATACGCTCGACAGTCAACGGCTAGTCACTCTGCTAGATGCGCTGGTTCACGGTGTCATTGAGCGTCTGCATCACGCAGGGTTTCAATCATTTCGGACCGTCGTGCTTACCGTCAGGTTCGCTGATTTTAAGACCACATCTCGGGCGCACACCTTGGCTGCACCGACCGACAATGTGGCGATGCTACAGCGGGAAGGTCTGAAGCTGCTGCTACCATTTCTCGATCGGCGAGAAAACCCTCACCGAAAACTGATCCGTCTGCTCGGTCTTCGAGTGGAGAAGTTGAGCTGACAGGATTGGGGTTGGTCGGTCCGCTCCTTACCGTGCGCGACTGATTCCGCTTGATGATTATGGGGGCAATGTCCCTGGGGCCTACCTTTCGGTGAAGGGCAGACCTTCTTGTTGCGCATGCTTTTCCATACATCGTGAAATTATATTTAGAATCAACAAGCTACCACCACAATACTTCGAAATGATGAATCTATATCCCTTCACTGTTTTGTTTCGACACGCTTCCTAACAAGGTATTTGAGAGGGATTCATTAGCAATCCATGTGTACATGTATGAATGCTCTTAGGTACGGCACTTGCTCAAAGTTTCTGTAGTATCGCTTGTTTAATCGTTGGAGGCATCATGAATATTGGAACCAAGGAAATCATCCGTAAATCGCCTATATCCCGTGTGGGGAATCTGAGCACTGAAGCAGCGATGGTCGGTGCCCACAAAGATGTGGAGAAGTCGTTCCCTTCGCGACGAGGAGAGGGGCGGGTGGACGAACAAAAAGTGTGCGCTTATAGCTTATGCGAATCGATCAATGGAGAGCGAGTAAGTATCCAGCAGGGCGAGGTCTATTGCATCAATAGGAGTGAGCATGGGATTCTTGTGCTGATGGGGGGGCGGCCTCGAAAACAGCAGCTGCTGGAACTTCATGTTGCTGAAACTCGATGGGAATATTCCCTGAGTTTGTATGAAGTCCAGTGGACGAAACCCGTACCGGTTGAGTCTCATGGGGAACTGTTTCTCGTGGGGTGCCGACTGGTATTCGGAGCCTCTCGATACTGGGCGTTTTAGTTCAGTCGTTTTTTATGTGAGTAGGCCAAACAGGAGATCAGGCACGGCCTGATCTCCTGTGCCTCAATTGGTCCGATACCGCCTTACGCATGCCATAGGCATCTCTGAAGCATCCCTGCAAGTCTGCCAATCTTCCGCACCTAAAGCCAGTATCCCCTGACCGCGCCACTCATCACCCAGAAAGGCATTTCCTAAGGCCATTTTGTGGGCGGCTCCTTCGGGCTAGTCTATATTTATCGCGGTCTTTTTTGAGATACGGCCTCGGGCATTTACATCGCGGATTCAAGTAGCCAGTGCATAATTTCAGCGACGGCGTGATGGAGTAACCTCTTGGCACACCAAGAGGTTATGAATGAGGACGTATCGTCGGATCACGTACGAAGATCGATGTCAGCTCTATG
>JAOUHD010000032.1 GCA_029865345.1 Nitrospira sp.
GAGTCTGCTGCAACACGAATCGCCAACGCTGCTCCAGTTCGGCTTGCTGTGCACGGGTACTGCCTTCGGCGAGATAAACGGCATCCAGCGGCGCCAGTCCGAGCGAGGTCAATGCGTTCTCTACCGTTTGATAGACCTGGCCGTCCTGCTGATTGACGTAATCCGCCTTACACCGGACCTGGGCCGGGTTCGGTAGCAACGTCGCTACCCAGGCGTTGAGGATCGGTTCCGCCTGGGCGCGTGCCGATGGGGCGGTCGTCGGCCAGCCTGCCGGTGCCGTCCCGTCGGTCGCCGGGAACAGCGTGCAGAGGCGATGCGTCAGTCCGATGCCGCTTCTCGGCGTGCGGATCACGTCCAATTCCGGCGGCGGAACCTCACCCGCGGCAATGGCATCCAGCGTGGCGCCTGAGCGCAGCGGATTGCCTTGCACGAGCTGATACACACTCTCGGCCACGACACTGTCCCCCACGGAGTCGACCAGATCGTCGAGTGCCTTGAGCGCCTCCACCAGCGCCGTGAAGTCCGGGCTGCCGGGCGGTGGAAATCCCAAGGTCGCGTTGCCGAACGGAATGGTGGTGACATCCCAGGGAGATTGCGGTGCCTGGCGTTGTTGGCCTGCGGTCCATCGCCGGTGAAGGGCCAGTCCGTCGACGACGGCGGCAGCCGACAACGATTTCAGTGCCTCATTCCATTGCGCGGCGAGGCGCGTGGTGAGTGCGGTCCTGGCGGCGAGGAGATCGCTCATAGCCTTACCGCGCTGCCCGCCTTCCTTGGCGAGGACCTGGCGGTCGAGTTCTGCGGCGAGGGTTTCTTGCCCTACCGCCATCTGCTGCGCGGCGGGAATGGAATCCGAATCAGCAGCATTGAGCATCTTGGCCTGGGCCCGTTCCGCGAGCAGGCGTGAGCCATCCCGGGCGCTGACGGCCTGCTGTGCGGCGGCGGCTTGGGCCAGGGCGGTGGTATGGGCCTGGGTCAGCTGTTCCACGCGATTGTCCCACTCATCCAAATCCCGCGCTTCCAACAACTGGACGGCATAACGCCGCACGGTGGGTTGGATCACCTTGCCCTGCGGTTTTGCCGCCTGTTGTTGCGCTAGCACCTGAGCCGCCTGCGCCACCTGTGTCTGCGCGGCCTGCGCCTGTTGCGCGAGCGTGGCGACCGTCCCCAGTTCGGCGCGATAGGTGTCCGCGCGGCGTTCTCGCTCGGCCTTCAAGCCGCGGGCGTCTTCAGCCCGGCGCAGGGCCTGATCACGCTGCGCCGTCAGCAAGGTCACCTCGTGCGCCAGCCGCTCAGCCCGTGTGAGGGTATCGCGAATGTCGGCGAAGCGGTCGGTACCGGTGAAGCTCGTGAGGGCGCGAAATCGCTGAATATAGCGGTCCAGCCCACGTTCGTGGAGATGGCGTTCGAATCGATATCCGAGCAGGGCGGTCAGGGACTGACCTTGGCGCACTCCGTCGAGCAGCCACTTGGCGCGATGGACCCGCTCTGATGAAAGGTCGACGGCAAAGGGCGAAGCGCCGGGTGCGCGATTTGATTCTTGTGACAGGTAGCCACTTCGCAGCACGGCGGCGGCCGCCGCATGTCCGAGCGAAGGAGCGTGGACGAAGCCCTTGTTCTGTTCAGAGCGTGAGAGTGGTGCAGGGACACTGGCCGGAAGTGCCGGAACCGGTTGCAGCGAGGCCGCACGTCGAACCTGTTCTACCCAGCCGTAGGCGCCGAGCCTGATGCCGGAGGGCGCCGCCTGCCGCATGACGGCCAACCGCCTGGTGGCGAGGGATGTGCCCCAGGCATCGAGGCGATAGGTGAGCAGATCCATCACTTCCGCGAGCAGTTGTTGCCGAACCGGTTCAGGCAGGGCCGTCACTTCGTCCCAGGCCGGATCGTGCGGAGTAGAAAGTGCGCGAGTCAGCAGCAACGTCCGGAAGGCCTCGGTCAGCAACCGCTTTGGCAGGGGCGGCTGTTGAGTAGAGACTTCGGGAAATTCGCGCAAGGTGTAGCGGGAGGCGTTCGCTTCCTGCGCCAAAAGTACGACGGGGTTGGATTCAACCGTGGTCTGGAGGGCTTGTGACGTCTGGCAGCGGCGTGTCAATCGTTGCGCACGCCACCAGGTAGCCAACGCCCGGTCCTGGTCCTGACCGGTCGCCGAGATCCAGCGGTCGAGTGCCGCCACCGGCAGCAGGCCGTAAGGTTGGCTGTCGACACGCAAGACCGGCAGTGGCCCGCGAGCACGTACGTACTTTGTGAAATGGTCGCGCAGCACGTCCGCTCCGGCTGCGCCGAGCAGTTGCCGCAAGAGCGGACTGTCGCAAAGCGCGAGCAGAGCCGATTGCATCAGCGAGGACCGGCGTTGTTCCGATCCGTCGGCACCGCGAACATGGGCAAAGACGGAAGTCGGCAGGCCCAAGGCCTGCGCCAGCAACTCGCCGTCGGACCCAGGACGGAGGAGCGAAGCACCCAGTTCGACGCCCATGCTGTCGGCGACATCGCGCCCCGTCGAACGATACCCGGCGGAGGCTTCCGCCGTGTTGTTCGTGGGCACCTGTTGCTCCACGAGAGCAAGGCTGCCGGTGTAATGGTGGGCATCGAGCAGTCGAACCAATCGGTCGGCCGTGGTCGGGGCATCCCATGAGGCCTTGAGGCCCAGCACGACGATCCGATCGAAACCTGCCCGGGCGTCTTTCTCTGTAACGGGAATACGTAGACCCATCCCGATGGATTCAGCCGTATCGAAATCGGTGATCCACTTCATGCCTTCATCGACAGGCGGCAGTCCATTGCTACCGACCGGGCCCGTGCCGCGTGGGTCCGGCCCGACCGCCACGGTCTCCGGGATTGCCTTGCCCCAGGCAGTGACACGCGCTGCATCGCTGCGATAGCCAATGGCGACCCAGCGATCCGGCAGGACCTGCGTGTGGGGAGCGCGCGTCCAGCTGTCGTCCCGACGCGCGACCGTTCCGGCTTGGGCGAGATCAAGCACGTGGGCGATCCAAGCGGCGCGGGTCGTGCCGAATTGTTCGGTGAGTCGTTGCCAGCCTTGCCTGAGGTGCTCCTGCCGATCCGTGCCTACGGACGCGGCGGTGACATGGGCCCAGAACTCCTTGCCACGGCGTTCCTCTTCTTCGGTGAGAGCCGGTTCGTGACTGTCGAGATGAATGTCGTCGGGATACACGCGGAGCAGAAGGTCGGTGCCCGGTCCTGTCCGCCTCGCGGCAAACCTGGTTTCCACACGGACGGGGAACAGCAGCAGCGGATGGGTCGCGGCAACTGTACCGCTGAGGCGATCCGTTCCAAGCAGCCGGGCCGTCGCGGCATCGCGGGCGGATCGATGCTCGTCGACCTGCGCCGACAGCACCGCCACGTCGGCTTTCTTCCGAGCCACCGTCTCCTCCGTGGCCGTGATTTGCGCGTTCACCCGGGCCAACTCGGCCTGGTGGAGCGCCCGTTGCCTGATGAGGAGGGCGGCCCGCCGTTGCGCGGCTTGGGCCCTCGCGACGGCCCGGTCGTGCGCCGACTGCAATTGCCGGAGTTTCGTTGCCCATGCCCGGAGGAGTGCCGGAGGCACCCGTTCGGGAATATCTGGTCCTTCAGCGATCGGTCTCACACTGCTAATCCTTTCCTTAACAGAAACCTACGGCCCATCCTGTAAATGCGTGCTGACTTCGGCCTCGGTCGCCGCCAGCGCCTGCTGGGATGCCGTCTCTTGTGCTTCCGCCTCCGGGATTTGTCTGGCGAGGTCGGCAATGAGTGCCGTCAGCTCGTTGCGCCTGATGAGCAAACCGGCGAGCAGGGTCTCGGCATCCTCCAACTCGAACCGCGCCGTCAGATGGGAATCTTCCAACGCCGCGGTGCGGGCCGACAGTTCCCTTGCCACCTGTTGCAGGGTCTCCCTTTCCAGCGGGTCACGCGTGATTTCTGCATTCATGCGCTCGATCTCGGCGAGCTTCGTTTGCAGTTCCTGCCGGCGGGGTTGAAGGGCGGCGATCGCAGCCTGGGTGGCTTGCACCGCGGCGGTCGCCGCCGAAACTTGAACATCCGCAGCCCGTACTTGCGCCTGCGCTTGCGCCACGCCCTGCTGTGCTTCAGTCACCCTTGCATGCGCTGCGGTTGCGGCGGTCTTGGCCTCGGCGAGTTGTTTTCTCAGCGCGGCCAGACGCGCTCTCCAGGTGGCGGGAGGGATGCCTTGCGGCGGTTCAGATGCATCGAGCAGATCCTGTTGCGCCTCCGCGACCTGAGCGTCCGCTGCGGCAGCGGCTGCCTGCAGCGGCGGAATGCGGGCTTGGGCCTGGGCCACGCCGTTCTGCGCGTGGCTGCGCTGGGCCTGTGCCGCCGTTACCGCCTGTTGTTGCGTCGTGAGTTGGGTCGTCAAGGCGGTCTGTTGCGTGACCGAGGCCTGCAGGGCCGTCTGGAGTCGCGCAATCTCTTGTTCCAAATAGGGCATGATCTCGTCTCTTTCCGCCGCTACTGCCGAGCCGGCAGCCAGGTTCTCGCATGGACCGCCACGCGGAACGGCGGCTGTCTGGTAATGGTGGCCATATGCGCCGAATTTTTTCCCCACGGAATCTGATCGACCACGGCATCTTTCAATAGACCGTCGATCGGCACATACACAATCTGTTTCAGCGCGGCTTCGTCCTGCGCCAGATGTCCCCATGTCAGGTCGCGCCAGTGAGCGGGGGTACCGCCATAGGTCGTGGCGACGTCCATGCCGAATCGCGGTTCCGTCGGCTGCTCCTGCAGCACGAAGAACCAGCCCGGGTGTCCTCCGGCTTTGTTGTCGGCTCCGCGAACGTCCGCTTCGGTCAGCGGAAACCCGAGCATGGTGATGTCTGATGCCTGGGTCGCGCGGAAAATGGGATACCGTTCCACCGTGCCCAGCTCACGCCTGGTGCCATCTGCAGACCAGACGCTTTCCAACGCATAGACCATGGCGCGTGGGTAACGCCGCAGGAGGTCGCCGCGGATGAGCAGCACCATCTGGCCGACCGCCGAGCCACGCGCACTGTGGGAGCCGAGGCGGCTGTCCGCCGCCCAGGAGGTGATCCGTGTGATGTCAAAGCGAGCCTCGCGCTCTGCATCGGTGCTGAGCAGTTCATCGCCACCGGCATCCCAGAATTGCCGGAAGTAGGTGCCGCGCTGATCGGTCGGAAACCCACGCCAGAGCAGTTCGCGGCTCATCTCGTGGTTGAGTCCGACCATGTAGGCCTCGATCAACTCCGGATTGGTCTTGAGGAGCGCGATGGTGTTTGAGGGCACCTGGTCCATGCCGGGCAACAACAGGTCCGGTGCGTAGTCGCGTAGAGGTTCATACATCGGCTGCGGAAAGCTCGGCGCGAAGGTCGTCAGCTCCGTATTCTCGACGGTAGGCATCGTCTTTTTCACCGCAGCCAACACCGCCTCCTTCGGGGCCAGGCGCCGCAGCATCTCCACCTTCAGCTCAGACCATTCACGCAATGCCGGCGCCTGCCGCTGCTTGGTGGCGACGGCGAATTGCATGAGCGGGCGGAATGCCTGGCCTGCCGTCGAGGCGGGCGACGTGGCGGGGAGCCGAAGCGCGTCGAGTGTGGCGGCATGTGACGCGATTGGGCCATGGGCGCGCGTCAGGCGGCGAAAGGCGCCGGTCACGGCCGGATGGCCGGACAACAGGTTATTGGTGACAGTCGGTGGCGGCGTAGGAGACGTGGCGGTACCCGTCAATGTTCGCAGCGCCGGTCCCGTGAGTTGCAGCAGCCTGGCCGGATCGAGTGCGGCGAAGTGTTTCTCCGTGAGATTGTCGCCGACGGCCTCCGCCAGCTGCGCGCGCTTGAGCCGCTGTCGATCCCTCCGTTCTTGTTCCAATTGATCCCAGGCCGAGGCCATCAACGGCTCCTGCTCGTTGCGAATGACCATCGTGCCGAAGCCGGCGGCGATGCGGTGGCGTGGATCCAGATTCAGATCGTGGAACCAGTGCGGCGGTTGGTCGGCGGGCGGCAGGCTGTCTCGATCTACGTACCATTGCCCATAGAGGGGCGGGCCGAGGAGCGCTGGGGCTCCGCTTGTGCCGGCCATCGCTGCGGGTGCGTTGAGGATGGCACCAAGGGCCAGTTGGAACGTCTTGCGCGGTTGGTCTGGCCAGGCACGCGGTTGAGTCTCGGGAGTGAGCAGGGCTCCACCCAGATCCAACAGGCTGCCCGGCGCGCCAGGCAACAACGTCGGCATGCCCCAGCCGGGAGTTCGGATGTCCACCGGCCGCAAGCCAACCGTAGAGGGCAGGGGCTGGGCCTTCAACCGGCGTGCGAGCGATTCAAAGTCTCCCGCGAGGCCGGTCCGAAACTCCCACTGGAAAAAGACCGGCAATGTGACTAGTCCGGGCGCGGCGTTCTTCACCCAAGCCGGTTTTAATGTCTGTTCATCCTCCGGCGTGATCGGCTCGCCCAGCCCCGCTTTCCTCCCCACATCGTAGGTCGGCACGAGGCAGGCGTAGTAGGCGGTATTGGGATCGAGGCGGCGCGGAGCCAGCAGCCGCGAGAGTGTGCGTTCCGGATGGTCGTGAAGAAGCTTCTGCAACGTCGTGTGCGGTGAGGGATCGGGCGTCGCGCTCTGGCTTGCCACGATTTGTGCGTGAGCCCAGGCCCAGGACTGATCGAGGTCGGGCAGGTCTTCCAGAGCGCAGGTGACCGCCGGCAAGGGCCGCTGCGGATTGGTCTTGAGCGTGGCCCGTTCCTTGGGGACGACGATCAAGCAGATCCACGGTCGCAGGCGTCGCGCGCTGTCGGACGACGCCGGGGTGAAGAGCCAGGGGAAATCGGGCCGGTCGAATTCGATGGCCGGAAAGTAATTCGGCTCGAAGTCGGTCATGTGGGCATGGGGCTCTGTGCGAATGATCTCGCGTGCGTCCAGGCCGGTGATGTCACCGGGGCCATGGAGTTGCACATTGACATCGATGGGCGCACGCTCGTTCACCCTGAGACGGACGGGCAATACGAGGCGGCCCGCCGTGGCCGGGCTGGAAACTCCGGGACCGGAGAGGCCCGCGAGGAGTCCTCGGCGAAGCCAGGAGTAGAAGCGATAGGTGGCTGCGGTCTGTTCAGGCATGGTGTGTCATCCCAATTGAATTACGTCATGAGTGCGGTGGCACGTCGCCGTTTCCGCGCCGGGGCCTGGCCGGCGGCGCCGAAGGGAGCGACCCGGGCCAACACTGCCGCCGAGAGCACATAGCCCGGCTTGGGCCGCTCCGGCGGCCGCGTCGGATCAATCAGCACGGTCTCGTAGGCAATCGGTGTGGCGAGACCGGCCTCGTCGTCCACCGCCAGATCGTCGGCCGCGACCGTGAGGCCGCCCTGTAAGGGCACAAACGCCGGTTGCGCCAACTGCTCGTCTTCGCGCAGGTCTTCATACTGCGCCAGGGCGAAGGGCTCCGAGACCGGCGTCGTCCGCCAGGGTTGGGCGCCGGCACGATCGGTGAGCGTGACCGTCACCGTCGTGGGCCCGCTGACCAGTGGTGCCGTGCCCAGCTTCATGAGCCGTCGGTTCAAGGGCGCGATCCGCTCGCGCAGCGTCAGTTCCGCCCAAGGATGCACGCGCAGTCCGTTCGTTGGCGGGGCGGTCTCTCTGATGGTCACCACCGGGGCACTGCTGCGGGGCACGGCCCCGCTCCAATTGCGCCGGTCGGCCAGGGCAGCGGCGATCAAGCCCACGACATCCACCGCCGCCGGCAGCGGTGGCGCGGTCTTGCTCCCGAATGTCCGCGAGAAGGATACCGACACCGAGAAGAACAGCAACTTGATTGAGGCCTTACCCTCCACCTGCCAGGGCGTGGGTCCAGCCAGACGTCCCTTAAACGAGACGCCCACCAGCAGCCGCCCGCGATAGCGCAACGCCAAGGCCGCACCGACGTCAACTTCAAAGGCCAAGGGGGCCAACTGAATGATCGCATCGAAGCCGAGCATCCCATCGAAGCTGAACCCACCACCGGCCGCATGCAGATCCACCCGGGCGCCGAACTGCACCGTATTGGAGGTGACCGCCAGATAGGCCTGACAGCGTAATTGGAGCGAGTCCCCATCGGCCAACTGCAGCGCCAGCCGTTGTAACACTGGAAGCCCCGGTAGCGGGGCAAACCGCGGATGGAACCCGCCGATCGCCAAGATGAATTGTGGCTGACGCCCCCAGCCCGCGCGAAGTGCCATATCGCCGGTCAGCGTAAATTGAAGAATCCGGGAGTCATACAGTGTCGCATCCAACGCCACGGTTTCGGCACTCACATCCAGCACGCCCAAGGCATCCATGCGAATCTGCACGAGCGGATGGCTCTGGTTCGGTAACAAGACTTGCAACCGGCCCAAGACGATCACCCGGACGGGCGACGGCAGTTCGAGCAGCAGGGCGAGCTCGAGCGTCAGGAGCGTGGGGGTCCCCCAGCGCAGTTGGACCATCGGACCGAAGACATGGCGGCCGGCGGTCGGCGGGAACACCCGGCGCAGGTCACTGAAGATCTGCGGGGCATTGCGGAGGGGATCGGGTGGAAACAACACCGAGTTCAAGGTGCCGGTCTTGAGGCCCTCGCGCAGGGTCTCGGTCCGCACCGTGCGGTGGATCCCAAGCAAACCCCCGATGCCGGTCAGAGTGAAACCGAACCCCAGCGGAATTGGGGTAAAACCCTCGGCGGTAATCAAGAGCACCAGCGAGTAACCCTTACTCCCATCAGGCATTCTCGTGGTGAGCAACCCGATCGCCTTCACGGCGATGCGCTCGCCCAGTTCGAGCTGCAGCACCCCGCCATACTCGCCCTTCGCTGGGTCGAAGAACAGGAACCCTCCCCCCGCCACCCCCGGCCCCTGGATCGCCAATCCCACGCCGCTCGGCGGCTTGAACCCCAAGGAGAGATCGAAGGGGCCAACGTTTCCTGGTGCAAAACGCGTTTCCAGGGCAAGCCCTACTCCCTCAACGACAAACGTAATGGGACCAAGCCGGCCGGCTATGCTCGCGCCGACCGCCAGCGCCAGATCGGCCGATCGGTCGACAGGGACAAGCAGCTGAAATGAAACCGAGTCGACCGTGATGGGACCGAGACAAAGGTTGGTCTTCACCACGGTTTCGAAGCCACCACTTCCCAAAAAGCGGACGCCATGACGCCGCGACCATTCGATGCCGAAGGGAAATTCGATGCGCCGCTCGCCGCTCCCGAGTATTGAATTGAGAAATGAGTCTCCTTCACCGGCGGCGAGCACCAGAGCAAATTGTTTCAGCTGGGCGCTAAAGGCGATGTCCAGTTCACCCTCGACGGTCTTGGCCCCGAAATCGACCGACGCTCCCTTGAATTCCAGCCGGGTGGCATTGATCGCCCCCAAGATGACTGTGGCGTCCTGTGGCCTGTACTCAAAACCTGCGCCGATGCCAGCGGCAGGTGGCGTGGTGCCGGGCTGAAAGGGATACTTGATCGAAGCCTCATCGGGACGAAGGAGAATTCCTAATGTCGTGGCGATGTTGGTGCCCGCACGAACCTGAAACGTCACTTCCTCGGAAGCCTTTAGCGTGAGCGGAAAGTCAGCCGGGATCTGCGGCTCGATCACGAGTCCGGGGAGTCGGTCGCCGCTACCGGGTAACGCACGCAGTGCAATCGCAACCTCATGCGTTTTGTCGCCGATATCGATATAGTAGAACGGCGCGATCAACGACGACGAGGTGAGTGGTGTGGGGGTACTACTCATTCCGGCATAGCCCCGTACGAGACGCTCGGCCGGACGTTCGACCCGAACATGAAAGTGCAGCGCTGTCAACAACTCGGCGACATGAGAGATCACGCGATCCGTGTTCAGGTTCTTGTTACCCCAGCCATAGACGCGTGCGGGCAGTTTATCCGGCTCGGTAACGATCTTCGGAATCTCCGCCCATTTGAACTTCGTCCGGATGAATGATGAGCGTCCGACGCTCGGCGGTATGGATTCCGTTTCGATGACGTTCAGCATCTGCAAGATGCGATAGGCGCGCGGGAGCGCCGCAGCGAGATATTCGGTGAGCAACAGCTCAAATAATCGCTCCCCTATTTCGCCGAGAAACGCACCGGCATCGACGCCCGGCGGGGCCACGGAGATTGCCCGAATCGCTTGATAGCCATTCTTGACCGCAGCCAAGAGATCGGCAATCTGCTCGGGTGTCGGCGGATCGGCAAGGGTGTCGAGCTTCGCAGTCGCATCATCGATCGCAGTCGCCAACGCCGCATAGCTGGGCGGCAGATCCGTAGGACTCCAGCCCAGCTGATACATCAGCGCTCGAAAACGCTCTTTGTCCAAGACCGCATCGCGCAGCGGGCGCAACGCGAGCGTGAGATGGCGTCCGAGAGTGGCTAGCGTGCTGGAATGCTCGCTCATATGCCTGGCCTTGCGTCGATATGTCCCGACGCGACCGAACGGCAGGTTATGACTGCGGATAAATAAATCCGTACTCTTGATCGATCTCGAAATGAACGAACGGATTCACAAAGTCGACAATCACATAGCGGCACACCGGACAGAAAAACGCATGCTCTTCATAGTGCGCGCGCATCATGCATTTCCCGGCGGGACGCATAATGCCGCAAGTATCCTTGCCGCCGCCTTCATAGAGTCCGACGATAAACGGCCTAAAGAATTTGCCGCGCAAATTCACCTCGATATTCGTCAAATCGGGCAACTGCATGAATGCTCCGGTCAGGTCGGTGCAGGGCACCGGCGTGAGCGGGCGATTTTGGCTTGTAATTGCTTGCTTGATGTTGAACGGCACCATCTCGGCAAAGGGATAGTTCACCGGATGACGTACCGATTCCGGCGCGGGCGTCGGGAGATAGACGATACTGCCCTCCTTGAAGCGCTCGAGCTGCGCCAAGGTCACCGCACCGGCATTCACGGGCCGGACGACAATGCGATCCCGCGGTGGAGGATCCGTCACGCCGAACTCGAACTTCTTGATCTCGACGACTTCAAGCAGCTGCGCAAGGCTGAGGGTGTCCGGCTTTTTCTGGATCGGCTCGTTCCATTTGCGCACACGCAACAGCACTTTGTCGCCCTTGACGAATTGCAGTCCGTGGCCGAGACGCAGCGGTATCTCGAACTGACCCGAGCTTTCGGTAATCGGCGGTTTGTCCGGATCAGTCTTGTTCGGCATAATCACCGCCGCCTTGCTGATCCGGTGCCAGTTCCATTTGATCTCATCGCCGGAAAATTTCCCGACCGGATTCTGTGCGTTTTTTTCCGTCTGTAGATTAGCCGATCCGAGCGGCTCGTCCTGCAAATCAAACCGCCGATTAAATTCCGTATATTCATCGCCGAGGCCGAAGTTGTGCGCAAGTTCATGAGCCAGTGTACGGCACGCGTCGGGCGGAGCCTCTTGCGGAAGATCAAACGCGCCAAGCTTGAAGGAGTTTCGGCCGGGAACGGCAATCACCGGCAGGTCAATGTTGCCGGACCCCAGACTCATGGCGATCATGGAATTCGCCCGGCCTCCAGGAACCGCCGAGAGGTAGACGACCAAACTGGTGTTGTCGAATTTGAAACTGGGATCGGTCTTGGCCCAGAGCAATCCGAGGGGCTTGTCGTGGTCGAGCTTCGTACCATCGGCAGCAACCAGAAACGGGAAAAATGCCTCGGCCAGACTGAACGAATTGCGTACACCGAGAGCGAAATTGTCACCTGCCCGCTCGGCCGCCGGAGGATCCCCATATGTCATGCCCGGGAAACTGTCGATCTCATCGATGAAGCTTCGGCTACCCATGGCCTTCCACTGCGCGATCAGATCGCTATAGAGGTCAACCTCGTCTGGAGCAGGAGTGACGATCCGTGCCCAATCCGTTAAGGTCGCCGGGTCGAGAACATTCGGATCAACCAATTGCTTCCACTCGTCACGCAGATCCTGTTCGGATTTCAGGCTGTCTTTCGGCATGGGCAGACCGAACACGTAAAGCAGATTCTCGATGGTCCATAAGGAAGCGTCGTTTGGTTTTCGGGCAACGGGAAGAGTCCTTGCGAACACCTTGCCATCGACGGTGAATGTAAAGACCTCGCTCTGCACGGAGATGCCGGTCGCTGAAGCCGGTATGAAGGCGCGCCAAAAGTTCATCGACGTGGCAAGATGGTTGTACGGTGACGTGAAATGACTCGACTTCAGGTGTTGGACAAAACTATTGGTGATATTCACGAACGAGGTTTCGTTGTTCGAAAACCCATCACCAAAGAACAGGATGTTCGGCACATTCTCCGGCCGCTGAATTCCCGGCCAGCCACCACCAGGAATGATCTCGGCCTTGGGGGGATTGGTTTCAGCAGACCAGGACTTCTCGATATGCATAGTCGCCTTCGCCAGTAGATTGCCCCACGCTACGGGAGCTTTGGCTCTGATCGTGATGTCATCGCCGGGTTTATTTCCCGAGGCGATAATCAGAGAACCGGCAAAAGAGCCGTCGGTAACATTGGAAGACGGCGACCAGGTTACGCCGTGTTCTCTGGTAATGTCGCCGACGACTCCGTCGGAAAACTCGGCGCGCACTGTAAAGCTGGACGATGTTGTTTTCGGTCTGGTTGCTTCGGCCGGGCGGATCACTAGCTGGTCCGGCGTCAACCAGATGCGCACCGCTGAAGGATGGATGTGGACCCGGATTATCTCCGTGAAGGTGGGACCATCCGGAAGGTTCTTCGCAACCGCTTCGATGATGAAATTGCTTTTCACCGTCGCTGGGGCGGTTTTCTGAACCTCGATCTGGCCGGTTTTGACATTGACCTTGAGGCCATGTCCTTCAAGCAGATCTCCGTTTCTTGTGCCTTTAAACAGCGGTTTGAACTCGAGGCTCACATCCTGATTCGCCGGAATATATTCATCTGCGCGCTTCGTGCCGTCAGGGACAACGCCGAACACGAGGCGACGATCCAGCCGTTCAGCTGTTTGGCCGCGTATTAAATGGATATCGCCGCTGCCCATGAAGAACGCTTGATCTATCGGCATATTCGCCTCCAGCTTTGGCGTGACAGCAGTTGGGCTTGGCGACTCTAAGCACTGCAAGAATTTGTGTCAAGGCTGTAACGTGATGGCACGTTGCCACCCTCAGACGCGATGATGGCCTCTTCCTCTTTTGAAGCATGGATTAGTCGTACGATCTGCTTATTCAGGCTAGGGCCAGCGTGTTGCCATCGGCCCTTCAGCAGATCACGCGTCAGATGGCATCGAGTCTTGAGCTTCAGGTGGTTCTGACCAGTACTACCCAAGAACTAGTTGAGGCAGTGAATACAGACAAGCCACAGGAGTTCAACTTCAATGGGGGCCCTCAGGAAGTCCATGGCGAAGAGCCACCCGGAAGGGAGTTGTCGGTTTGATAGGTAGGCCAAAGGCCGGCGTGTCTGTGACACGCCGGCCTCACTATGAAGAGACCTCTGCCAAAGCTATTTTCCCATGGCGGCATCTTTAAGTTTTTTCCCCTCGTCCTTCGCTTCTCCCACGTTTTTCATAGCATCCTGCGCCTTCATATCCTTGACGCTCTGTGTAGTCTCACCACCCTCTTTTTTCACGTTCTCCGCTTGACCCTTCACGGTCTCAACCTTCTGCTTCATAGCACCCATGTCGACAGCCCACGCCGATGTGGTAAGGCCGACGAGAAACACCGTCACCACTGCGCTCACTTGAGCCGTTTTCAATTTCATTGCAATCTCCTTTCAACCGAATCGCCGGTGATCGTAGAAGGAGCCGCGACCATGTCGCAGCTGCCCCTCCTACATTGCCCGGCTACTTCATGACGCTGATTTCTACTCGGCGGTTCTTCGCCCGCCCCTCGGTGGTGACATTCGGCATCACTGGCTTCGTATCAGCGACTCCCATTGCATGGGCGCCGGAGAGACCCCCGTCCACCAATGCTTGCGCGGCGTTCGTGGCTCGTGCTTCGGACAATTCCTTGTTAGACGGGAACCTCTTTTTCAGTGCGCCGAGAATCGGCCGATTGTCGGTATGACCTTCAACATGAACTTTATACTCCGGGAAATCCTTGAGGATAGAACCGACCTGCTTGAGCGCATCGGCTCCAGCCGGCTTGAGCTGGTCTTCGCCCGACCCGAATAGGTAGCCGGAAGCCAGGTTGATAAGCAATCGCTCGTTATTCAGATCGACGGTGATGTTTTTTCCATCGATTTGCGGCTTGAGCGCCCTGATCAATCCGCGCTCCGCCTGCTTCAATTTTTCCATCTCTGCGGAAAGGTCCCCCCTTAGCCCGGAGAGCTCCTTGTCTCGATCGGCTAATTGAGCCTCAAGATCAGAATTACGTTGTCTCAACGCCGCTAACTGCGACTCCATCTCCGCCGCCAGCCGGTCATGATCTTCGTTATGTTGCCTTGCCGCAGCGAGTTCAGCGGCAAGCCGATCGCTGTCCCCTTGTGTCTGGCCCGAGAGTTTTGCAGAATCAGCGCTATCGGAACGCAGTGCGGCGATTTCCCGATCACGATCGGCGAGCTGTCTCTCCAGATCGCTGACGCGGCTGCTGAGGGTTCCGTTTTGCCTTCGCGCCGCTTCCAGTTCCTCGGCCAATCGTGACCGATCTCTTTCCAGAGCCGCGAGACGGGCGGCCATTTCTTGAGAGGCGTCCGGCATCACTGCTTTCGCTGTTGAAGGGCACCCGCTGCCCTGGTGATAGCCGTACCATTTTTTATCGATACAAACAGTCGGCTGCTTGATATAGCCGTCAGAATGCTTCATGGAAGAACAACCGACCAGGACAACAAGTCCTGTCATCAGTAGGACACCTTTACCTAATCGCATGAGGACCTCCTTCGTATCGATATCGCAACAGGAATGGGTCCATCGCCCTCCCACGCCATATTGCTGGTTATACCGCCGATCTTCATTAGCGGTGCTTGAGGAGATCACGGATCTCCGTCAACAACTTCTCCTCATTGCTCGGCGCCGGGGGAGGCGGTGGTGGGGCTGCAGGCGCTTCTTTCTTAAATCGATTGACCTGTTTGACCAACATGAAGATGACGAAGGCGATGATAATGAAGTCGAACACGCTTTGTAGAAAGACTCCATAATTGAGCGTCGGGGCCCCTGCAGCTTTGGCCGCAGCTAATGATGCAGGTGAGGTTTGGGACAAATCGATGAACAGGCTTGAAAAGTCCACCTTGCCCATCAACAATCCAAGAGGTGGCATCAGGACGTCGCTGACGAGGGACGACACGATTTTTCCGAACGCGCCACCGATGATGACGCCGATCGCCATGTCGAGGACATTCCCCTTCATGGCGAATTCCTTAAATTCTTTCAGCATAGTGCTCCTCCTCATGGAAACGCCTCAGTACGATATTGTGGGGAACCTAACGGTACCATTTCCCCCAAACGGAAAGTGGTCTAAAGTGAACACTCTTCAATTGAGTCCGTGAGCCAGGGGCTCTTCGTTTTGAAATTGGAATGCCAGGAAACATCCAAATTCAAACCGGCCCACTACCACCCTATCGCGTGCGGGTGGTGTCGAACGCGTATCCCAACGTGAGCAAGTATAAGTTATCGGTATCGCCCGTGCCGGCAGGCGGCCGATTGTTATACCGGGTGGTCACCTGGAATCCGCTCGCCAGACCGGCCAAAATCTTCATGCGAACCCCGTTATCCATCGTGAAAAAGAAATCCGACGCGTTCTGGACGGATGGAAATATTTCGTTGTAATGGTACAGCGTGACACGGCCATCAAACAGCGGCCAGTCCCATTTCATCGCGACGCGAGCGCGAAAGCTCGCCCGATCGCCGGTGATGCTATTATCGCGGTAGTCCTCATTGAAATATGTCGGACCGGCTTCGGCGTAGAAGGTCATATCCTTAAAAATGCCCTTCAGATCTCCACGCTCGAGAAATTGGTACCCCGGGCCACTGGAGATCGCCGTTCTCAGCTTGAGGTTTTGGAGAAAATCGTTTTCGACATAGGCGGACGCAAACCAGAAAAACCGCTTGGTGATAAAGAAGTCGAGCTTGATCGTTCCGCGCGCATTCCTCACCTGTAAGCTGCCGTTGTTGTCTCCATTAACATAGCGGCCCAAGAGGGTCAGCCGGAGCTGCTCACTGCGTGCCACAAGATCTCCTAGAATACTGACGTTTCGAAGACTGCTATTTCCTACGGATTGCGAGTAGCCCGCGTTGAGGCTCCCGGTATAGATGACCGGTGGCTGAACGACCGGGTTCACTTGGGTCACCGCATTCATCGGGATGATCATCGTTCCTTCCCCAGGTCCCGCCTTCAACTTCATCGTTCCCGCTTCACCCTCTTCAGCGGTACCAACAAGTACGCTCCCCTCCTTTAAATGAAAGGGTATCGGATGCGAGACCGCCAGCTTGCTCACTTCAGCCCATTTGATCTTGATGATATCGCCTGCCAGAGAGTTCTTGATCTGTAGTAACCCGCCCGACATCTCGATCACTTCACCATAGATGACGCTGCCGTCTTTCAAGGTCACGACATCAAGGATCGGTGTTGGCGTAGTCGCGAGCGCCCCATCATCGGCAAAAACCGAGGTCGTCATCGTACTCAGAGCCAAGACTGCAACCAGCAGCATGAGTGACTTCATTGATTCTCCTTCGTGTGGCTAAGTAGGTCAGTTATGGTTAGTCGAACTTAGGTATATACATGGCTTAACTCGGTACTGCAATAAGTTGTTGTCCGCCTCCGCCATGCCCTGTATGGACTTCGTATTTTTCAGGCACACGTGGAAGCTGTCTCATCGCCGGCCTGATACGTTTTTGGTTCTAGTGAGAGCCGCCTTCAAGCCCATGCCGATCCTTTTCCAGATGCACATAGTATCGTGCCGCTTCGGATCGCCTGGATATCTTCAAACGCTTATAGATTCTTTGTAAGCGAGTTGACACCACACGAGGCGCAAGGTTCAATTCTTGCGCGATCTCCTTGTTTGTCTTCCCTAGGGCCACAAGAGAGAGAAGCTGCCGATCGTCTTTCGAACAGCTATAGGGGATCCGCTGTTGTCCAGCCAACCCTCCATTCCGCACCCATGTAATTACTTGCTGAGTCAACTGCTGATCCATGATTGCCTCCCCGGTCGCGACGACCTCAATGCTCTTCGCAACCACATCGGCGGCTGCAGTCTTTAAGAGATACCCCTGTGCCCCGGCCAGAATGGCGGAATGCAAGAGATTCTTGTCGTCATGCGCAGTGAAGAACAGGACACCAATGTTCGGATGTGACTCACGGATGGTTTTGCACAGGTCGATTCCACTCGCTTGCCCAACTCGCACCTCCAACACCACCACTTGTGGGCTGTGATTCTGGATTGCGGCTAGAGCCTCAGCCTGAGTCCTTGCAACGCCAACGATATCGAGCCGGCTGTTCTTCGAGAGAACAGTCTTGAGTCCATGGAGAGTCAGGACAGAATCATCGATGAGCAACACACGAATCGGTTCTCGTCTTCCAGTGAGTTTGTCCATCGGGTAATCCCAGTTTCGTGAAAGTGCCAGAACTCAGCTGTGCTCAAGCCAGAGAAAGCGTGTCGCCCATCGCGATCGACAGATGGGCCCTTTCATATACACACATGGGTGATATCTGCCCTTGCCATTTCGCCATTGGGATTTCATCGGGCACGATACGACCCTAACCCTTCTTGCTTTTCTCACACGTCGTCTCCCATGGTAAGCTGGCGTTCAGTGTGACGACGCCTCGGAACGGATTGCCTGACAGGTGCGAGTCCTTCGGTATATTGAGCCGCAAGATTTCTCAGCATCCTGATATTCACCATCGCCCCGCAATTCACACAGCGCAACGCCCCCCGCCCCGCCGCCTGCTCTGCGAGATCTTCATCCGCACCCAGCTCCACAATCATCAATCCACCACATCGTTTACACCGCATCACAGATCTCCCACGAGTTATGCCGTTGGATACATCCTCATTACGGGGTCCTCTGGGTCTTGAGAGGGAGCGCGCGTCGTGGGCGAGATCGACCTGACGCTGGAGCCATCGCAACGATCCGATCGGAGCCAGAGGAGTTCAACACTCTGCATATATCCACCAAGAAATCGACGAATGCGCCGATCAGTGCTTCTCGACAAGCCGACTCCTGAATTCCTTTCATGTGTTCCCACTTGCCGTTGAGTTTTTGCATCACAACCAACCGATGAGTCTTCATTTCGAAATAGGGTTCGGTGGTAAGCAAGAAATTCTCTCCGTTTGGGCCTCCAACGAGAAATCCTTGTGCAATCATTTCGTCATCCTCTCTACAGCGGTAGCCGGTATCGGCTTAGTAGAATGCTCCATGAATACGGTTGGCTCCCTCATGACACTATTGAGTACAAGGACAATCCTTGTTCCACGGTCGAAGCGATGAATTCGCAATTGCGGTAGAAGTTCTTCATGAATGATCCGGCTAGCCAGGGGTGGACCGAAAATGATGCGTGTGAATCAGGAGCTTCTGTCGATTGGGAACACCGACCTTGTCGAAAATACTGGTCAGATGATGACGTACCGTACTATCAGAAATAGACAGTCGATAGGCGACCTCTTTGTTCGAGAGTCCCTGGCCAACCAATGTGGTAACCTCACGTTCGCGCTCGGTCAATGCGTCGAACCACACAGGTAGCTGTGTTTCGAACTCGGCTTTCTTCTTGAAGGTTTCCCTGAGATCCACGAACAACACTCCCTTGCGTTCGGTATAGACGTGGTTGTTAGCGTGGGAATACAGCGCCTCGATCGCAGCGAGCACGACTTCAGGCGGTTGAACCTTTAAGATCACACCATCGACGCCGTATTCGAAGGCCTCGCGCGTACGTTCCTTGTCCTCGAACCCGCTCAATAAAACGATCTTGCTTTTCGGGGCTGACGCCCTAATCTGACTGATACTGCAGATGGTGTCTCGTTCGGTCTCCATATCAAGGATGAACACGTCGGGGCGTTTCTCCGGGAGTAGCGCGTCAGACGTCATCCGCTGGTGCGGTTGCACGACGATCTGGAGGCTTTTGCTATCTCTGAAAATCTTCTGCAATCCGAGCATTACGACATACTGACCACTAATAATCGCGATGGTGAGTGATGGAACGACTGTGCTGGTGCCAGTCATGAAGCCTTCTTAGCCAAGGCGGACGACTGTGTGTGCCGTGATCCCCTGCAATCGCCCGTCACACCTGTAGCAATACTCCGATCCAAGGTGCCCTTGATCCCCGCGTGCAAACCCGAACAATCTTCTGATCCACTCATGCTACTATCGGGTGTCAAAGCAATCCCCGTTTCGTAATGGTTCCATAGCTCAGCCTGGATCAACACCTACGAAATGTGTCGGCCTTCGTGTGAGCGAATCTTGTACCTGGTTAACAAAACTTCGGCTTCACGTCTTTCAACGAATCACTTATATTTTGCATGAGGTCCCCTCCCGGCGTCCCCCCACTTTGGGGCCTCAGGCTAGTCAATTGATCCTTCACTTGCGTGATCGTCCCCAGGTTCTTCTGAAGATCGTCCCAGCATGCCCACTCGCTGCCTTTGACTCCAGAACTATGGAGCCGTGGTCGTTTCAAACGCTTTCACCACCAGGGTCTTCGCTTTCATCTTGCTCACTAAAGCTGCATACGAATGGTCGCGGATAATACTGGCGAACTGTGCATGGTAATTGCTCACGATGCCCGCGCCGTCGATGACCACATCGTACACATACCAATGGCCGATCTTGTCGACTAAGCGAAAATCCAGGAGGGTGTCCACCTTAGGACCCGACAGCTTTGTTCTCACCTCGACACAGTTCTCTTCCCGCTGTTCAGACAGGTAAAGCACCTGCTCGTCGGCGTAGTTGTCGATTCGACCGGCAAACGCGTCTCGGAGTAACTGAACAAAGAGGGCAACAAATTCTTGCCGTTCAATGTCCGTCAGTTCTATCCAGGGCCCACCCAGAGCCCGTTTGGCCATATCTTCATAGCTGACGCGCTGCCTGATGACGTGCTCAATCTTCTGACGTCGTTCCACCGAGCGGCCCGGCTGGTTCAGCTCTTCGGTGTTGAGAATATGGATCACCTCATCCATGGTGCTTCTCACTGATTCTGTGGCGGTCTGCTCAGCTGACGCCACGGGAGTCCCGATCAGCAGCATCACCATGCCTACCGTCACAGCCCAGGTCATGCCGAGACGCGGTTCGGAACTGATTGCACCCGTACTCGCGGTACTGTTGGATATCTGCTTCATGGGTTCCCTCCCCACAGTGACCTATGACTCTGTCGCCCAAGTGTTCGCGTCACGCACCTCAGAATTTCGGCGTCATGTCTTTCAATGAATCGCCACCTTTTTTCAGGAGGTCCCCTCCTGGAGGGCCTCCACCTTGTGGGGACAGACTGGTCA
Organism: Nitrospira sp.; assembly: GCA_029865345.1. Taxonomy (GTDB): domain Bacteria; phylum Nitrospirota; class Nitrospiria; order Nitrospirales; family Nitrospiraceae; genus Nitrospira_D. The sequence goes on from JAOUHD010000032.1 coordinate 20,292, forward strand.
GTTGTTCCTTGACCTGCTTGAGCGTCCCCATGTTTTTCTGAAGATCGTCGACATTCTTTTGCATCTCCATCAACGTACTGCCGAGTTGGCTTACCGATGTTGAAAGTCCAAACATACCCTGCGCAGAGGCATAGTGTAGGGACAACCCTCCCAACCCAAATCCTGACAAGAATGCCGTGACGATCATGATTGATGTACGGGACCTCTTCTTCATGTTCATCTCCAATGGTTCCTATTTGTTACACCCTATGTTTCGAGGATAATCTCCAGGCGGTGATTATCCTGACCGTTGACGTGGGGCTCTGAGGTCACGATCAGCCGAATATGGCCATACCACTCCGCGGACAGTTTCGTGGCTTCCACGCCATTCTCTTGCAATTGCCGAACAAGGGCTGCTGCCTGGGCTTTGGATAAGACCAGCTTTTGAGCGAATTCACCCGGTGAACTCCCGGACATGCCAGCCCAATCGATAGGCCCTACAACACGAATTTCATTGAATGGCGCGATCATCAACAACGTCCCCAGTTGGTGGGCCATCAGAAAACCTATTGGGGTGAGCTCATTCTCTTCCGCCAGGAACAGCACACGCCCCGGCACGACAAGGGTCAGCACCTCATGCCCACGTTCGATCCTGCATGCTGTATCCACGATGGTTGCTTGCACGTGGAACTCCAGCTCTTGCTGAGCCGTGGTCGATCGTTGGCTGGATGTGTTCATGGTCTTGCTCGTTTCAGTTCGGGACAGGAGACGATCAGTAACTGATGTGGAGAGCCTTCGCCGTCTCCAGGTTGACTTGGGCATCCGTCGGCAAACGGTGAGCGGCCTGGAATTTCTTGATGGCGACTTGCGTCTGCTTGCCGAGCACCCCATCCAGCTTGCCGGGGTTGTAACCGGCGCGCTTGAGCGCCTTTTGCAGCTTCTGCACATTGCCCTTGGTCATATTGGTGTCACAGAGGATCGGGCGCCACTCCATTTTGGCCTCCTCCACCATCACGGTTTTGGCGACCGTCTGGTACTGGGCGGGAATGGGATGGCGAATTTCCTTGGCCGGTTCGACCAGCTTCGTGACTTTCACCGTCTTATGCTCCGCCGGAACCTCAATCTCCCGAGTCGTCGGCGGGGTCTTCATCACGCGTTTCCGCTCCGTCGCATATTGGGCCGGCACGTCGATCTCTTGCACGCCGGCCGGCGTCTTCACGACTTGCTTGGTCACGGTGCGATACACCGGGGGGACTTCGACGAGACACATGATTTCGCCCGTCGCGTTGTTAAGCTTTTGCTTCGGCCCGGTCCCTTTCTTCCAGTAGGTATACCCAGGTTTTTCCAGGATCTGCTCCGACACCGTCTCATAGGTGGCCGGGATTTCCTTGAGCCTCGTCGAAGCCGGCTTCACCAAAACCTGTTCCTTCTCCCACTCGTAGGTGGCGGGAATGACTTCGATCCGCCTGGCAGCTTCCCGTACCAGTACGGTTTCTTGGACGGTCTCGAACTTCGCGGGGATGATCGACACCGATCCTGACTCGGCCCGTTTGACCACCCGCTCCTGCTTGGTCTTATAGACCGGCGGCGTATACACGCGGGCATAACATTCCCCCGCTTTCGCATTCGGAGGGAGGAGCTCCCCGCCTCCGCCCGCGTCGGCGGTGGACTCGGTCGGCATGCCCGACGCACTAGTGGCGCTGGTCTCCCCCGAATCGGAAGAGACACCAGGCTCTTCTGCAAAGACAGGCGCAGCAAGTATTGTCAGGGCACATAGACCTACTAAGACTCGTGTGATCGATCGCATCGGACTGCTCCTTCCCTGAAATGGCCTCGCGGCCGGTGATACCGTGGATCCTCCACTGCGCTGAGATTGCCGGACCAAGAGGCTGCCGCGCGCCCTTTACGGTCGCCGTGCCTGCGTGAGATCCTGTTTGGCCTTGGTGAGGCTGTTCCGACTGAGACCATCCACTTGCTGCTCAAGTTCCACATTCCGGCGCTTCGCGGCTTCCAGCTCCGCCATTAGCCGCTCCTGGTTGTTGGCCAGCCAGTGACGCTCGCGTTCGAGTGCCACGAGACGGGCCGCCAGGTTCTCCATTGTCGATCGGTTGGCATACGAGGAACAGCCGGCCATCATGACCACGCTTGTCACAAGCATAGTGGTTTTGAGTATTTGCATGATGAATTTCCTCTTCCGCACTCATGTATTCGCTTCGCGCGGGTCATTTTATGGTGCAAGTATCCACGCTCCCGTTTCGTCGTAACGCACTCATTCCCGTCAAACCTGCACTGAGCTCCGCATCTGCGCAACGCTCCATCACAATCAGGCCGTGGCATCGTTTACAACGCATCGAGCAGCTCCTCCGTGGACGACTATTGAACCATCACGATCATTGTCCGTGAACTCTCATGTCCTTCGTGATCGGCAATGGCGATCTTGATGGTGTGTTGGCCTTTGGGAAAGTCTGCGTGCGTCAGATGAATGCCATCGCCCGATGCATAGGGTTTCACCCGGTCGGTGATGTCGATGTTCCACAGCTTCATGAGGAAGACCTTGAGGCTCGCGAGATCGACCACCGCTGCTCCTCGCTGCTCAAAGCGGATGTCGATATCAAACGGTGCGATTTGAACCATATTCTCTTTCGGCGCGATCACCTTGATGGCGGGCCCCAGGGTCAGATCCCCAGCTTCGGAAATCGCGACGGTGCCGAAGAAGAGATTGGCGACAAGGAGGAGGATACGTGTATTGGCTGTTGTGAATAGGAGTGTCATGATGGCCTCCTTCCTCTAACTCACCAAGTTGTCTTCAATGCCGCTCACGTGAAGTTCCTAACTCAAAACCCGTGCCTGACACCCATCACACAGGATTGTGCTGCAATATGAGGCAGTTCGGCGAGTCGCTCAAAACCCGCCTTGAGAATACGCAAGGACATGAAACGCTTTCGCGTCTCACGCGTGTTTCACACGTCTCAAATGAGACAATGACTGAGACAAGATGGATATCAGGGGAGGAGGCTTGGAATCAGGCTATTGATCGGAAGCGAGATCAAGTTCGACGAGACGACGCCAGAGAGTGGTTCGGCTGATGCCTAAGAGGCGCGCTGCTTCCACGCGATTGCCCAGGGATATATTTGTGTGACCTGTGCGGAGCAGAGCTGCTAGATACGACCGACATTGACCGCCCTGAGACCCGTTGCTGAGTAGAAGACAGGCCGTTCCTGCAGATGCGTCTAGCGGGGATGAATATTGAGCTCTACCAGACGGCGATAGAACGTGGCTCGGCTGACTCCCAGCCGTTTAGCCGCTTCGGTCCGATTGCCTTTGGCATCGGAGAGAGCGGCAAGCAGTTTGGATTTCTCATCCTGACCCGACAACGGAATCCACGTGGAGGGGCTAGGGGCAACCGGCATGGCCGCTATTTCCGGCGGGAGATCCGTGGGAAGAATGTCTCTGCCTTTGCAGCTGATCACCGCGAATTCGATGGCGCTTTTCAGTTCGCGCACATTTCCCGGCCATGCGTGGCTCATGAGGAGCCGGAGGGTGTCTGGACTTAGGTCATCAACGGTCTTTCCGGTGGCGGTACAGAGTTGGCTCAGGAACGAATGGGCGAGGAGAGGGATGTCCTCGCGGCGTTCACGTAAAGGGGGAAGCTGGACTCTGGCGATACGAATGCGGTAGAGCAAATCCGCTCGGAAGGACCCACGAACCACATCCTCGCTCAAGTTATGGTGGGTGGCCGCCACCACACGCACATCGACTTTTCGAGGTCTGGCCTCTCCCAGCCGGGTGATCTCCTTCTCCTGCAAAACCCGCAAAAGAGCCGTTTGGACCGGCGGCGGGATATCTCCGATTTCATCGAGGAACAACGTGCCTCCCTCCGCAGCTTCGAATAACCCTTGTTGATCATTCACCGCCCCGGTAAAGGATCCACGCTTGTGGCCGAAGAGTTGGCTCGTCAGAATCGAGTCGGTCAATCCGGCGCAGTTAGCGGCGATGAACGGCTTATGTTTTCGGCCGCTGCAAGAATGAATGGCACGCGCGATCAGCTCTTTTCCGGTTCCCGTTTCCCCTTCGATCAACACGGTGGTATCGACCTGCGCCACGTCTCGCACAAGTTGATAGACTCGAAGCATGGCGGGACTCTTCCCCACCAGATCGTGAAACGACGCTTGTTCGTTGAGCGCCTGGCGGAGTGCGTGGATCTCTGTGCGGTCATGTAAGACCATGATGCGCCGATCTGGATGAAGTGGGTCTCGATGAATTTCCACCTCCACCCACTGAGGACGAGCTCTATCAAGACGAAATGGGCCACCCGACCCTGTGCGTGAAGAGCCATCGAGCAGGTGCTGAACCAACTGGCGATCTTGCTCCTGGAAGGGAAGTACTCGTTCCAACTTCTGACCCACAACATCGTTGGACCCGAGTCCAAGCATCTCAAGAGCACGATCACTCACAAATGTGACATGCCCTCGTTCGTCCAAGACCAGCGCGGTGATCCCAAGATGCTGAAGCAGGGCCAGCGCGTCGTCCTTTGTGCGCTCGCTCACCTCGAGCTGACCGATCAAACGCGTCTGAGTTTTTCGATATGACTTAGTGGTGATGTCTTCGGTAAGCATCCGTTCTCGAGCCCGCTGGACGATGTCTCTCATGTGTTCGAAATGGGAACCAAGACGCTCGATGAGGAGCAGATTCTTGCTTCCGACAGACAGCGCAGTTGCCTCTAGTGTCATCGTACCGCCCTGTTCTTTGGATTCCGTCCAAGGACCGGACCTCTCAATCTCGCCGGTTTTGTTTTCCCACACCGGATGTGGGTTCATGAGGTATTCCCGCAAAAACGGCGAGCATCGGTTTGAATCCAACGTTGTGGCTTCTGCTAGACCGAAACATAGACGCCACCATTTAGGCGGCAGCCCCCGAAGATGAAAGGCGCTTCCATCCTCGCTCCGCTCAAGCACTGCTATATCGAGTGTCAACAGAACGCGATTGAACAGGGATTCGTCGACCGGGGTGAACTCGGGATTCCGACTGTTCATATCAATCACGAGGAAACGAAGGGGCACTCACCATTTGGGTTGCCAGTAGCGCAAATAACTCTTCGACTCCCTGTCCAAGCTTGGCACTGCCGAACAGGACGGGCCAGCCTCGCTCACGGAGCTGCTCGATCACGCGCTCATCGATCTCCCACTCAGATCGAACATCCGCCTTGTTGATGATCGAGACAAACGGAACTGCTCCGATCGTTCTGGCGGCCGTCTGTTGCAGAGCGAGCGCCGTGTCCAATGTGGCTTTTCTGGTGCCGTCCATGACCAGGATATAGCCTGCTGAGCCGCGAAGATACGACTCACGCACCCGTTGAAACTCGTCTTCTCCATAGATGTCCCACAGCACCAGCATCACGTCCCGGTCGTCGACCTTGACACTCTTCTTCTCCACGGTCACGCCGATCGTCGTGTGATAGTGATCAGAAAACACATTGCTCACAAATCGGCGCACGAGGCTGGTCTTCCCGACCGCGAATCCGCCCAACATGCAGACTTTCTTCTGCATCATGGACGGGCCGCCTCATTCCCCCGGTTCGCAGCCGCGAGAGAGGCCCTCAGGATGACGATCCGCTGGTCGCTGGCTTCTCCCGTTGGCCGCCGCTGGTCGGTAGATGGGACAATGCTTGCAATGACAGTCGTGGCCTCACCAAGTTGCTCGCCTCCGAGGGCCACGAGCACAACATGGGCTCGTTCCTTGCTCAGCTGAATATTGCGTGTTACAGAACCAGTGTCGTCGGTCGACCCCAGTACTTCGAGCCTCA
>JAOUHD010000033.1 GCA_029865345.1 Nitrospira sp.
CGGCCCGACACCGGGCAACCCCCAAAAACCACACTCCCGGGCCAGCGAATTTCCAGCGAAGTACCCATGTTGATCCATTCAGAAACCACCTTCTTCGTGTAAACGTGAATTAATCAGACGTTCCCTAATCAGCGAGCGTTTTAGACAGAGGCTTTGAGGGTTTCTTCTAGATAGTAGTACAGCCAGCGATTCTTCTCTTTCGTCACCAATTCATCCCAGACGACGCCAATCAAGAATCCTTTCTTTTCCCAGGGCCTGACCCAAGCGACAGTCCCATCGAGCTTTTCCTGTTGTTCAACTCGATCAGAATCGAGGAAGGCGAGGGAGACCGTCACTTTCTCGTTTGATGGGAATCGATCTTTGATGTGAAGCCCGGCCCCGATCTTATTGACATTATCCAGGACTGCAGTACAGGCACGCCCGCCTTTCTTCGGCGATACCAAGGCAGAACCGACCAACGTGGCTCGGACAAGTTTCCTCCGCTCACTCAGTGCAACCACGCTGGCAGATGATTTTCCTTCTCCTCGCTTCATTGCTCTAAGTATAACCGATTAGACAAGAATGTAAACCGTGACAATCGGCCCTATTTTAGAGGCTTTGGGCGGTAGTACTGTCGACCTTTGAGTGGTAGGGGGAGGTGGGTTTGTTCCGTTTGCGCTGACGGGTCGTCGTGGACATAGCGGTAGTCGGCTCCATAGCCTAGGTCTCTCATCAGAGAGGTTACCGCGTTCCGGAGATGGAGCGGGACCCCCAGATTGCCGTAGGCTTTGGCATCCTTGAGCGCTTCCAATAGACCGACGTAGGACGCATTGTCTTTGGGCCGCGAAGCCAAGTAGGTGGTCCCATGTGCCAGGTTGATCTGCGCCTCAGGGAGCCCTACGAACTGGACAGCTTGTGCCACAGAAGTGGCAACGACAAGGGCCAACGGATCTACATTACCAATATCCTCGGACGCAAAAATCACCATCCGCCGGGCGATGAATTTCGGATCTTCGCCGGCATCCAGCATCCTGGCTAGCCAGTACAGCGCCCCATTTGGATCGGAATCGCGCAGGCTTTTAATGTAGGCCGAAATGACGTTGTAGTGTTCCTCGCCTGACTTATCGTAGCGCAGGGCCTTGGTGCCCAGTGCCGCTTCCAATATCGCGTCATCAATCACGCGCGCGCCATCGGGTCCTGCCGGCGCTTGCGTCACCACAAATTCCAACGATGTGAGCAGCGCCCTCGCATCGCCATTGCCGAACGAAATCATTCGTTGGTGTGCCTCCGGTAAGAAGCGCGCTTCCCATTTCCCCAGCCCGAGTTCAACATCGGCAAGCGCACGATCAAGAATCTGACCTAACGCGTCCTCGGTAAGCGGTTTGAGCACGACGACCAGCGAACGGGACAAGAGTGGGCTGATAACTTCGAAGGAAGGATTCTCCGTGGTCGCGCCGACGAGAATGATGGTACCTCGCTCGACATGCGGAAGAAATGCGTCTTGCTGTGCCTTGTTGAAGCGGTGGATTTCATCAACGAATAAGATGGTCCGCTGCCCATTGATCACTCGGCGTTGGTCAGCTGCCTTGATGATCGTGCGCAACTCAGGCACGCCGCTGGTCACGGCCGAAAATGGAATAAACTGCGCCTTCGTATGGCGGGCAATCAGATGGGCCAGCGTTGTCTTCCCAGAACCGGGCGGCCCCCAAAAGATTACGGACGAGAGCTGGTCGGCCTCGATAGCCCGCCGAAGCGGCCGATCTGGTGCCGTGATGTCGTCTTGTCCCACGAAATCCGCAAACACACGTGGCCGCATCCGCTCGGCAAGCGGAGCCTCGACGGTGTCTTCACGATCTGGAGGCGTGAATAAATCAGGAGCCGGATCACGAGAACGAGTCATGTTCCTCCTCAGTAAAGAGCAGGAATTGTATACGCCATGCTGGATGATCGCAAATGGCCTCTTGACCATGCAGGCAGCCGATGGTACGAACACCGCAACTTACGGAGCGCACCGTGCACACCCAGGTCAACGGTATCACCCTTGCCTATAACGATCGAGGCTCTGGCCTTCCCATCGTCTTTTGCCATGCTTTTCCGCTTAACCGAACGATGTGGGCAGAGCAGGAGAAAGCGTTTTCGTCACAGTTTCGAGTCGTGACGATTGACTTGCGCGGGCATGGAGAATCCGACGCGCCGCTCTGGCGGTATACACTGGACCAAGCCGCTGATGATGTGATCGGGCTGCTTGATCACCTCTCGATCCGGGAGGCGGTTTTCGTCGGACTGTCCATGGGCGGCTACATCCTATTTGCTCTCTATCGAAAGTATGCGGATCGCGTAAAAGGCTTGGTACTTGCTGACACAAGAGCGCAGGCTGATACGGCGGAAGGGAAACAAGCGCGGTTTCAGATGGCGCAGACGGCCTATCAGAAAGGACCATCGGCCATTGCCGACATCATGATCCCAAAATTGCTGAGCCCCGCGACAGTCCAGACGAAGCCGGAGCTCGTCCGACACGTACGTGCAATGATCGAAGGCAATCAGATCAGCGGCATCGCGGGAGACTTGATGGCAATGGCTGAACGGCCTGATTCCATCACACTCTTGAAACACATCACGTGTCCCACCCAGATCATCGTCGGTGAACTGGACCTTCCCACTCCTCCGGCAGACGCCCAGCTGATGGCCGATAGGATTCCCGGCGCCCGTTTGACCATCATTCCGGCCGCTGCCCATCTTTCGAACCTGGAAAAGCCGGACATCTTCAACAATGCTGTACGCGAGTTTTTTGGAAATGAGACGAGATAACTGCGGTCGGCAATGAGGGAGGCGTATATCCTGGGATCAGTCCGGATCGCCGACACTGCCGCGGCGAATCAATTTCAGAAATTCCACGCGAGTCTGTGCTTGACTGCGAAATACTCCTAACATGGAGCTGGTGACGGCGAGCGTGTTCTGTTTTTCCACCCCGCGCATCATCATGCAGAGGTGCCGTGCTTCGACAACGACTCCGACCCCATGAGCGTTTAGCTTGGTGCTGATGGTTTCGGCGATCTGCACGGTCAACCGTTCTTGAACTTGCAGACGCCTCGCGAAGGTATCGACAATCCGTGGAATTTTGCTCAAACCCACGACTTTCTTATTGGGCAGGTACCCGACATGGACTCGTCCAAAAAATGGCAGTAAGTGATGCTCGCACATACTGAAGAAATCGATGTCCTTGACGATGACCATCTCGTCATATTCGATCGGAAAGAGTGCACCGTTCAACAGGTGGTCGATGTCACGCTGATAGCCCTGCGTCATAAACGCCAGTGCTTTGGCCACGCGTTCGGGCGTTTTCAGCAAACCGTTGCGTCCCGGTCTTTCCCCAAGGGCGAGAAGCATTTCGGTGACCAGCGACTGGAGTACCGGTAAGTCCGCCGGCTTCCCGCTCCCGCTGGTATCCTCAACCGGTTCTCGTCCTTTCTCTCTCTTCCGTTGTTTCCTCACTCCGTTCCCTCGTCGTTTCAGGCGACGCCCGCATACTCGAAGTAGTTGTCTCTCGTCTCGATGACACCTACTTTATGCAGACACCCCACAGGCAATTGGGGCGCCAAAATGTCCCAGATCAATTTGACGATATTCTCCCCGGTGGTCGTGAGTCCTACCAGCGCCGGGTCGCTATTGAGGTCGCGATGATCGAACCGATCAACAATCCTCTCGTGAACCAGCTGGTCAAGGTCGTTTAGGTCCCACGTCTCTTGTGCTCCTCCGGTTTTGATCGTAACCAGCACGACGTAATTGTGCCCATGACCATTCGGATTATTACACTTTCCGAACGCAGCCCAATTCTCCTCATGCGAGAGCTGATCAGTGTGAAGCCTGTGGGCGGCGCAAAATCGATAGCGCCTCGTTACCTGTACCTGCGACATTCCAGCATGTGTCTCTGGTGAACGGCATAAATAGCAAGGACCGCTCGGGATACGAGCGGTCCTTGCTGAAAGGTCCAATGCTCGGCATTCTCACGAGGACGTTTATGCGCTAAACGAGCTGCCGCAGCCGCACGTCGTTTTGGCCTGAGGATTCTTGATCGAAAAGCCAGAACCCTGCACGCTGTCCACATAGTCCACTTCCGCACCTTGAAGCATCGGCGCGCTCTGAGAATCCATAATGACCTTCACATCACCCATCTCGATGACGGTGTCATCCTCAGCCATTTTGGACTCGAAGGCCATGCCGTACTGGTAGCCATTGCACCCACCACCACGAACATACACTCGCAGTCCAACGACGTCCTTCTCTTCGGTCATCAGCTCCCGTATCTTCTGTTCCGCAACCTTTGTAATCGTAACCATTGGCTTCCTCCTCTATAGATCGATCTAGCTCACCACCGTGAGCTAGTGTGATAGTCTAACACCTCTTGCTCGAATATCAACCCCATGCTTCGGACGTAGCTATTCTTGGATTCTCCCATTTGGCTTCCGGCACACGCACCACAACATCCCCCAAGACACGTGCTTGGCACGCCAGGCGATGCCATGGCTGCGTCAACGCTTCCCGATCCAGCAGGTCCTGCTCGTCGAAATCGATCTCCGAGAGATGCTCCTGCCCCATCTGGACCTCCACTCGGCAGGTTGTGCAGGAGGCATTTCCTCCACAGTCGTAGCTCAATCGAAATCCCACTTCTTTCGCGGCCTGGAGAAGTGAAACGTTCTCTTCTACATCTCCGCTTCGTCCGTCTGAATGAAGAAACGTCACCCGCGGCATGACCCCTCCTAGGAATGCACAGCAATCCCGGCTGGTACTTCTTGATAGGGACACCGTTGCAACCGAATATGCTCTTCATACTCGTGACGGAACAGCTTCAAACTACTTTGCACCAAGACGGAGGCTCCGGTCACGAGCGTGCAGTACCCAGTCCCTTTCACAAAGCCACAGAGCTGCAACATACTGTCGAGATCCTTTTGCGTACCCTGTCCCGCTTCAATTTTCGTCATCAGCGTGGCTAAGTTTATGGTTCCCATCCGACAGGGAGGACATTGGCCACAACTCTCGTTCTTGAAAAAATTAGAAAAGTGCAGCGTCTTAGCCACCATGCAGGTCGCATCATCGACAACAATGACACCCGCCGATCCTAACCCCGTGCCAGCCTTTTTCAACGAATCGAAATCCATGGGCAGATCGAGCTGATCCGTTGTCACCATGGAAAACGCTGGGCCACCTGGAAACACGGCTTTGATCTTGCGGCCGTTTGGCACTCCACCGCCGCATTGTTCAATCAGATCTCGAATCGTCACGCCCATCGGCATCTCGTACACACCTGGTCGATTGATCGATCCACTCAGCGAGAACATCATGGTCCCTGGACATTTCTCCGTCCCGACCTGCGTAAACCACGAGGCACCCTTATGGAGAATACGAGGGATATTGCAGAGCGTCTCCACGTTATTGACCAGAGTCGGCTTGCCATAGAGGCCGAAATCGGTCGGATAGAATGGGGGCTTCTGTCGCGGCATTGCCGGACGACCCTGCATCGACTCGAGCATAGCCGTCTCTTCGCCGGCGACGTAGCTTCCATGGCCGTCAAAAATCTCCAGCTCAATGTCGATCCCGCTGCCAAGCACATTCTTCCCAATAAACCCACGCTCTCGTGCTTGGGCGATGGCCTTCTTCAGATTCTGCTGTTCTTCGTGATATTCATGATTGATATAGATGAAGGACGCCTTTGCATTGACCGTGTGGGACGCGATCAGACAGCCTTCGATCAACTGATGCGGCAGCGTTTTCAATAAGTGGCGATCTTTGAACGTACCCGGCTCGTGCTCCCCAGCATTACACACGAAATAGCGTTCAGGAACTCGATGGTTCAACACCTTGTCCCATTTGATTCCCGTCGGAAATCCTGCACCGCCTCGCCCCCGCAGACCGGCTTTTTTGAGCTCGTCAATGACTTGAGAGGCCTTCAACTCTTTGACACAGCGCTTCCAGGCCTCATAGCCACCAACTTTGAGATACCCCTCAATTTCCCAAGGGGATCCTTCCATCTGTTGAACAAGGCGTGGTTCTACGACCGTAGGCATAACTATGCGTCAGTGACTCTTGAAGGTTGAGACTGTACTATACGGCTCCACCTCTTCATCCGTCAAGGCGACGAACCGAAATGGGCCTGAATCTCAAGCAGTTAGGGCTAGGGGACCTATTCAAAGACTGGGTATAGAGGGGCAGACGAGGTCAGCAAGAAAGCTGGTGATGGAAAACCTCGCCGGTGGGCTAAGCCCACCGGCGAACGGAATTGAAAGCCTATCTGAAATGGCTGCCGGCTCCCATGAAAAACAGCATGGGAATCGAGAGCATGAAATTCACGCGAGAAGCCAGCAAGGCGGTCCGTCCCCATTGCGCCATCTCAGGTGGCGCGGGAGTCCCCTGCGCGGCCGCGGTGACGGCGGCAATGATCTTTTTCTGGTTTGGCCAGATAATGCCGTGGACGTTGCCCATCATGATGATACCGAGCAACCCACCGATTGCCAGGGCCACGGCACCGGTCCCGCCCTTGTGGTACATATGACCATACAGCAACACCCCTGCCACCACGGTGACAGTGGCTCCATGCCGGAACCAATTGAGGGCAGCCGGCATCAGCTTCGGGATCACGACATTCTTAGTCGGCCCATCTAGGCTTTTCAAGAACGAGGCATTGATCAAGTTGAAGAAATACAAGAGCCCGATCCAGGTGATCCCGGCCAGGAAGTGCACCCAGCGAAGGATCATCTGGCCCCAGTCGCCTTCACCCGCACTAATACCGGTTAAACCCAAATATATCCCTACCAACACGATGGTGAGAACAAATCCCACTCCCATCGTCTGCATCGGACTTTCAAGAAATTTCATTGCTCTCTCCTCTGAACGGTTAACTGTCTAACCTATTGTCTGTACTGCAGTGTTTCTTCGAATGTCAAGCGCACGAATGACCTTCGTCGGCACGACGCCGGCCACCCAGAGGCACGTGAGATGATGGTAAAGGAGGTTCCTTAGGCCATCAGCCGATCCACGGTGCGACAGAGTTCCCGCACCGCGTTGGCCGACGTTTCCAACGCCGCCCGCTCATCACTCGTCAGTTCATACTCCAGAATCTGCTCGGCCCCGCCCCGGCCAATCTTCACTGGCACGCCGACGACGACGTCCTTCAGTCCGTACTCCCCATCACACAAGACCGCGCAGGGCATGACCTGCTTCTCGTCTTTATGTATCGATTCAACCATCGCCACCGCCGAAGCGGATGGAGCATAGAAGGCACTGCCCGTTTTCAAGAGGCCGACGATTTCAGCTCCACCATCCCGTGTTCGTTTGACGATGGCGTCGAGTTTCTCTTTCGACATCAGTTCCGACACTGGCCTGCCCCTCACAGTGGTATAGCGCGGCAGCGGCACCATTGTATCGCCGTGTCCGCCCAACACCATGGCCTGCACCTCCGTAGCCGGTACGTTGAGTTCAGCAGCAATGAAGGTCCGCATTCTTGCCGAGTCCAACACGCCCGCCATGCCGATGATTCTCGATTTCGGCAAACCACTGACGGAACGCGCCACATGGACCATGGCGTCCAAGGGGTTGGTCACAAGGATCAGGATAATATCCGGAGAGCGGGAGACTAATTCCGAGACGACAGATTTGACGATTTTCGCATTCGTCGCCAATAGCTCGTCGCGACTCATGCCCGGCTTTCTCGGCATACCGGACGTGATCACGGCGATCGATGATCCCGCGGTTTCCGTATAGGCATTGGTGCCGACCACCTGCGTGCTGTACCCACAGACTGGCCCCGCCTGTGAAATATCGAGCGCCTTGCCCTGTGGAACCCCTTGGGCAATATCGACCAAGACCACGTCGTAAAGATTCTTCTCAGCCAACCGCTGCGCCGTCGTCCCCCCGACGTTCCCCGCACCAACTACCGTCACTTTCGTCCGTTCCATCATAACCTCACATCAAGTATCGAGGACTGAGGGCCGAGGACTAAGCCGTTTGAGTTTGGCGTCTCAGCCCTCAGCACTTCGTCCTCAGTCCTAGCCTAATGTCCATGCTCCGTCCAGCCCGCAACTTTAAAGTTGATCGTGCAGACGAAATTATCTTCGTCATAGAAATTGACCTTGATCTTCTTCTTGCCGAATGTTGTTGCCAGAAACTCTTCCGGATTGTCGACCAGTGCCTGAAAGCCACCCGGAGGATACTCGGCCAAGTCATGAAAGACTACGATCATCCCTTCCTTGACTTCCTGCAGCACCTTCACCCGGCAACGAGGATAGACGTCCCAGAACTTGGCTTCGATCATCTCCTTCGTCGGCTCCGCACGATCTTCGCCGGGCTTCACCACCTGTCCAAACTTGGCTAAGCGACGGACATAAGGATACTGATGCCCCGTGAAGAGCTTATACAACCAGGGGGGAACCGTCGGCTTTCCTGTCGAGTTGGTCATACGCTTGATGGAGTTAGGCTGTCAATTGCCTGTAAATGAGCGGCAGCTTGGTTGGAAGGGCTTCGACACTATGAATGACGCAGTACCGCGCCTCTGCATACATGCGATGCAGATAGGTCTCCGCTTCCCGGTCGATCGTGACGCAAAAGGTCTCGACTCCCCGTTGTCGTGCCTCCCGGAGTGCCGCTTTCGTATCTTCCAACGAGTATTCATCCTTGTACTGATCATCCAATGGTCTTCCGTCGCTCAACAGCACGAGGACGCGGTTCTTCGATTCCCGCGCCACCAGCTTCGCCGTGGCGTGCCGGATTGCCGCCCCGTCTCGATTCTGATGACGAGGAGCCAAGCCACCAAGCCGATGAGCCGTCGCCGCCCCGAGTCGATCGTCGAAGTCTTTGATCGTGAGAAACTCGACCCTTCCTCGTCCTTGGCCCGAGTAGGCATAGAGTCCATACTGATCACCAACGGCATCCAGCGCTTCACACAGGAGTACCAGACCTTCCTTCTCAATGTCGATCACCCGCCGACCGGTTCCGAGGTCTCGGCTGGTTGATCCACTGATATCAATGAGGAACACCACTGCTACGTCGCGCTCTCGCTTTTCCCGCCGGATGTACAGCCGATCGTCGCCTTCCATACCTGCCCGCTGTTCCCCTGCTCGTCGGACCACGGCATCGAGATCCACCTCTTCCCCATCAGGTTGCCCCGCCATGCGGCGGAAGGCTGGAGGACGCAAGCCTTCAAAAAATCGGCGCAGCGACTTGACGGTACTCTGCCGGGAGACCAACGTCTCCGTGACGAAGTCGTCGGACCCGGGGTCCGCTGGCCGTTCCACCACACGACACCAATTCATCCGGTAATCCTCAATCCGATAGTCCCATTCAGGGTAGAGAATGGCTCGTTCGCCATGAGCCATTGTTTCCTGTATCTGTTGGGCATCGACCTCAAGGGTCAGGCATTCTTCAACAACCGACGGCAATGATCGCCCTTCGCGTAATATGTCTTGGCTTCCGGATTCGTGGTCCCCATTCCGCACCTTTTCTTCCAGCGAACGGTCCGATTCTGTTGGAGGCTTGTGTTGCTGGTCCAACTGTTCCTGACTCCACGTGATGAACTCTGGATTCATCGCGCCACGATAGGCCACATCAGTCACTGCGCGGTATTGGTCGCCCGGCTGCTCCGGTTTTGCCTGTCCCGCTTCCGCATCCTTCGGCTCCTCCTCGCGTTTCTCTGCCGGTATCATCTCACCGCGAGCCGTCAGCAGCTCTTCGATCCGCCGATAGACCGCATCGACGACACGAACTACTTCCTCAGCTGTCGCTGTGGTTTTGAGAATGGATTCACACATGCTCCAAAGGAGCGTCACTTCTTCTTTGACGGACTTGGGAACCGCAGAATCCGCCGATTCACCGGTGGAGAGTCTCAAGAGACCGTCAACAACCAACTCCTGTACCGTCAACCCCTGAGCCGGATCACGTGGGGTAATGGATTCCTCTGCCAATCGAGCGAGGTCACATCGAAGTCCTGGGTACTCGGTTTGCAGCAAGAATTCTATCCGCGTGTCTTCCAGCACGATCCAGAGATCTCGCACCAGGGCGGGGTTCGGATAGAGCTGAAACAGAGCAGCCAGCCTATCGGGTCTCACTTCATTGGTTCGACCATAACGCTGTTGCACGGTTTCAACCAGATCGGCCAGGGATTCGAGCCTGAGTCGATACGTGCCGAATTCCAAGTGTCCAGCTTCATGAGCCGCCATCACGAGATAGAGACGTTCGTTTTCCGCAGCCGTCGGATACCGACGGAGCAACGCCGGCAACGAAATGGTGCTCGCGTCTCCGCTGACCGTCGCACGGGCTGGGGACGTCACAGAATCAGGAATCGCCGTCACGGCGACCTCGGTTCCACAAAGTCCCTGGACGAATAGTTTCACTCGTCGCGCGACCTGCCGAAACGGCACCCCGCTCAAGGCTAGTTCGACCGAAGCCAGTGCTTTTCTGGACTCCACCGAAAAATAGGCCCGCGCGCCGTCTGGGCTGTAGGCCGCGACTTCCATCCCAGCCTTAAACCAATTCTCAAATCTCGTGAACGCGTCGGGCCCATGTCCGATGAGTCGGACAAGTTCGGGGGCGCGACGCAGGTACTCGAGTGTCACGTCAGCATGCTTTTCAGCAAGCAACGCGCCGAACTGCAAGAGCCGGATGCGCCATTCCAGTGACGGCAATGTTCCTAAGAGGTCGGGTGACTCTGCGAGCCACGTCATGCTGGACTCTGGGGAATGTTCAGCTAACACGAGGCACAGGGACACGACCTTTTCCCGAACGGCTGGGTGTTCAATGTTTCGAAGAATGGCCGGGCTGGTCCTGAGATACTCCATGGTCGCGACGTAATCCGGCTTCCCGAGGCTATTCGGTATAATCAATTTCATGCCCAAGGTTGCCCAATCCCTCACACTTTCTAAAGGCAGCACAGGGGCGAGTTTAAAGATCTGTCGAATAAACTCAAGGCCGACGACGACATTGACTTGAGTCAGTTCTATGCCGATATCGAGCCAGGATCGCAATTGGTTCGGGACAACGGTGCTTAGAATCTGCGGAGCCTGTCGGATGTATTCGAGCGCGACATTGGCATCCTGCTCGGCGATTTCCAGACCAATTGTCAGGACTTCGGTGCGTGCATCGACTGGTTCGATCAGCCCGAGAACCATGGGACTATCCTTGAAATATTTGAGGGCAGATGCGCCTGAAGATTCTGTCAGGACAACGCCCAGATCGAGCCAGAGTAGAGAGTGCGCGAGACCAGCCCGCTGGTCGAGCTCAGGCAATGCCGCTAGCGCCGCAGTAGCTGCTTTCTCAGACAACTCTTGGAGTTCATCGAGCAAGGTGAGCACCTGCGCCGCGGCATCCGGTTTACCAGTGGCCTGCGGCAAACGGGTCACCAGCGGCTCTGCGACCGCTAGACTCAACTCGCGGACCAGCCGCTGCAGCAGGATCTGTTGACTCGACATATCTGTCATGACTGGGTATGAAATCAGCTGAAGGGACGGATTGTAAAGCAGTGAATTACCCTTGTAAACTAGCGGTTCTGCTCATCGTCGCTCGAGAGGAGAAGGTCCATGGCTGAGCCGACACAGGAAAGTCTCGAGAAGATACGAAAGTTCGTACAAGGGTTTGCCGAGAAAAGCGGAACCATGATGCATCCCAACTCTGCCGTGACGGAGGCGGTGGTGAAGGGATTAGCGTCTCATATCGACGAACTCGGGAAACCGCTCTGCCCCTGTAACTTTTATAAGGACAAAGAAGCCGAAGCCAAGCTCCGACGATGGATCTGCGCGTGCGATGAAATGCAAATCTACAAATACTGTCACTGTCTCCTTTTTGTTCGCGAAGACGGGATGCCCATTACGGAATATTTACCGGAAGGCCATGAAGGGCGAGACGTGTATGGCCTGGTCATTGATCCAACCCCTGACAAGGGTCGCGCCCTCAAGCACAAGGCCGTCCAGACTCCAACCGAGCCGGACGAATCCACGGCAATGTCAGCTTCCTCGACATGACGTGGCATGACGGGCAACTCAGGTGCTGGTTCATGAGTCTACTGCTGATCAGCAGCGTCCACGCGACACCAGCACAGGCGGTGGTGTCGGGCTCATCGATCCCACCGACCTTCAACGAGAAAGAGCTCTTCCCCTACAGGGCAAAAGGTCGAGGAGGTGCGGCCGGACAGGTGTTCTTGCGTGCATCCTCTGGAAAAGCCGTGACTCAGGCGGGGGCCTCGATCTACCTGATTCCAATAGCTTCCTCTACTCGCTATTGGTTCGACAAACATGTGCGAGAGAACTCGTGCCCATCAAAGAGCGGAGCATCGTCCCCAGAAAATCCTGTACCTCATGGGTCGCCTGTGGAATGCCTTCGTGAGGTGATGGCCCAACTGCTGACCGATAAGAAACTGATTCCCTATCTTCGCACGACAAGAGCCAATCCAACCGGTCATTTTTGGTTCACGAAAGTTCCTACCGGCCGCTATTATGTCGTCAGCCTTCTTGAGGGAAGCGGTGGAGCCCACCAGGATGAACGAGCGGTCGGAATGGCCTGGCTGACCATCGACCTCGATGTTGACGAAAAAGCAACCAACCTGGTGGTCACGGACTGCAAAAGCGTTCTCTGTTGACCCACCGCTTCCTCCCCTGCCAGTCTGTGTGGTCCAGTCATGAGGATAGGCCATGAGAATTCTGCTCGTTGAAGACGACGCCGATCTGGCTCAATTCATCAGAAAAGGATTGAAAGAAGAGCACTATGTGGTGGACGTGGCCGCCGACGGTGAAGAAGGCTTGGCATTGGCGTTGGGCAACGCTTACGATCTGCTGATCTTGGACATTATGCTCCCCAAGCTTGACGGCCTCACCCTCTGCCGCCGTGTTCGAGACAAGGGATTCATGACTCCGGTGTTGCTTCTGACCGCGCGCAACACGGTGGAGGACAAGGTGTCGGGGTTTGATACCGGCGCAGACCAATTTCTGCCGAAACCGTTCGCTTTCGTGGAACTGCTGGCTCAAATCCGGGCCCTCTTGCGCCGAGGAAGTCAACAACCACTAGTTCATCTCCAAGCGGCAGATCTGAAGCTGGATCCGGCTTCTCATCGTGTCTGGCGGGCAGGACAAGAAATCGCTCTGACAAATAAAGAGTACGCCTTGCTCGAGTTTCTCTTGCGAAACAAGAACCGTGTGCTTACGCGAACCGCGATCATTGAACATGTGTGGGATATCAGCTATGACCCCATGACGAACATCGTCGACGCCCATATTCGAGCCTTGCGCGCGAAGATCGACCGGGATTTTTCTCCGCCTTTGATCGCAACAGTCCGCGGCGCAGGGTACATGCTCGAGGAGCCGGACTCATCAGCATGAAATCTCTACGCAGTTTGATCAGTTGGTCCGCCTTCGTCTTGATGGCAGGGCTCATCTTGTTTTCCGCGCTCGTGTACGCGGTGAGCGAGGTTCTGCTGCATCGTTTTGTGGATGGACAACTCTTCGCGTTGGCAGAGACGCTTGCCAAGATCGTGGAGCAGCACCCCGAAATACTCACGCGAAGGGCTCAGGGCAGCGCACTGGCCGCCGACGTGCGGCGTTCCTATGAGCTTCCGGAAGTGCCGCATTCTCTTCAAGTGTTTTCTCCAGACGGTCGGCTCATCTGGACAAGTTCCACCACAGCAACGCCACCTTCACTTCCAGCTGACGTGCTTCAACGAGTCGAGCGTGACCACACGGTGTTTGAAACGGTTGACTCGGCTAGTATCCCGGCTCGACACGTGTTTCTGTCTACCGTACAAGACGGCCAACTGCGGTATGTTCTGCAGGCACAAACCTCGCTGCTTCATTACCGGGAAACTCTGAATGGCCTTGTGTTTCTGCTCGCCCTCGGGTCCGGAGCGACGCTGCTTGTCGCCTGGGTCGGCAGCCTCTGGTTGGCAAAGAAGGTACTGGCCCCAATCGACGCGTTGTGCACGGGCGCCGAAACGATGTCGGAAACCGATCTGGGGAAGCGCCTGGCGATGGATTCACCCTATCGAGAATTTCGGCGACTCACCCAGGCGGTCAACTCCGTCTTGGATCAGTTCCAACGCAGTAGCGAGGTCCAACGGAACTTCTGCGAGATCGCCGCCCATGAGATGAAGACCCCTCTGACCATCCTGCAGGGAAACCTGGAAGTGGCGCTTATGAAAGCGAGGACCCCGGAAGAATATCATGAAGTGTTACTCAACAATCTCCAGCAAGTGGATCGGCTCATCGCCTTGACCCGTCCACTCTTGACGCTCGCGAAATTCACTAGTAGTAAACCTCCGGTCAATCTCGTCCCGCTCGCCGTGGAACCTCTGATTCAAGACCTCGTGGATGAGTTGATACTCTTGGCGGATGACCGTCAGATCACCTTGCGGTTTGAATCCCAACCGGTTTCCGTCGTACTCGGCGATGCTCAGTGGCTCAAACAAGCATTGATCAATTTACTCGACAATGCGCTGCGGTACACTCCATCGGGTGGAGCCGTGACCATCCGCCTGCAGGCCGTTGGTCACGATGTGGAAGTGGCGGTCGAGGACACAGGCCACGGAATCGAACCCGAGAATATTCCCCATCTGTTCGAGCGATTCTACCGCACCGATTGGGCCAGGGCGAAAGATTCCGCTGGCACCGGGCTTGGACTGCCCATCGTGAAAGAAATCATGGATGCTCACGGCGGGAGCATTTCCGTTACAAGCGAAGTCAACAAAGGCTCTGTCTTTACCCTGCGTCTCCCGGCCCTCGCCCAGCAAAAAGCGCTCGTCTAAGCCTTTTAGAATCCTGGCCCCCTCGCCACAATCTGAGTCGTAGATTCCACAAACTCTAGGTTCGTTCGCCGTGGGTCGTGTTGTGGTGAACTGCCCCTTGTCACTAGCGTAGAAGGGGCACACATCATGAAGAATTCTTCACAGTCTCATCATGGCTGCTTCATCTTGGAGGCGTATGTAGGTAGGAAAGCGAAAGGGGGTGAACAACAATCATGATTTCCTTTATCGAAGTGTTCTTATTGGCCGCCATATTCGGAGTGTTATACGCGATGTTGCAGCTTGCGAGCAGGTGACCCGACTCGGACGATGCTGTGGAGCGACCTGCTGGAGACGGGGGCTGAGCAGAGAAGGTCATGCTTGCCAGTCACGTACGCACTTGTGACTCGTGCTCGCCCCCGACAGAGGAAGCGGTTTCCACATGGTCTGCGAGTCGTGCTGTGATCTCGATTAGTCATACCGCAACATCACAGGCGTCTGGTTCGGTGTCGCCCTGGGTCCTTGTTAGTTCGCAGATCCCGATCAGACAGGTCATGCAGTCTGGTGCTGCCCCCATCATCCTACAAGTCAGTCCCTACCTGAGAACTACGGCTTTCTAGACACAGCCTCATTATTCGGGCAGTTCGTCTTCGAAGAGTTTCACGATATCCATCACTTGCTGGTGTCACTCGCCGATCAGTTGGCGTGCGGCTCGGTTGCCGAATCATGAAGAATTCTTCATGATTTCATCACAGACCCTTCATAGTCGAGAGCTATACTTTTCATCAGGTGAAAGGAGGTGAAGATCTATGATGACGATATTCTTTGCGTTGCTCGCCCTGACTGCTGTTCTTGGAGTGATGTATAAGGCCGTGTACCTTGACCGTAAATAGTTAAGGAGAACCGTCTCCTCTCTCGACTAGAGAAGAGGAGGCCGTTGTTCCTTCGAGGTAGGACACCGAGCATCCGCTCGTACCGATATAACTGCCCACGCCCTGTATGGCATCCGCCACCCATGGGGTGGGCACGGTAGGATTTCCTAGTTGTGTCGGCCGAGTTCGTTGAGGTGAAAGCGGAGAAGTTTCTCAATAGTCAACGCGCGTTGACCGAAGAGGGAGCTTCCACCCTACTTTCGTTCTTTGATCGCTCGTTCCACTTCTCTGCCAGCTTCCCGAGCTTTGATCGATTCTCGACGATCATGTTGCTTCTTCCCTTTGGCTAACCCCAGTTCGACCTTGACCTGGCCCCGCTCAGAAAAATAGATGCGGAGCGGGATCAGTGTAAGGCCCTTCTGCTGAGTTTTCCCCAGGAGCTTGTTGATCTCCTTTCGATGCAGGAGCAATTTTCGGGTCCTTATCGGGTCGTGGTTCATCATGTTGCCGTGACTATAGGGACTGATATGGCAATGATGGAGAAAAACCTCGCCCTCTTTGACGTCCGCATAACTGTCTTGTAAGTTCACTCGCCTGTCCCGAAGTGATTTCACTTCGGTGCCCTTGAGTACAATTCCGGCCTCGAACTTTTCTTCGATAAAATAATCGTGGTAGGCCTTCCGATTGGTAGCCACGACCTTCCCCTGATCTTCAGTCTCTTTAGCCATAACTCGACACCGACGCCTTGATCTATTTCTCCGCTACCGCCTATGATGCCACATGGCTGGCCCTCGCACACTCGATTCCTTTGGGAGCATCCTGTCCGGTCTTTCCAAGCGACTTGGTCTTGAATCACGACTGCTGGAACTTCGCTTGCAGCGTCGTTGGCATGAGCTCGTGGGCGAGCCCATGGCGTCTCATACCTGGCCGAC
The DNA here is from genome assembly GCA_029865345.1 of Nitrospira sp. Classification (GTDB taxonomy): domain Bacteria; phylum Nitrospirota; class Nitrospiria; order Nitrospirales; family Nitrospiraceae; genus Nitrospira_D. The sequence continues at coordinate 16,530 of JAOUHD010000033.1, forward strand.
TCAGATTCGCTTCAAGAAGCTCTACCTCGTCGTCAGAAATTCCGTCTGGCTCCAACAGTTGACGTTCCTCAAGCCGGCGCTCTTAACGAAGCTGCAGGCAGAGTTCGGGACCGAGTGTGTGACCGACATTGCGGGTCGGGTCGGAGAGCTTCCCGCCGCGTCGGAGGAGTCTTCCGCACCTCTCACCACCGACCTCGGATCACCTCAGCCAGGGGAATCTTCAGCTGAGGTGTGCTCACATACCACCGTCATTCAAGATCCTGCGCTCCGTGAGCACTTTAGAAAGGTGATATCGGCTTACCTTGTGCAGGCTCCGCCTCCACCGGCAAAGAGTCCGTCACGCGTCCCTTGAAGAGGATCCGTGTGTTGTTGGAGATGTGGCCATTCTTAGGGATAGGTCCCACGCCTCCCTCTTCTTCCTGATCCTGCAATCGATAATACCCGCGCATGTGCCGTTCATAGTCGTTGATAACTGTCGCATCCCCAGCCAGATACTTCGCCAGCACCTCTGGATCGGTCCATCCGTGGTCATCGAACACGTAAATCGTGATCTGTCTATACCAACCACTGGGATCGCCTGGAGTGGTGGGGTGGATCTTCATGGGAGCGAAATCGTGCGTTTGGTGGCCGACCTTTCGAAAACGCTTCACCAGCGATTCGATCTCCTCATCGGTGGTTCCGCGGGGAACGTCCGTGGTGACGATCTGGCTTGATTGTGCACCGACCGTATAGGGAGGAATCGATCGATCGGGGCGGCTGAGGTACATACCCCCCCAGATCAAGGCGAAAGATCCCACAAAGACGCTCAGTGCGACCTTGACGACGATATCCAGCGGCTTCTTGGTTTTGGGACCGGAGGAAGACGGAGACATAGGAGAAGTCGCTTCCTCGTGCATGGAACAACCACGCGGCTCGGTCGGACTAGGCTTCGGGGGTGTCTTCCGAACCCGCGTCCTCTCGTTCGACCACTTCCGCCAATCTGGCGACGCCCACCACTCGATCTCCTTCACCGTCGAGGTCGAGAATGCGGACACCTTGAGTATTCCGGCCAATCTCGCGGATATCGTCAACTTTGCAACGGAGTACCTTCCCTTGCGCCGCCATCAACATGATTTGGTCGTCATCTCGTACTTGAAGAAATCCTACCGCCAGACCGTTTCGCTCCGTCGTCTTGACGCTGATGATGCCTTTGCCGCCACGACCCTGGATACGGTATTCACCCACAGGTGTTCGTTTGCCGTAGCCACCTTCCGTGACGGTCAAAATGGATGTCGTGGAATCAGGGGTGATGGTTTCCATGCCGATAACTTCGTTTCCCTCTTCGAGGGTGATCCCTTTCACCCCATACGCCGTCCGGCCCATGGATCTCACCTCTTCTTCTTTGAATCGAATGGTGAGGCCCTGCCGTGTCCCGAGAAGAATTTCCCGCTGTCCATCCGTTAGTTGAACACCGATCAGCTTATCGCCACTCTCAAGTCCCAAGGCGATGATCCCGCCTTGCCGTGGATTGCTGAACGCGGACAGTTCCGTCTTTTTGATGCTGCCCTTCTTGGTCCCCATCACGATATACCGGTCGTCCCTGAACTCTTTCACCGGCAATGTGGCCGTGACCTTTTCATTACTCGACAGCGCGAGCAGATTGACGAGCGCTTTGCCCTTTGCGCCACGGCTGGCCTCAGGAATTTCATGGACCTTTAACCAATACACCTTGCCGGCATCCGTGAAAAAGAGCAGTGAATCATGCGTGGAGGCCGTGAAGAGATTCACGACGAAATCTTCCTCCTTGATCCCCATGCCGATCTTGCCTTTTCCTCCTCGACGCTGGGCGCGATAGAGCGACACGGCATTTCGTTTGATGTATCCGGCATGAGAGATCGTGACGATCACTTCTTCTGCTGCAATCAGATCTTCCAGGGTGATTTCCGCCTCTTCCTTGACGATCTGCGTCCGCCGCTCGTCCTTATACGCTTCCCGAATTTCGGTCAGCTCGTCCTTAATGATCGTCTGGACCAGTTCCCGGTTGGCGAGGATGGATTTCAAATACTCGATCTGCTTCAGCACGTCTTGGTACTCTTCGACGAGTTTCGTCCGCTCAAGCTGCGTTAAGCGCTGGAGCCGCATGTCAAGGATCGCGCTAGCTTGGATCTCGGTAAGGCCAAACTGGCGCATCAACCCGGCCCGTGCTTCGTCCGGCGATTGCGACCGACGTATGAGCGCGATCACCGCATCGAGATTGTCGAGTGCGATCTTGAGCCCTTCGAGGATATGCGCCCGCTCTTCTGCCTTGCGCAGCTCGTAGGCGGTGCGGCGGACGACGACTTCCCGTCGGTGATCGAGGAAATGATGCAGAATTTGTTTGAGATTCAGGACTTCTGGACGATTGTTGACCAGCGCCAGCATGATGACGCCGAAGGTGGTTTCAAGAGGGGTGTGCTTGTAGAGATTATTCAACACGACCAGCGGGATTTCACCTCGCTTGAGCTCGATGACCACCCTGACCCCCTCACGATCCGATGACTCATCTCGCAAATCAGAGATGCCTTTGATCCGGTCTTCCTGAACCAGCTCGGCAATTTTTTTGATCAATGACACTTTGTTGACTTGATACGGAATCTCCGTCACAAGGAGCCGTTCGCGGTCGGTGCGTTCATCGATCTCTACTACGACTTTTGCCCGCAACTTCAAGAGACCCCGACCTGTCTCATAAGCTGACTTGATCCCGCTCATGCCGTAGATGAACCCAGCCGTTGGAAAATCCGGCCCCGGGATCTTCTTCATCAACTGGGCGATCGTGACGTCTGGATTCTCCAACAGCAGAAGCAATCCATCGATGATCTCAGCGATGTTGTGCGTCGGAATATTCGTGGCATAGCCGACCGCGATACCGCCCGCTCCGTTAATGAGGAGATTCGGCACCCTGCTCGGCAACACCAGTGGCTCCTGTCTCGATTCGTCGTAGTTCGGACCGAAATCGACCGTTTCCTTGTCGATGTCGGCCAGCATCTCTTCGGCGAGTTTGGTCATGCGCGCTTCGGTGTAGCGCATCGCGGCCGCTGAATCGCCGTCCATCGATCCATAGTTCCCTTGGCCATCGACGAGGGGATAACGCATGTTGAAGTTCTGCGCCATCCGTACGAGGGTATCGTAAATGGCCGTATCACCGTGGGGATGATAGTTGCCCATGATCTCGCCCACGATCTTGGCTGACTTGCGGTAGGTCCGATTGGAGGCGAGGCCCATTTCGTTCATACCGAACAGGATGCGGCGATGGACCGGCTTGAGCCCATCGCGGACGTCGGGCAATGCGCGTCCTACGATGACGCTCATCGCATAATCGAGGTATGACGACTTCATCTCGTCTTCTATCGCGATGTGGCCTAAGCGCTCATCAGGGGGCATATTTCCTCATTAATCGTTACTCGTGAAATGTGAAACGTAAGGATGTAGTCGGTGTGTTCTCTTGTGATTCACGATGAGTGAATAACGTCATACGTCCAAGTTTCTCACTTCGAGGGCATGCGTTTGAATGAAATTCCGTCGCGGTTCGACTTCATCGCCCATCAAGATCGTAAAGATTTCATCGACGCCGGTGAGGTCTTCAAGCGTCACGCGCAAAAGCGTACGCATTTCAGGATTCATGGTCGTTTCCCAGAGCTGCCCCGGGTTCATCTCGCCGAGCCCTTTGTAGCGCTGGATGCTGAGCCCCTGCTTCCCCATATCCAAGATCGCCTTCACCAACTCATCGGTCGCCCGATAGTGATGTTCTTGCCCTTTGGCCTTGAGCTTGTACGGAGGGCGTCCTAACCCAACAACCGACGGAGTCAGTTTCTGTAGTTCACGAAAGTCCGCGGAACCGACGAGTTCATGCGTCACACACAGTTCATGAGTAACGCCGTTCGCATGCAGCCGGCAGACCACCTTATTTGATTGATGTTCTTCATCATCCAGCACCTCAAACTCCGGCATTACTTTTGGAAATACCACAGCCAGCGATGTCTTGACGTTCTCGACCGATCGTTGCAGTGCGGTTCGATCCTTAAGACGCTCGCGATCGAGCCCTGGTTCGTCGACAAAGGTACGGAGCATCGCGGCTTCGTGGGACTTCTTATTGAGCCGACCAAGCAAGGTTTCAAAGGCAATCATTTTCTTCAGAATCGGCAACAGCCGACGTCCGGTCACATACCCTTGCGCCCCTTCCAGATACAGTTCGACATCTTCGACCGCCAGATCGGCTAGGTATTCGTTCAATAACCCTTCATCTTTGAGATACCGTTCCGTCTTGCCTTTCTTCACTTTGAACAGCGGCGGCTGCGCGATATAGATATACCCCCGTTCGATCAGCTCGGGCATCTGTCGGAAAAAGAACGTCAAGAGCAAGGTTCGGATGTGGCTGCCATCCACATCAGCATCGGTCATGAGAATAATCTTGTGATAGCGAGCCTTGGCGATGTCGAATGCATCTTTCTCCGGCTTGTCGCTCTCTTCGCGCCTGCGGCCGATGCCGGTTCCTAGTGCCATGATGAGGGTCCGGATCTCATCGCTGGAGAGCATCTTGTCAAAGCGCGCCTTCTCGACATTCAAGATCTTGCCTTTCAGAGGCAGGATCGCCTGGAACTTGCGGTCACGTCCTTGCTTTGCTGATCCGCCGGCTGAATCACCCTCTACGATGTAGAGTTCGCTCAAGGCCGGATCTTTTTCCGAACAATCAGCCAACTTCCCGGGCAGCGAACCGCCGTCGAGCGCACTCTTTCGCCGGATCAGATCCTTGGCTTTCCGGGCGGCTTCGCGGGCACGGGCCGCGTCGATAGCTTTGCCGATGATCTTGCGAGCAACCGGAGGATTTTCCTCGAAATAATTTCCCAAGGCCTCGTTGACTGCGGCCTCAACTACGCCTTTCACCTCGCTGTTCCCGAGCTTCGCCTTCGTCTGGCCCTCAAATTGCGGATTGCGTACCTTGACGCTGACCACTGCCGTCAGCCCCTCCCGCACATCGTCCCCTGTTAGGGATTCGGTTTCTTTCTTGAAGAGATCGTTCGCATTGGCGTAGCTGTTGATCGTCCTGGTGAGGGCCGCCTTGAATCCGACTAAATGCGTACCGCCTTCCTTTGTATTGATATTATTCGCGAACGAGAACAGGTTTTCCGCGTAGCTGTCATTGTACTGGAGCGCCACTTCCAGAACCATTTCTGGCTTCTCGACCTTGACGTAGATCGGCTTATGCAGCGGTGTTTTGGCTTCGTTGAGGTGCTCAACGAAAGACATGATGCCGCCCTTATACAAGAACACTTGCTCTTTTGCTGGTTCTTTCCGCTCATCCCTCAGGGTAATGGCCAGGCCCTTATTTAAAAAAGCGAGCTCGCGGAGCCGCTGAGCCAACACGTCAAAACTAAACTCCAGGGTCTCAAAAATTTGGCTGTCCGGTTTGAACCGAACTTGAGTCCCTCGGCGTTTTGTTTTCCCGGTTGCCCTGAGCGGGGCATCTGGTTTCCCACGTGCATAGCGCTGCTCGAACACTTGACCATCCTGCCAGATCTCCAGCTCAAGCCACTCCGACAAGGCATTCACGACAGAGATACCGACTCCGTGTAAACCGCCGGAGACTGTATAGGCTCCTTGCTCAAACTTGCCGCCTGCGTGAAGGACCGTCAATGCCACTTCGGCGGCGGACTTTTTTTGCGTGGTGTGCATGCCGGTGGGAATGCCTCGCCCGTTGTCGATGACCGTCACACTCCCGTCGATGTGGATCATGACCTCGATGGCCTCGCCAAACCCCGCCATATGTTCGTCGACACTGTTGTCCACGACTTCATAGACGAGGTGGTGGAGTCCATCGACGCCTGTGCTCCCAATGTACATCGCCGGCCGCTTTCGGACGGCATCGAGGCCCTCAAGGACTTTGATCTGATCGGCGCTGTAGCTGTCTGATTTGGGCTGGGAAGAGTCGTCTGTGGTCATCCGTTTCCTAACCGTCTGTTGCGAAGTGGGGTTCGCTTTGTTTGTTTCTGGGATACGAGTACGATGCCGGCGGACTTTTTCACGATCATCCCGCTAAATCTTAATGGGCATGACCACACATTTGAACCCCGGGCTTTCCGGTTCCTGAATCAGACAGGGACTGAGCGGAGTGTCCATCTGAAGCGAGAGGGTTTCCCCATCCATCACGCTGAAGACATCCAACAGGTAACGGGCATTGAATCCCGTCTGGATGGCCTCTCCTTCATAGTGGGCTGGCAATTCTTCCGTGGCTTCCCCGTAATCCGGACTGCTGGAAAACAAGGTCATCTTATCGGATGCGAAGGAAACCTTTACCGCGCTGGCTTTATCCTTAGCCAGTACCGACACCCGACGCAGCGCGCTCTCCAATTCACTTCGACTGACGCTGATCTTCTTGCCGCTTTCTTTTGGGATGACTTGTTGGTAGTTCGGGTAGTTGCCTTCCATCAACCGAGAGGTCAGCAGCAACCCGCTCTTTCGGAAGATCATGAGGTTTTTCGAGAAACCGATGAGCGGTTCGGCATCGACGCCCTCCTCCAAGAGACGGCGGATTTCATGCGCCGCCTTCTTCGGTATGATGGCTTTCATTTCCTGTGGCACACCTTTATTGCCGGCCTTGCCGACTTCTTGCTCCGCCACTGCCAAACGATGGCCATCTGTGCCGACTAATCGAAGCGAGGTTTTCTTGTCGGTCGCAACGAGAGTGACCAAGAGGCCGTTCAAGATATATCGAGCATCGTTATCCCCGGCGGCAAAGAGTGTCTTCCGGATCAATTCCAGAAGGCCCTCTCCTGAGAGCGGTGTCAATCCCTCACGCTCGATGGTCGGCAGTGCAGGATATTCGCTACTGGGAAGGCCAACGACTTTGAATTGGCTCTTCCCGGCTTGGATGGTCGTCCAGTTGTTATCCGTCGACGTCAGTTCGATGTCGCCAGGGGGTAACTCTTTGACTATCTCGAATAATTTTCGGGCTGAGATGGTGACACCACCAGTCGAGAGAACGGTTCCCTTGTACAGACCTCGTAATCCAATTTCGAGGTCGGTCGCGACAATTTCCACCCCATCCTGCTTGGCTTCCAACAAGATATTGGACAGAATCGGCATCGTATTTCGTTTCTCCACGACACCTTGGACCCGCTGAAGTCCCGTCAATAATTCATCTCGCCCAATACGTATTTTCATAGAGAATTCTCCCTGGGAAGCTCTTAACTACGAAGAATTTGCTCTTTCAATGTTTCAAGCGTTGCCTGCAACACCGTGTTGGTTTCCTTGGCCTTTGTGACCTGGCGACAGGCGTGAATGATAGTCGTATGATCTTTACCGCCAAATTGGCGCCCGATTTCGGGGTACGATGAATCAGTCAGCTCTCGACATAAATACATTGCGATCTGTCGAGGATGTACGAGCGTCTTACTCCTGCGGCGAGATTTCAGCTCCGTCATCTTCACATGGAATTGTGTACAGACCGCCTCTTGAATGTCATCCATCGCAACGATCTTTTTCTTATCCCCAATGACATCGCGCAAGACAGTCTTGGCAAGGTCAAGGCTTATCACCTGCCCGGTCAGCGAGGCATAAGCACCTAGTCGAACCAGGCTGCCTTCCAATTCACGGATATTGTTCTTCATCGTGATCGATAGGAACTGGATGACGTCTTCTGGCAGTTTAAGGCCATCATCTTCAGATTTCTTTCTCAGGATGGCAATGCGGGTCTCCACATCCGGCGGCTGCAAGTCTGCAATCAATCCCCATTCGAACCGAGATCGTAGACGCTCTTCGATATCAGGCATATCCTTAGGAAACCGATCACTTGAGAGAACAATCTGCTTATGTCCCTCATATAAGGCATTGAAGGTATGGAAGAATTCTTCCTGTGTGCGTTCTTTCCCGACCAGAAACTGGATATCGTCGATCATCAACATATCGATATGTCGATATCGTTTCCGTAAATCCATCATTTTGTCATATCGAATGGAGTTGATGACCTCATTAGTAAATTGCTCTGTCGTCAGATAGGCGATTCTTAGATCACTCTTTTCAGCGACATGATTTCCAATGGCGTTTAAGAGGTGGGTCTTCCCGAGTCCCACCCCTCCATAAATAAAGAGCGGGTTATAGGTCTGTCCTGGCTGTTCCGCTACGGCCATACAGGCCGCATGAGCAAATTGGTTGCCGGCACCGACTACGAAGTTCTTAAATATATATTTTGGGTTGAGCTGGATTCCCCGTCGCGGCTTTGGCTGGGCGACACCTCTCGGCGCAGTCACAACACTCTGTGTTTCAACCTCCTGCACAGTGCTCTTTTGGCGGACTGTGAATGCAACACCCATCAGCCCTCCACCACGAGCCGTGGCCATGGCTTCCGCTAATAGCGGTCCATAATGAGCATTCAGCCATTCTCCAAAAAACTTATTCGGAACCCCAATATGCGCCGTCGAGTCTTCTATCCGGTCGAGATGAACCGGTATAAACCATGTGTCATATACCTGCTTAGGAACTTTCGCCTGGATATACTGCAATGCTTCTTGCCAAACAGTGTCAATACTCATAACTCGTCAAAACCGCTATACACAGGATTATTCACACTTGTGGATAACTACCATCTACTCTCTTTATAATAGACAAAAAGCGACGCTGAATACCACGTCACACCAGGACATGTCGAGTTATATAAAGAAGATACAATCACTACCAATTCACTCTCCACAAGCTTTTCACAGATCCCAACTACTCTATAAAGATACAATCCCCAGCGTTATCCATCTCTATCAAGTAATACTTACTTTATAAAATCAACCACTTCACACTTATACTCAGTATTCACTTCACTACTCCTACTGCCACTACTCCTAACTTTCTTACTTAACAAACATCGGAGTTATAGGGCTATGACCTTCGTACTTCCAAGGAGTATGTTGAGTATTTGTTCATACGATAGCCTTTCTCCTTCTATGAATTGAGTGATATTTGTTACACATAATACTTTTCCTGGAAGAAGGGGATCCTCCAGAGAAAGTACCAGAGCTGAACTATTTTCAGGTAAGAGTGCCTGGGACAGAGTATGTAGTGGAGAACGAACGATATAGACTGTCGACAACATAAGAAGCCCCTGAGTCAAAAAACAAGTGTGCAGTCCATAGATTGTACAAAGGAGCGAATAGTTTCGTTATTTTCACGTTTCACAAGGAAGTCATCCTGGATTACTACCTGATTAATCACATTAGGGAGAATAAATGGAATTTCGAGTTGCTTAATAGTAGGAAGATACTTTTCAAGGATCTCAATATCGAGAATGTCGTCAGTGTCATCTCCTAGGAGACGGGCAGCCTCACCAAGGAGAACGACAGTGGTCATGTGAGATCCAGCCGAAAGGCCAAGAGCAATACGGAGAGCCTCGACAGGCCTATGGGTCTTTCGAGGATCTTCTTGAATAACAACAGCAACGTTTTTTGCCATAGAGAAGAAATAATCAGGTAAACGAGAGAAACGGATCACAAGCCTCGATAATTCCAGA
>JAOUHD010000034.1 GCA_029865345.1 Nitrospira sp.
GCCCCGCGCACCGTCGACACGCTCTGGACTGACATCGGGAGGCTGCTTGACTGCTTCACACCCGACGAATGCACGCGCTACTTCGCATCGTCAGGCTATGTAAAGACATAAACCAAAAACGCTCTAGTTCCTTCATACGCATCGCACATCCGAGATACCGACCAGACCGTTGCGTTTCAGGCGCTCTGATAAGGACCCGAGCATGTCAGTACTTCATGGATTTACTTGTTGATTCAGTGTCTTAAGCTATACTTAGTACGTGCGTGAAGCAGTGGTTGGGAGAAGGTTAGGAAAAAGCTCAGGCCTGGAGTGCGATGATCAAGATCCTATTAGTTGAAGACAACGACGTTGATGCACGCCTGACTCAAGATATTCTGGCAGAATGGGGGATAGAAGAATTCGAGATCATCCATGTGACCCGCCTGAGCGACGCTGTCACCCGCCTAGCTCGCATACGTTTTGACGCAGTCCTTCTCGACCTGTCACTCCCGGACGGTTATGGGCTCTCAACCGTGCGTCAAATGCAAGCCGCGAATCCGACGATTGCCATTATCGTGCTCAGTGGGCTCAATGATCAAACGCTCGCGCTACAGGCTCTCCAGAATGGAGCACAGGATTACCTCATCAAGGGACAAGGGCCGTCGGAGCTGTTGGCTCGCTCAATTCGCTATGCCATCGAACGAAAACGGGCTGAAGAGCGGCTGACCTACCTGGCTCAATATGATCAGCTGACGGGCCTTGTGAACCGCACGTTGTTTCGTGATCGCCTTATCCAAGCCATGGCCCGCAGCAAACGGCTCCAACAGCCTCTCGGCCTCATGCTGCTCGACCTTGATCACTTCAAGCCGGTGAACGATACTATGGGTCACAGTGTCGGTGATCAGCTTTTGAAGGCCGTCGCTGAACGACTGCAAGAGTGTGTCCGCGAAGTAGACTCAGTCGCCCGTATGGGAGGAGATGAGTTTACCATTATCCTGGAAGGCCTGACGTGCGAAGAGGATATCACATTGATCGCCCAGCGAATCACCAAGCGATTAGCGGAACCATTCCACCTTGGGGAGCACAGAGCGTTAATCGGAGTCAGTATCGGGATTACCGTCTACCCAACCGATGATCACGAAGTTGATGAGCTCTTGAAGCATGCTGACGCCGCAATGTATCGAGCCAAACAACAAGGGGGAAGCTCTTTTCAATTTCACATTCCTGATGCTTCGTCTTCCTCTACCTGCTTAAGTTAACGATCATCTATCTTCGGCAACTCCTGATTGCTCTTATCGACCAATCTGAGCAAGCGGTTGATCAGAGATCGAATACACACCGATTCCATTCGGTTCGAGTCGATTCATCGTCGGAAGCACCGATGGAGCAGGGTTGGGATGGGAATCGGGTGTCAGGAGAATGCCCCAGTGCTGATTGTTCCGACACACATTATCCACAATCAGCCCTTCGGCGTGCTGGAACATGAGGATGCCACTCAGCATGTTGTCTTCACACAGATTCCGCACCAGTTCCGGACGGCTGCCCGAATCTCGGACCGCGATGCCAAAATGGTGATTCTCGACACAGCGATTATCCGCCACTCGCGGTTGAGCGCCGGCAAACACAAAAATGCCCGATTCCCGATTGCGGCACACTTCGTTGTCGGTGAAGGCGACCCGACATTCGGGTCCATACAACACCACGCCCGACAAAATCCCTTCCATTGCTCGGCACTGCGTAATGATGCATGTGGAGTTGAGTATGTTGAGCGCTGAATGCTGGTCGCTGCCGACATAGCGGAACGTGATGCCGGTAATCCACCCTTCCGGCACCTCTTGAAGATACAACGGCCCGCTGCGGCGGCAGAAGATTTGGACGCTATCTCGTCCGGCACCGACAAGCCGTATCGGCCGTTGGGTGACGACAATCTTATCCTCATAAATCCCGGGACGGACATAGACCTGATCCGATTCAGCGACATCCTTCAGCGCGGCACTTGGAGTTGGATAACAGCGCTGATCGGTCGGATCGACAATCAAGGTTCGTCCGCCCAAGGGGTTGGTCGGAATGGACTCTTCACTCACGATGTTCTCCTCGGAAAGGTTGGTCGCGTTCTTACGGCCTTGACGGGATATGGGAGACCCTTTGAATATTGAATGAGACAAGTCAGAGACTCGAACCACATTGTACAAAACTGTGTCTTCATTACCACGCCCCTGGAAAACCCTCAAGACGATTGGCTTCTGCAATTGTGCAAGATTCTGTTATTTTAAACGTTTCGCATTCGTGAATAGCAGAAGCCCTGGCATACTGATTGCGTGCCTAAGCCCCTCGATTGCCGTTTGAATAGATGGAGGCCTGTTATGCTCCAGAAATGTCTCGGAATTCTCATCCTCCTATTCATGTTCTTCTCGGTGGGCCAGTCCCTAGCTGCTCCTACTCAACGGCAGGATACGACCCGCCGATTATATGATCGCGTCATGGATGAATTTAAGCACCGCGACTACAAAGCCGCCATGGCAGGTTTCCAACTCTTCATCGAACTGCATAGCGAATCCGCCTTAGCCGCCAATGCGCAATATTGGATCGGGGAATGTCAATATCGGATGGGACGATATCGAGATGCGCTCAAGTCGTTCAATGAGGTCGTGTCAAATTACCCACTCAGCCCTAAGTTGGCAGCTTCCACGCTGAAGCTCGGCCAGACGTACACCAAACTAGGGGATCATGAGACGGCACGACTGATGTTTGACCGCGTGGTGGGCCAATACCCGGATAGCTCTGAGGCAGAACTCGCTCGCAAGGCCATCGAGGCTACAGCAACCGCCGAAGACTCGACGAATCAATCGCCGTAGGCATCCTCCTGTTCGATTGATGCAACTCGTCACTCCTCTGCAGTGATCCCCAATCGAGTGGTCAGATCAGGCAGCGTGTGGCTTTTCTTTGGCTGCAACGTTGTCAGCCTGATCCCCGCTGCGTTCAGCACCGACTCGATGACGTGCTGGCGTTCGGCCTGATGCAGTGGTGAAGATTCACGCTCGATCTGGACGACATGTTCGACGCGACATGACCCAGGATGGACCAAGACAAAATCGACTCGTTTCAGTGCAATCTCTCGCAGAAGATCGGAACGCACTGTTGCCTCCGCTTCGACCTCGACGAAGGACCAGAGCGGCACCTGACTAAAGACAAGGTAGCGCTCTTGGACAGCCATTTGCAGGAGGCTATACAACGCGATTTCCTCTTCCTCGAGTAATCGGATAGGCTCGATGGTAACACCGGAAGGAATGGCAAATGGCGTTGTCCGCTTCTTCCTCCGTCGTGTCTTCCTCAGATAACGCCAAAGCATGATGATCCCCATAATGACCGTACCGACCAGAAGAAGTCTCATTTCTTTTTGCTTCCGCCTTTGCGTGATCGTAACTGCTTATACCACTGTGGGCCGCTTGGGACGATGCAACCTAATATCCTTGGGGATGCTGCCCCCGTAACCGAGGGAACGTTTCCGCACTGTTCCATAACGGTCTGATACGCGAGGACGGCAAACGCCACCGATTCCAGCGCTTTACTGTCCCAGCCATGAGCCTCAAAGGATGTGACCGGCACTGGAGCAAAGATATCCGTTAAATGTCCCATGATCGCCCGGTTCCGGACACCGCCCCCTCCCACAATCACGTCATCGATTCCCCCCTTGATCCACCGTCTGGCCGTCCCGACCGCTTCAGCAGTCCAACGGCTACAGGTGGCCAGAAGATCTTCAACCGATAACCGGCGTGTGTGTTGCCAATTGAGCAATTCGTCCAGCATCTTTGTGCCGAACGCTTCGCGACCGGTCGATTTTGGCGGCGCCTGAGAGAGATAGGGATGAGCGAGAAGTTTGGCTAATAGTCTCGTATCGACCTGGCCTTTTGCCGCCAATCGCCCCTCACGGTCCATCGAGGCCCGGCCATTCGTGATGCGAGACATGAGCCCATCGAGCACCATATTTGCCGGACCCGTATCAAATGCGGCGAGTTCCGCAGAGCCTGAGCCCTTTGGAAGATAGGTCACGTTGCTGATGCCGCCAAGATTCACGATCAGCCGCGCGCGGCGCGGATGCCGAAACAGCAGCGCGTGGACCCCCGGGGTCAACGGGGCTCCCTGTCCACCAGCCGCGATATCGCGTGGCCGAAAATTGGCCACCGTGGTAATCCCCGTGCGTTCGGCAATGACGGCTGGCTCAGCGATTTGCAGTGTCGACCGTATGGCGCCGACACCGGTATCTTTGATGCCATGCGGCAGGTGATGTACGGTTTGGCCGTGAGATCCGATGAGATCTACGTCCTCTGGCGACAGTTGAGCTGACCGAATGACTCCTAAGGCAGCGTCGGCGAACCATTCACCTAAGAGCGCATTCAGGTGGCAAATATCCGTCACCGTTCCCGACACCGATGCAGAGAGAATGCGTTGCTGCAGCGAACGTGGATAGGAAAGTGAATGAAACGCAATCATCTCGACTCTGAGACCGGCTTTCTGGCGGACAATGGTCACCAGCGCCGCATCGACTCCATCGGCTGAAGTTCCTGACATCAATCCGACAACGTTCATCTCCGGTATCCTTTCACGATCGCCTGAATGCTGAGCGGCTCATGAGCGTGCTACGCTAATCGAACTTTCGTGTAGGGTCAAGGAGGCGAATGGACAGGGCCTAACAGGATATAGCGTCGTTGACACCTTCATACGCGGATGGTACCGTCCCCGCCGATGTTTCCTCTCAATCATGTACGGAAGTTATCTTCTTTCTTTCTCCTCGCCCTGCTACCTGGCTTCTTTCCACCCCTTAGCACCGTGACGGACGCTCGCGACCCGATTCCGATTGTGGTCACCATTCCGGTTCTGAAGGATTTGGCAGAGCAGGTCGGTGGCCCCCATGTACGAGTCACATCGTTGTTGAGCGGCTATGAAAATGAGCATACCTATTCACCCAAACCCACCGATCTGATCGCAGTCCGGAAGGCCAAACTGTTATTGGAGATCGGCATGGGACTTGAGGTGTGGGTTTCATCGCTGGTGAAGAACGCGGGTGGCCAATCGTTACGTGTGATTACGACCTCTCACGGCGTCGAACTGATTCAAGACGATACTGATGCACATGAAGGAAGACATCACGACGGGGAAGCCGGGAATCCGCATGTCTGGCTGGACCCTGAAAATGTCACCATCATGCTGCGCCACATTACCGACGCTCTCATTGAAGTGGACCCAAGTCATACAACGGAATTCCGAACCAATCAAGCGGCCTATCTTCAACAGCTTGGTCGGTTGCAAAAGGAACTCTCCGCGCGTATCCAGCGGCTCTCCGACCGACGATTCATCGCCCATCATCCAGCGTGGCCCTATTTGGCCAAACGATTCAGCCTCGACATTGTTGGCACGATCCACATGCAATCTGGCACAGAACCCTCCGCCCTTCATCTGCAAGCTCTCATCCAGAAGATGAGACGGGACAATATCAAGGTGATCGTATCCGAGATTCAGCTCAGTCAGCGACTCCCGGAGTTACTGGCAAGAGAAACCAAGGCGCACGTCGTCGTCTTGACCACGATGCCAGGCGGTTTGGAGGGAACGGCGACCTACCTCGACATGCTTCGCTATAATGTGCTCCAATTGGCCCGCGCATTAGAAACGACCTCGTAGCCTTGGTCAGACGACCCCCAGAAGGAGCTTCGGATTCCGTGTTAGATCCCCGTGAGCCAATCATCCGTTTTGAGCATGCCTCCTTCGGGTTTCCCGGGCTCATCGCCCTCAAAGACATTTCGTTGGCTATCTACGACGGCGAGTTCGTGGGAGTCATCGGCCCAAACGGATCAGGCAAGACGACGTTGTGTCGTGCCGTACTGGGGCTTCTTGCCCCCGTGGAAGGACATCTTCATATCTTTGACTGTGCCTGCAACGAACTCCGCTGCCACCATCGCGCCAAAATCGGCTATCTCCCGCAGAAAGGGGTCGTCGATCGGAATTTTCCGGTGACGGTCCTTGAAACAGTGATGATGGGTCGTTACGGAGCGCTGGGCCTGTTCAAACGTCCAGGGAAGAAGGATCGTGACATCGCGCAGGAAGCCCTGGCTCAGGTGGGAATGGATTCTCACAAGAATCATGCCCTCGGACAGCTATCCGGCGGCCAGCAACAGCGCGTCTTTATTGCGAGAGCCCTGGCACAACAGCCCAAGGTCTTAATATTGGATGAGCCGACAACCGGTCTGGATATTACCGCTCAACACAATGTTATCGAGCTCGTGCAACAGCTGCATGACGAACTCAAATTGACCGTCCTCTTGATTACCCACGACATAAATATGATTCGCTCACGGGTCGATCGATTGGTTCTTCTCAAAACCAGACTCTTCGCCGCCGCCCCCCCCGCGGAAGTCCTCAAGCCGGAGATTCTTCACCAGGTCTATGGCAAAGACCTGGTGATTACAGAGAAAGATCTCGTCATCGTCGAAGATTACCACCATCACCACTAGGAATGGACTTCAGACAATGTTGGATCTCCTCGCCTACGACTTCATGCAACGCTCACTCCTCGCCGCCGCGATAGTGGGTGGGCTCTGCTCCGTCATCGGCGTGTTCGTCGTATTGCGTGGATTGGCGTTCGTGGGAGCCGGGACGTCACATGCCGCATTTGCGGGCGTAACACTCGGCTACTTGATGGGATGGCCTCCCCTGTTGCTGGCCATTGTGTTCGGTCTTGCGACGGTTTGGATTACTGGTTGGGTTGAAGAACGGGGCAGGATGAAGCTGGATGTCTCCATCGGCATTCTCTATACCGCGACAATGGCACTGGGTATTCTCTTCATTGGGTTGATGAAAAACTACAATGCCGAAGTGTACGGCTACTTATTTGGCAGCGTGCTATCGGTCACACCTGAGGAACTGAGCGTCATCGGAGCGTTGACCGTCCTTGTCTTGGGCCTCCTCCTCCTGTTTTCAAAAGAACTCTACTTTATCGCGTTCGACCAAGAGATGGCTGAAGCCTCCGGCGTCCCTGCACGCCAAATCTTTTTCCTCCTCCTGACGTTGGTCGCCTTGACGGTGGTGGTCTCACTGAAAACCGTCGGAGCGATCTTGGTATTTGCCATGATCCTGATTCCGGCCTCGACCGCTTACCAACTCACGCATAGCCTTGCAACACTGACTCTGTATTCCGCAACGATCGGGATATTCACGTCGATTGCAGGTGTCTTGATTTCCGCGTTTTGGGATGTGCCCTCAGGGCCGGCCATCGTCCTTTTAGCGACCACCATATTTTTCATCGCAGTCTTCTTCTCGCCAAAACGCGAGCGGCGCACCAGACTCGTTCATACGCATTAGGCATCTTGCTTCGTTTGCCCCTACTTGCCGCTACCCCCTGCACATCTCCAACTCAGAAGGTATGTCGAACACCGAAAATCAAACCCATGGTGGAAGCATCGCCACCCGACGGATGGTTCCGTTTCCAGACCGCCTCTACATTGAACATCATTCCACTTGGGGCATTCGGGAACCAGTTGGTGGCGGCATAGTCGAGACCACCGCCGAGTCGCCACGCGAACGTATCTGAGACGTTCTTTGTGTTGATGTTTACACCAATCCCGGTGGTCAGATAGGGAATGAGGTTCCCGAAATGCCCAGGGCGATACTCCAAGTTGACAGGGAGCAGAGTGACCGTATTGACTGATCCAGTTCCCGGGTCAACTCCGTGATTTTGCCATTCGAGCATCATCCCGACACGGAACCATCTGTTGAGCCCGTACATGCCTTGGAAATTGACGAGTGGCCCAACGGTCGATAGGCCTGAACTTTGGGTGGTGAAACTCGGTCCCACTCGAAACCCGGCGGTGATTTTTCCTTCTTCCGCCATCCCTTCATGAACCCAACTCAAATCGGTGGTTTTGGCGGTACCGATCGTGAGGCTGGGGATCTTACCTTCTTCCTCCATTGGTCCGTGGACCCAGGTCAAATTGGCGGCTTTGGCGGTACCGGTCATGAGACTGAGGGCGACAACAACAATGGCCAAGTGCTGGCTGATCCTATGCATAACCCCTCCTGTGTGGCAAAACCTTCTTGACGATGCACTGTAACTGAGCCCTATTCTGCTTGCAATCGCACGGAAGGATTCTTAAGAAGTGAACTCATTGACGACGAAGCCAGGAGGAGCAGCAGACACCTAGCTGGGATCTGCTCAACTCTGTACCAAAGGGTTGCTTGTTGATTTGCCCGAACAGATCACAGTATTTCGTTAGCGATTGCGTGTCTTTTGTTGTACTGTTAGTCGGAGCAAAGGGACTTCCAGTTCTGTGCAACAACTGACTCCGGGGTACCTTCGACACTCGCGTCAGATGCATGGCTTCTCGAATCAGAGCCCCCCTGACTCATCTCCATCGAGTCAGTGCGTGCGTGACGAGGCCGACGTGTGCAATCGTGTGAGCCAGGAATGACCGTGATTCTCCCGACTTTACGAGAGGAGGCAATTCATGCGTAAGCAGTCGTTCAAAACTTGGTTGATCGGAGTACTGCTCACTGTTCTCACCACCGTCCCTACACTTTCAACCCCTACTCTGGCGGAAGAGTTTGGCGGGACTGAACCAGGTAAATGGATGCTCGGCTTTCGCGTGGGATTTGCTCCATTGACTCAACAGCTCTCGGACAATACCTCAACATCGATCGGACCACTGGTCAATTTTCAAGGACTGTATAGTCTCAATACATGGCTCTTGGTCGGAATGATGCTTGAGTGGGAGCGGCATGGTGTGAGCGTTGAGAGGCCTGACGTGGATCTCGGACATCAAGACACCGTATCGGTGCTGCCGACCCTGGAAATTCGACCGGTCAGATTAGGTCAGGTCATCCCGTATGTGAATATGAGCTTTGGCGTGAATGTGAACAGTTTCGGCGAGGACACGGCGATTCGCATCAGTCCCAGCAATACCTTTGCCTGGCGACTCGGGTGGGGAGCGGATTACAAGCTCAATGACCGGTTCGCACTCAATGGAGAATGGGCCTATAAACGGAACGACGGCCATACGACCGGTACCGGCGGAAGGAATGATGACTGGAATGCGTCTTCGTTTGGCTTTCTCTTCGGTGGAAAGATGTTCTTCTGATCTTCAAACCTTTGCTCACATCATGATCACCCCTTCTAGTCCTAATGGTAGGAGGGGTGGTAACGGATTCGGATTCAGCTTCTACTCAAGCCGACCCTGTTTGCTTCGACTCCACACCAGACCTATCTGTTCTTTTGAGCTGAAGCCTAGCTTTTCATAAAAACCCGGTCGCCTAGTACAAAGCCAAACAAGCTCCACCCGCTCGAGCCGTGGATGCTTGAGGATGCGCTGAACAATCTCAGTCCCCACGCCTTGTCCCTGATACCCCCTGTCGACGATCACATCCCAGATCGTCGCGCGATAGATAAAGTCGGTGAGGACTCGACCGAACCCGATAAGACGCTCTCCATCCCATGCACAGAGTGTCAGATCCGTATGGAGGAGCATCTCCTTCGTGTCTTCGAGAGATCGGCCCTTGGCCCAGGGGGCTTGGTGGAATAGCCCAAGGAGCTGAGACGCGTCAGGGGGCTCGTGATGGGAGTAGGTGACAGCGGACTTGAGGGTTGGAGGCATCTTATACTAGAGTATCCCCCGAATAGTTTTGGAGTGTACGAGGAAACTGATGTCAACGCAAGTCCGAACCTGTCCAAAGTGCTCCCAACTGATGTGGCTGAAGGCAGATGAGTACGAAGTGCTCGACGAGGAAACCGTTCGAGCGAAGTGCCCCCACTGTGGGAGCGCGGCTCGCTTCAAACTCGTCACTGCTGGAGCGAACGCGTTGGGGCCCAAGATGGGCCACTGATCGCTTCGCTGAGTTGTTGATCGTCGTGCTGTATCCGGCAGGTGGACTGCCGCTGAAAAGGTCATGGCAAGCCGCTCAGCAGCCACCAGAACGGCATTACAGGCCTCCTCCCGCGCCATCTAATTCTGGCTGATTGCCGGGAAGTATCTTGTGTAATGCGGCGCGGTACTCCGTAAGACGCTTGTCATCGATTCGCCCAATCTCGATTTCGTGATCCCTCCGCATGCGTTCTAAGTGATCCAATACCGCGAGCAATGGATGAACGGCCCCAAGCAGGTTTCCGATTTCAAACGCCTCCAGCGATGACACGAAGGGTTCATTCAGCGCCTTGTACGGAGTCCCAGCACTCTGGCTTCGAACACGGGATACAATGGTTTCATAACCCTCAACCGCTTCGAACGACGGCTTCACTGCCGAGGGTACGGCGCTCAAGTGGACAATGGGTGGAAGTTTAGCTGCATAGGACTTGATGTGAGACGTGATCCCCCCCACCGCATCGAGGACTTCGGCGGTCAACATACATCCTCTGCCACGTAGAGATCGGCGAGTGGCTCACGCGGGTTTTTCTCCCCAGGGGTGCCGAGCTGTTCAAGCACAGACATCACCTGCTCCATATCGGCTGGCACCGACTTCGTGAAGTCTTCCACCTGGCCCGTCACCGGATGGGTAAAGCCGAGAGTTCTGGCATGGAGCATCACCCGAGGAACCTCCATGTCGGCGATCGTGTAGACCTTTCGCCCGCCGTACGTATGATCCCCCAGAATGGGATGACCCAATGACGTGAGGTGAACCCGAAGCTGGTGTGTTCGCCCCGTTCGCGGGTACAGCAATACATGAGCAGCCACTTTGCCATACCGCCGGTCGACCACATAGTCGGTCACGGATTCCTTGGGACTGGTCGTTCTCGATGAAAAGGTCTTCCGGTCTTTGACGTCTCGACCAATCGCTAGTTCGATCATTCCTCGACCTTTCTTAGGCACGCCCCAGACCAACGCCTCATAGACGCGGGTGATGGTATGGAGTTTGAATTGCGCGGCGAGGGCCCGATGCGCTGTGTCAGTTTTGGCAATCACCATGACGCCGGACGTTTCTTTGTCTAGTCGATGAACAAGGCCGGGGCGCTCTTTCCCTCCGATGGCCGACATCGTTCCACCCGACGTTTGGAAATGATGCAGCAGTGCGTTGACCAGCGTTCCGGTCCAATGCCCTGGGGCTGGATGCACCACAATGCCGGATGGCTTATTCAACACGAGAAGGGATTCGTCTTCGAACAGGACTTCCAATGGGATCGCCTCCCCCTTCATTGAAAGAGGCTCAGGCTTTGGCACATCCATCGTGATCCGATCACCAGGTTTGATCTTGTGACTCGGTTTCACGACCTGATCGTTGATGCGAATACGACCCAGCTCGATCAGACGCTGCAACGCTGACCGCGACATGTCTCGTTCTCGATTGACGAGGAAGAGGTCCAACCGTTTGGGCTGCTCTCCGGACGTGATGATAAATTCTGTAATCATAAACAGGACACGCTACTAAAGAGCTTCAGCCAAATGCAATCGGAGAATACTGTCGGTTTGCCTCCTCCCTGCGGGAGGACTATGCTGGTGGCGCAGGACTGATCCTCCCCTATACGAGGAGACATCGACCATGATAGATAGGCACTTCGTCTCCGCCACAGCGGCAGCCGGACAGTTATGAAGTTTTCAGAGTACGATCCAGGCGAGTTCTACGACGAGCTGTACGAGGGCAAAGGGCAACCACGACCCGGAAGTGCGCTCTTGCTACGAAAGTTTGCCTCACTGCCGGAAGGAGAACTCAAAAAGCGCCAGGAAGCGGCGGAACGCGTCATTCTCAACATGGGGATGACATTCGGCATCCATGGGAGCGATGACGGCCATGAACAGATCTTTCCGTTTGACATCGTGCCACGGGTCGTCGTGGCATCTGATTGGGACCGCATCGAATCCGGGCTCCAACAGCGCATGCGTGCGTTGAACCTGTTTATCGACGATGTGTACCACGATCAAAAGATCCTCAAGAACGGGGTGATCCCCAGCGAACTGATTTATACCGGCAAAGGTTTCTTGAATCCCTGCATGGGTCTCAACCCACCACGAGGCATCTGGTGCCACGTGGCCGGGATCGACTTGGTCCGAATCAGCGATGGACAGTACTATGTTCTCGAAGACAACACACGTTGCCCGTCTGGAGTCGCCTATGTGTTGGAAGCCAGACAGGTCATGAAACGGACGTTTCCCGAGCTGTTCGAGGCCTATCGCGTGCGGCCGGTTGATGGGTATCCGAGCCAACTTTTGGAAACCCTTCGGTCCCTTTCAGACCTTCCCGATCCGACCGTCGTCATTCTCACACCAGGCATCTTCAATTCTGCTTATTACGAACATTCCCTGCTCGCCCACAAAATGGGGGTGGAATTGGTCGAGGCCAACGATCTGGCGGTCGTGGATGGGTCAGTTCACATGCGAACCACCAAGGGATCTCAGCGCGTGGATGTGATCTACCGGCGGATCAATGACGACTATTTGGACCCGCTGGCGTTTCGTCACGATTCCGTACTGGGAGTGCCTGGTCTCATGGAATCGTACAAAAGAGGTCGGGTAGCGCTCGCCAACGCGCCCGGCACCGGCGTATCGGACGACAAAGCTATTTATGCGTACGTCCCGAAGATCATCAATTATTACTTGGCGGAAGAACCGATTCTCCCGAACGTGCCCACCTATGTCTGTTCCGACAGACAGGATCGGACCTATGTCTTGGAACATTTGGATCAACTGGTTGTGAAGGCCACCAACGAAGCCGGTGGGTACGGAATGATGATTGGTCCCCATGCCTCAAAGCAGGAGCGTGAGGACTGTGCCCGCCGCATCGAGGCAGATCCACGCAACTATATCGCCCAACCCACCTTGGCACTCTCGCGGGTGCCCACCTTGGTGGAGGATCATCTAGAAGGACGTCACGTTGACCTTCGGCCATACGTCTTGTACGGCCGTGATATATACGTCTTGCCGGGAGGCATGACACGCGTAGCATTGCGGAAAGGGTCTCTCGTGGTAAATTCCTCTCAAGGCGGAGGCAATAAAGACACATGGGTCCTTTCATGAGGGCCTCCTTCACGAACGGCCGAGATACCGGCAATGATCTATTATCCGGTGAACAGGCAGGGCCTGGTCCACGATGCTGAGCCGAGTCGCCAGCTCCATTTATTGGTTGAACCGCTACATCGAGCGAGCGGAAAACTATGCCCGGTTCATCGAGGTGAACTTAAACCTCACTCTCGACCTTCCCAGGGGCACCACGGAACAGTGGGAGCCCTTGGTGGCCACCACAGGCGATCATGAGAGTTTTACCGGTCGCTATGGAAAAGCAACAAAGGAAAACGTCACGCAGTTTCTCTCAGCGGATGCGGCAAACCCCAACTCGATTCTATCCTGCCTCCTGGCGGCACGTGAAAATGCCCGGTCGGTCCGAGAAGTCATCTCCACCGACATGTGGGAGCAAGTCAACCGCTTTTATCTCATGGTGAGAAACGCTGTTTCACAAGGGCTGTCCAGTCGAAATCTCCACACGTTTTTGGCAGACGTGAAAGCAAACAGCCACCTCTTTCTAGGCATTACCGATGCCACCATGTCGCACGGAGAAGGCTGGCATTTTGCCAGGCTCGGTCGTCTGCTGGAGCGGGCGGACAAGACCTCCCGCATTCTTGACGTCAAATACTTCATGTTGCTCCCGACCGTCGCCGAAGTCGGCACGCCGTTCGATATCATCCAGTGGTCCGCCTTGTTGAAATCCGCCAGCGCCCTGGAGATGTATTACAACCGTTTTGGCCGCATCTCGCCGGACGATGTCACAGCATTCCTGATTCTCGACCCCACGTTTCCGCGAGCTATACGGTACTGTCTCATCAAGAGCGAAGATTCGCTCCACGCCATCTCCGGGTCTGAACACGGATCCTATCAGAACCAAGCCGAGAAACGGCTGGGACGGTTGCGCGCCGAGTTGGACTTTGGCGATCTTGAGGATTTCGTGACCAGCGGGCTGCACGAATTCTTGGATCAGTTTCAAGCGCAGCTCAATCGCGTGGGCGAGGCCATTTCTGAGACCTTCTTTGCCCCGCGTCCCATCCACAGTACAATCACCGGAGCGGAGACACAATGACCTTTTGCCTAGGCATGAAAGTCGAAGATGGTCTCATTGGCATCGCCGACACACGGGTAACGACCGGTGCGGAATACATCACGACAGGGAAAGTCTCGATTCATCAGCATGGGCGTCACTCGATGTTTCTCATGACATCTGGACTGCGCTCCGTACGTGATAAGGCCGTCACATATTTTGATGAAGCTATTGGCGAAGAGGATAAAACGTTCGATAAATTATTCAAAGCCGTCAACGTGTTTGCCGCACAGATTCGCCGCGTGGCAGAAGAAGACCGTGCAGCACTGGATCAAGCAGGCCTGATTTTCAATCTTCACGCCCTCGTGGGTGGACAGCTGGAAAGGGACAAGGAGCACAAGCTCTATCTCATCTACCCCCAGGGAAACTGGGTGGAGGTGAGCGAAGGGACACCCTATTGCATTATCGGGGAGACAGGCTATGGAAAACCGCTCCTCGATCGCGTGTTACGCTATACCTCCAGCATGGACCTCGCCATGAAGGTGGGCTTCCTGGCCTTCGACGCCACTCGCACCAGCTCGACGAGCGTCGAATATCCGCTCGACGTGGTCCTCTATCGCCACGATACCTTCGACATCATCAAACACCGTTTTCAGAAGGAAGACCTCGCTGAGATTGCCATCTGGTGGCAATCCCGCATTTTCGAGTCGGTCGAGAAGCTACCCTCGGAGTGGATTGATCGCCTGCTGACATCGCTTCCTCGTGACACGAGAACTCCGTCTATAAGCTCCTCCGATACAACTGGGTGAGCTGGTGAAATAGCAGGCCTACCAGAGCTGTCCTCTTCCTATCGATTCCCTCGCCTGAGTAGACTAAGGATTGAAACATGATGAGCGCGTCTTATGCGTCACATCATTCTTTCGGACCGAACTGGGGATGATGCCGAGTTCACGGAAAGCGAGTTTTCCCACTGGTGCCGGGCGGTTTGCTTTGTGTTTCATCCCTCTTGTTGCAGACTATGATAGATGGTGATTGGACAACGTGTAGACCGGAGCGTATGCTCGTGTATCGTATGATCATACAGGCGTGTCATGTCAGGCGAGCAGGGGAACGGGACCATGGCTTCGGTACCTCCCTACAATTGCTTCCTCTTCGAGAAGGCCACTGGTAACACCAGTCTCCTAATCGATTCGCGCGGGCCCATCAGACCCCTCCCATCCACTCATGTTATTTTCCAGACCGATCCGGCACTGATCCTGGCCCGTCTGCTGACACAACGATTTCTCATCTTCTACTGCCGCGCAATTCATCTGCTCGCGAGGTGTGACTGGTCTGGCGATCCATCCGCGTGCACAACCAGGAGGCATCCATGACATCCTCTAAAAAATTGCTATGGGGAGCTGCTCTGCTGGGATCTGCAATGGGCATCGCGACGGTCCTGTGGCCGAGTCGCACCTTGCCTGAGACCACCTCAGTCAACTTACCGATAGACACGGTAGCCGATTACATCCACGCTGTCATCGAAGCTGATCGAGACTTGTATACCAGGCATGTCGTTGAGCGCATGCAAGCGAAAGGGATTGTCGTCGCATCGGAAAATTGGCAGGAAATGAATACGTTGCCTCTGCCAGCCCAATTCCTGATGGAATCCGGACGACATGTCGGCAAGAAAGGCCTGGGGATGCAGTACCGGCTGATCAGCTTATGGCCGATCAACAAGCGTAACATCCCAACGAACCCGCTCCAGAGTATTGGGCTCGGTACCATCCTGACTCAACCCGACCGCCCCTACACCGGAATCACGAAGGTCGGCAATACCCGTTATTTCGAAGCGGTGTATGCCGATCTGGCCGTTACTCAGGCATGTCTCGGCTGCCACAATGCTCATCCCGACAGCCCGAAGCGTGACTTCAAGCTCAATGATGTCATGG
The DNA here is from genome assembly GCA_029865345.1 of Nitrospira sp. Lineage (GTDB taxonomy): Bacteria > Nitrospirota > Nitrospiria > Nitrospirales > Nitrospiraceae > Nitrospira_D. The sequence continues at coordinate 15,909 of JAOUHD010000034.1, forward strand.
GCGCGATCGTGATCAGTATTCAGCTAGGGCAGTAACCGACCAGTGGCAGCGAAGCGGCGCAGGCCATTGAAGCAATAGAGGTGTTTGGGAAAGCGCCTGACTCGGCTCCCGAATTCTCAACCTGCAAAGCAATCTCGTCTTTGCCGGTCAGACGGGATGACACGCCAGATAAACGGTACTCTATGGCGTTGGCTAATCAACGTTCTGAAAGGATGTAGAGAGTTCTAGGCGTGGCCGGTCTTCTTTGTACGTTCCGCAATCTTTTTTCGAAGCCGGGCCTTTTCGAGGCTGATCTGCGCGTCTTTCACTTCCGACGGCAAGCCGCCCGCTTGAAGGCGTCGTTCCGCTTCAGCGACTTTGGCAGTGGCCCGCTCCACGTCAATGTCTTCCGCCTGTTCCGCAATTTCAGCCATGATGGTGACTTTGGTAGGAGTGACTTCGGCAAAGCCCCACAGAATGGCCATGGAATGGGTCTGACTATCAACACGGTAACGAAGTTCGCCGATGCGCAGGGTCGACAGGAAATGACAGTGCCCAGGGAGTACCCCAAACTCTCCTTCAGACCCAGGGGCAATGACTTCATCCACCTGCTGACTCAGCAGCTGCTTCTCCGGCGTCACGACTTCTAATAGAAACTTTCCAGCCATACGTCCTTCTTTTTCTCTCTCTACACCATGAAGCGGGGTGAGCTGGATGTCGTCTATTGCGCGCATGCACCGACCACAGCTTCATCGTGGGGGGTGCGCGAGCACCGAGGACATCCTGCTCGCTCCGCTAAACCTTCACTCCCATCTTCTCGGCTTTCGCCAGAGCTTCTTCGATGGGGCCAACCATGTAGAATGCCTGCTCCGGCAGATGGTCATACTTGCCTTCCAGGATCTCCTTGAAACTGCGGACTGTATCTTTCAGTTTCACGTATTTGCCGGGAGCTCCGGTGAAGGCTTCAGCCACGTGGAACGGCTGAGAGAGGAAGCGCTGAATCTTTCTGGCGCGTGCCACGGCCATCTTATCGTCTTCCGACAACTCGTCCATACCAAGAATGGCAATAATATCTTGGAGATCCTTGTAGCGTTGGAGGACGGATTGTACGCCGCGCGCAATTTTGTAGTGCTCTTCCCCGATGACCTGTGGATCAAGAATACGTGACGTGGAGTCCAGCGGATCGACCGCTGGATAAATACCCAACTCCGCCAGTTGCCGAGACAACACGGTGGTGGCGTCCAAGTGCGCGAAGGCGGTGGCCGGCGCCGGATCGGTCAAGTCGTCGGCCGGCACATAGATCGCCTGCACCGATGTGATCGACCCACGCTTGGTCGAGGTGATACGCTCCTGGAGCGCGCCCATTTCAGTCGAGAGGTTCGGTTGATACCCGACGGCTGACGGCATACGACCGAGCAACGCGGAGACTTCCGATCCCGCCTGTGTAAACCGGAAAATATTGTCCACGAAGAGCAGCACGTCTTGATTCTCTTCGTCGCGGAAATACTCCGCGACGGTAAGGCCGGTCAAACCCACGCGAAGGCGCGCGCCGGGCGGCTCATTCATCTGACCGTAGACTAACGCGGCTTTGGACTTGGTGAAGTCGTCCGGATCGATGACTTTCGATTCCATCATTTCGTGCCAGAGATCGTTCCCTTCGCGGGTCCGTTCACCGACACCGGCAAATACTGAAAATCCACCGTGGTGGAGCGCAATATTGTTGATGAGCTCCATGATGATAACGGTCTTGCCGACACCGGCGCCGCCGAAGAGTCCGACCTTGCCGCCCTTGCTATAGGGTTCGAGCAAATCGACGACCTTGATGCCGGTCTCCAGCACTTCCGTCTTGGTCTCTTGATCTTCCAGCTTCGGAGCGGGCCGGTGGATCGGATAGGTTTTCTGCGTCTTGATCGGTCCTTTTTCGTCAACTGGCTCGCCGAGCACGTTCATGAGACGGCCGAGCGTCTCACGGCCGACTGGCACCGAGATGGCGGCGCCCGTATCCGTCACATCCATCCCGCGCGTCAGACCGTCGGTCGTGGACATCGCGATGCTGCGGACTCGGTTTTCGCCCAGATGCGACGCCACTTCAAGCGTGATCCGAATGGCAGGCGTACCGGCATCCTTGTTCTCTTCTTGCGTCACCTTCAGCGCGTTGTAGATATTCGGCAGTTTCCCGGGCGGAAACTCGATGTCCACGACCGGGCCGATGACTTGAATGACTTTTCCTGTACTCACTGTTTCACCCCTTTGCTCAAGTGCTGAATTCTGAGTGCTCCGTGCTGAGCGAGCCGATCATCTCTCCCGGACTCAGCACACACGTCTCCGCGCTCAGAACTGTCCTATTTAAGAGCTTCCGCGCCGCCGACGATGTCCATCAGTTCCTTGGTGATCGCCGTCTGTCTGGTCTTGTTGTAATAGAGCGTGACCTTCTTAATGAGCTGGCCGGCGTTGCGTGTCGCCCCATCCATGGCGGCCATCCGGGCGCCGTGCTCAGCAGCTGCTGATTCCAACAGAATTCGATAGGCCTGTACCTGGAAATGTTTCGGCACGAGCGCACTCAGCAGCACAGCTTCATCCGGCTCGTAGAGGTAGGCTCCTGACGCAACGCCCTCAGCCGGAGCCGCGCTGAACTCAGTCGCCGCATCCACCGGAAACAGCTTCTCCACGATCACACGCTGCTGGATGGCCGACTTGAATTCGTTGTACACGACATGAAGCTCGTCGAATGAGCCCTTCACGAAATTGTCGGTCAGGTCGCCGCCGATATCGAGGGCATGTTCGAAGCTGAGCTTGTCGAACACACCGGTCCATTCCTGCCGAATCGGCCACGAACGGCGCCGGAAATAGTCGCGGCCCTTTCGACCGACAATGCTCAGACCCACCGTCAACCCTTGGGCCTCGCACTGCCGCACAAACTCAGCGCTCTTCCGCGCGATATTGCCGTTGAATCCTCCACAGAGCCCTCGATCGCTGGTGATCACGAGCACCTCGATCTTTTTCACCTCGCGCTTCTGGAGGAGCGGATGGGCGGAGCGGTTGACGCGCTGGCTCAGATTGCTCAGGACTCCGCGCATCTTGTGGGCGTAGGGACGAGCGGCCAGGATACGGTCCTGCGAGCGTTTGAGCTTCGCCGCCGCCACCATCTTCATGGCCTTGGTGATTTTCTGGGTATTCTTAAACGCCGCGATCTTGCGGCGCAAACTTTGTAAACTTGGCATTGTCTTCCATCAGGGCTGTGGACTGAGTGCTGAGGGTGCAGATCCGACACCCTGGCGTCCGCCTCCGCCCTGAGTCCTCGATACTCAGTCTTGTGCTTATGCTTTGGCTCCGTACCCCATCTTCTGCTTGAAGGTCGTGATGATCTCCTTCAAGCGACCGCCAACCTTGTCGTCGATCTTGCCGATGGTGGTGACTTCTTTTTTCAGTTCAGCATGGTTCTGCTGAACATAGTGCAGGTAGTCCGCTTCGAACTGCAGCACCTTGTCGACAGGCACATCGTCGAGATATCCGTTGACACCCGCATAGATCGAGAGCACTTGATCGGCGACCGGCATCGGCTTGTACTGCCCCTGCTTCAACAGCTCGACCATGCGCGCGCCACGCGCCAGCTGCATTTGTGTAGCCTTGTCGAGTTCGCTGCCAAATTGGGCGAACGCCGCCATTTCGCGATATTGAGCCAAGTCCAGCCGAAGCGTACCGGCCACTTGCTTCATCGTCTTGATCTGCGCCGATCCGCCGACGCGGGACACCGAAAGACCGACGTTGATGGCGGGACGAATTCCTGAATAGAACAGATCGCTGCCCAGATAGATCTGGCCGTCCGTAATTGAAATGACGTTCGTCGGGATATAGGCTGACACGTCGCCGGCCTGGGTTTCGATGATCGGCAACGCGGTCAGACTGCCTCCGCCGAGCTTGTCACTCAATTTTGCCGCCCGCTCCAACAACCGCGAATGGAGATAGAACACGTCACCGGGATAGGCTTCGCGACCTGGTGGTCTGCGGAGCAACAAGGAGAGCTCACGATAGGCGACGGCATGTTTGGACAAATCGTCATAGACAATCAACGCATGTTTCCCGTTATCGCGGAAATACTCGCCGATCGCAGCACCGGCGAAGGGCGCCAAGAACTGCATGGGAGCAGGATCGCTGGCGCTGGCCGACACGACCATGCTGTATTCCATCGCATGACTCTCTTCGAGGGTCTTGACGACTCGCGCGACGGTGGACCGCTTTTGGCCGATGGCGACGTAGATACAAAATACGCCGAGACCCTTTTGATTGATGATCGTATCGACCGCGATAGCCGTCTTGCCTGTCTGGCGGTCTCCGATGATCAGCTCGCGCTGTCCGCGCCCGATGGGAATCATGGCATCGATAGCCTTGATGCCGGTCTGCAACGGTTCCCGCACCGATTGGCGAGTATTGACGCCAGGGGCGACCATCTCAATGCGTGAAGAGAGCGTCGACTTGATGGCGCCCTTGCCGTCGATCGGCTGGCCGATCGCGTTCACCACACGGCCGATCAACGCGTCACCCACCGGAATTTCCGCGATGCGGCCGGTGCGCTTGACAGGATCGCCTTCTTTGACCCCGACCGAGTCGCCCATTAACACGGCACCGACATTGTCTTCTTCCAGATTCAACGCAATGCCATAAAGTCCGCCTGGGAATTCGAGCATCTCACCGGCCATGGCTCCATCAAGGCCATAGACCTTGGCAATGCCGTCGCCCACCTGGATGACGGACCCCGTTTCCTTGACATCGACCTGCTTGTCGAAGCCTTTGATCTTCTCTTTGATGATCGCACTGATTTCTTCTGCCCTGATCTGCATGGCTACTCCTTATTCTCGCGTCAACAGGACTTGCAAATCGCGCAAGCGACCTTGGACGGTGCTGTCGACTACTTTGCTACCGATCTGAATCTGCAAGCCGGCGAGGTGACTGGCATCGGTCTGAAATGTGACATCGACGTCGCGCTTCAACGTGTCACGGAGGCGCGTCCTGATTCGATCTTGTTCCGCCGGCGGAAGAGCCGTCGCGGAAGACACGGTCACCGGCTGCATCCGCTTTAATTGATCAACCAACTTGCCGAATGCGTCGGCGATTTCCGGCAGAAACCCCACCCGATTCTTCTTCACCAATTGGCCCAGGAATGCTTTACCAGCTGGAGGGCACCCCAGCTTCTCGCCGAGTGCGGTCAGGACGGCAATTTTCTCCTCCACCCCGAACGCAGGTGAAGCCACCACATGACGAAGATGGGCGGATTCCTTAATGGACTGACCGAGATCAGTGAGTGCCCCCCGCGTGGCTTCGATAGTTGAGTGATCGAGGAGCTCGAAGAGGGCTTGGGCGTAACGTCGCGCAACTGTTGTCTTAATCACCGTTTAGCATCCACATGCGTTATTTGGACAAACCTAAAGATTTCGTGCGAGGCACGAAGCAGAGCACGAAAATTAGCACTGAGACCTATGAGCTGTCAATGCGCTACAGGCACGGGCAGGCAAGTTGCTCGTCGACACAGTCCGGCGAGGAATACGGTGTATACTGGAGGTCGATCGGCGGGGTACGCCCGGTTCCTCAAGCAATCCCACTCACACCAGGATTCGATAACGAGTGGGGGGGAGGCGAGCCATGCGAAAACAATCGGCCATATCGACCCTCGCACTCTGTCTCGTTCTGAGCCTGATGCCCTCATCTGCCTCTGCCTACCGTGAATACTTTACGCCAGAGCAAAGGGATCGGCTGGGGAAAATTCAGACCGTGTTAGTCGATGTCCTCACCATCGCGGATAAGGGCGGAGTGGGTGCTGGCGCCTTAGCCGAGGTGGTCGCCCAACGTCTGAATGAAGCCGGGTATGCAACTGTTCGAGATCCGGCCACCCCTCACGATGTCGTCTTTCGCGTGAAATGCGAGCAACGTAAAACATGGGAAGGTACGACGGCAACGGGAGGAGATGCCGACCTGCCCGACGCCCCATCGCGCCTCTGGAAGGGGCCTGCCTGCCAGCTGACCTACCTGCTCGGCGGGATGAAGATCAAATGGCAGAAAGAAGTACGCACCGAGTTTGAGGATGCCGTGGCGGCCGCACAGGCGGCCCAAGTCGCTGATCCCGGCCTGCATGCGATGACCAAGTTGCAGGAAGCGCTCGCCACGTACGATTTTCCACTCCTTCTCGCGGCGGAATGGGGCCATGCCGATCGGCTCCTCAACATGCTCGACTCCCCGGATGTCAGTCAAGCCCGGAAGATCAAAATCATGTCATTGCTTGGTGAGATGCAGGCTGACGAAGCCCTGCCCAAGTTGAAAGAAGCGCTGAAAAATAGGGATCTGGCTAAACAGGCCATTCTCTCCATGGGCAATCTTGGCAGAGACGGCATTCCGTTGCTCGTCGACCTGATGAATACCTCGCCTCAGGTGGAAATTCAGGCAGCTGCCGCCAAAGGGCTGGGGCAGATCGGAGGGATTGCAGGCGATGCGTCGGTGGTGCTTCCGTTGCTGGCAAAACTTCAAGATTCAAAGACGGACTGGACCGTCCTGACGGAGGTGGCATGGGCGCTTGGCAAGATACCGGATAAGCGTGCCATACAACCCCTCTACGATCTGGACAAGAAGCTGCAGGCCATCCGTGATCTCGACAACGTGATCCTCAAGAAGCTCAAGGAAGCCGTCTTCTGGTCCATCAAACAGTGCGATACGTGGGATCAATATAGTTGAGGGGAGGCGGCGGGCCACGCTGGGCGTCCTCCTGCTCACGGAACGCGCACGATCAGAATGTGCTTGTGCAACGCCCGGTCGCAGACTCCCCCTGCCCCATGACCCTATTCTAGACTGTTGATTTATTCGCTCCTTGAGCGTAGGAATTGCGCCGATAGATACTCCAGCATTGCCAGGATTTCTCTATGTCAGAACCCACCATTACCTGTCCAAGCTGCAAGACTGAAATCAAGTTAACAGAATCCCTCGCCGCTCCCTTGATCGAGTCAACTCGTCGCGACTACGAGAAGCGGCTGGCGCTGAAAGACACGGACATTGCCAGGAAAGAAGAGTCTCTGCGCGAGCGGGAGGAAGCCGTAACGAAGGCTAAGCAGGCCATCGACGATCAGGTTGCCGAGAAGCTCGTAGCGGAGCGCGCAAAGATCGTCACAGAGGAATCCAAGAAGGCCAAACTCGCCCTGCAAACGGATATCGACCAGAAAGCTAAAGAACTGGCCGAGCTTCAGGACGTCCTCACTCAACGCGACGTCAAACTTGCTGAGGCTCAGAAGGCACAGGCCGATCTCATCCGACAAAAGCGCGAGCTTGACGATGCCAAACGCGAGCTAGAGCTCACGGTCGAAAAGCGCGTCCAAGATGGGCTCTCTGTCACCCGCGAACAGGCCAAGAAGGAAGCGGAGGAAGGCCTGAAGCTCAAGGTGATGGAGAAGGAACAAACCATCGCCTCCATGCAGACCCAGATCGAGGAACTCAAACGCAGGGCCGAACAGGGATCGCAGCAGCTCCAGGGCGAAGTCCAGGAACTAGAGCTGGAAGCTGTGCTTAGAACAAAGTTCCCGAGGGACACGATCGAACCGGTCCCCAAAGGTGAATTCGGCGGCGATGCACTCCAGCGGGTCATCGGCCCTCTTGGTCAGGTCTGTGGAACCATCTTATGGGAATCCAAGCGAACCAAGAGTTGGAGCGACGGTTGGTTGGTCAAACTCCGCGATGATCAGCGAACGGCGAAAGCAGACATCGCTATTATCGTCAGTCAGACTCTTCCCAAAGACGTCGAGTCTTTTGATCTGGTCGATGGGATTTGGGTGACGAACGCAAAGTCGGTGTACTCCTTGGCAGTCGCTCTCCGCCATTCCTTAATCGAACTCGCCTCAGCTCGGCAGGCGCTTGATGGACAACAGACCAAGACCGAAATGGTCTATCAGTATCTCACCGGCCCACGGTTCCGCCATCGAGTCGAAGCCATCGTCGAGGCGTTTTCGTCAATGCAAGAGGATTTGGATCGGGAAAAGAAAGCGATAACCAAGCAATGGGCCAAGCGAGAGGAACAAATCGAACGAGTCATGCAAGCGACCGTTGGCATGTATGGGGACTTACAAGCGATTGCCGGAAAATCGTTCCAAGAAATAGAGGGGCTCGAACTCACAGCATTGGAGTCAAAAAACCCAGTCCAACAATTGCTCCCTGAGTAAAGAATCAACGACGACGCGTCTGTGGCCCTGCCACTGCTGACAAAACTTCAAGATTCAAAAACAGACTGGACGGTGTTGACGGAGGTCGCCTGGGCACTTGGCAAGATACCGGTTAAGCGTGCCATACAGCCCCTCTACGATCTGGATAAGAAGCTGCAGGCCATTCGCGATCCGGACAACGTGACGTTACCCTTTACGCAACAAAAGAAAGACCCTACCAGGCTGGCCGGAATCGGCCAGGAGCGGAAGTTCGGCATCGAGATCGCCCTGCCATAAAGCAGTCCTCGGCCCTGTCGCATAAACAATTTCGGCTTCGGACCTTGTGAGAGTAGGAGGTCGTCCCAATATGCAGCTTGGCGCATCTGCTTTCTCTCTTCTTTCATCAAAAGCGCTTTGCACAGTCCGAGCCGCACAAGCTCTTCAATGGCATCAATGAAGGTCTGCAAGCTCGCAGACTTATTGTCGGGGAGATGGGTCTCCTGAGGCGAACCGCCGTGCACAATCGCACTCCTTGCGTCATAGGCTTGGCGCATAATGCGAAAAATGTCTTGTTCACTATGGTTTGGGTGTTTGATGAACTTTGCTGCCCGTAGCGCAAAACGGAAGCGAATCTCTCCGCGATCCTGTTTCCCCAGATCACTCAGGAATAGCGCCTCAGCCGCAATAACCAAATCGACTATCCGGTCGTCAAGAAGTTCGCGGTCGAAGGCAAGATTGAAGCGGCGGATACTGAAGGCCAAGTCTGCAGCTCCTTCCTCTAAGGTGCACCATAGCTTGAGAAAGCGCGGGACTTCACCTTCCGCCAATTCAAACTTTCCCCCGTGCGGCCACCACCCGAGCACTCGAACCGATGTCGCAGTAATCATCCAAGGGGAATCGGTCCAACTTACGAGACCTGCCGTGCGAATCTGGGTGCTCTTGAAAAGTCGCATTGCTGAAAGAACATCGTCCACTACGAGATCGTCTCGCAAAAGAGGGCGATTGCCAAAGCTACCTTCCCCAGCCGCTAGCGGCGCATTTGTTTCGTCACCTCGCCTGATTAATTTCGGCAAGAACAATGTCCTCCGGATTCCCACGGCGGACTCGCCATAGATAAGCGGAAACGACCGCGGATAAGGCCGAATCACACCGCCCTGATAACAGCGAGTTACCTCGTCGTCAGTCAGGCGGTCGAGGACTAGCTCATCATTTAGCCGAAGCGGGAACGCTGGCACAACTAGATTTGGCAGCGGCGCAACTGTCTTGACAGCAATCCGGTCCGCGGTAAAAAAGCCAACCCACTCCGTCCATTCACTCAGGAAACACTCGTCGGTGAACGCTAGGCATCCTTCATCGTCGAGCATCGCGTACAACAGGGACATTACGATGTTGCTTGCCTCAAGACGGAAGCCTGACATGCTAGTGCCTACTAAGCGATCGAGATGCGGTCCGACGACCACATCCGATTTCAGCCGTTCGAGACAGGGTTGATAATCGGGCAGTGAGCGGAGCCACTCCTCACTTAGTATCGGCCATAACCTTCGCATACGCTTTTTTCGTTCACGGAAATGGCCATCGGTCCCGCGTTCCCACCGGGCGTCATCCTCAAACTCTGGTATTGAATCCCTCACTATCTCGGAGAGACGCGATACGGTATGGCGCACGAAGTCATGAAGGATGCGCTCAGTCTCAGCGCTGATCGGCGTTCCAGGTGTGTCAGCTTGTGGAGGCGTGCTCATGCGGCGTTTCGTTTGTCCTGGTCAGGATTCTCAAAACTTCGACGCCCAACAACATTTAGGCGGATCCATATAAGAAGCAGATCTGCCATTTTCTATCCGCGTATCACACCTGCAATAATCGCGAACAATTTCCCAGCATCGACCATTTTTACGGGTTCTTATGCGGATCGGCATAAGCCCCTCCTCTGATAGCGATCAATCGTGTACTTCTGTTTTGGGTCG
>JAOUHD010000035.1 GCA_029865345.1 Nitrospira sp.
GCTGGTCGGACAGAATACGATTTCTGAGAATATCTTCGTCTCGTTCTTCCAGGGTCTTGATGAACTCGGCAAGCTTGGCCCTGAAGAGGGTCTTGAGCTGATGATCGGCGAGTTGTTCGTCTGCCGGCTCTTGATGGGAGGGCAAGACGTCCAACAGGGTATGTTCCTGGTCTTCACCGATCGGCTGGTCGAGTGAGAGCTCCCAGTTGCCGAGACGCTGATCCATTTCAACTACATCGCGCTCACGCACATTCAGACGATCCGCGAGTAATTTCGTGTCTGGCGCGAAGCCCTCCCGTTCGAGCTTCGCCTTTTCCTTTTTGAGGTTATAGAACAGCTTTCGCTGATCCTGCGTTGTCCCGATCTTGACGAGTCGAAAAGTGTGCAGGAGGTACCGGAGAATATAGGCCCGCGACCACCAGGCGGCATAGGCATAGAAGCGCACGTTTTTCGAAGGGTCGAATTTCTTGATGGCCTGCATCAGGCCGACGTTGCCTTCTTGAATGAGATCCATGTGGTCGGCTCCGGTATGGAGGTACTCGCCGGCAATCGAGACCGACACGCGCAGGTTCGCCATGATGAGCTTGACGGCTGCTTCGCGGCTGCCGTGGGTGTGATACTCCTGGAAAAGCTGAAGTTCCTCTTCCTTTGACAGATAGGGGTATCGGCGGACTTCGGCAAGGTACTGCTGTAAGGCCGTGACCGGCACCACGGCCATGGTGTCAGCGGGCTGCCGTCCATCAGAGGCTGGGATGTCCAATACCACCGGCGCGGCTTCGGCCTCGACGATCTCATCATCGGAGGGTTCGAGGATTTCTGGTTCTAGGGCGTCGCCCATCTCCTCCTGTGAATGGTCGTGACCGTTCATGATACGTGCGTGACTATAACAGAATGAATGAACGGCACAAAGGCTGTCTTACAGGAGTAAGTGGGCACTATGGGTAGCGCCTGTTCTGCCCCGGTGGGGGAGAGGCTCGTCAGTCTCTCCCGTAGGTGGTGTTCGCTTGCGCCTCTGAAAGCGGCTCCCCTATAGTGATTGCTATCCATCCGGAGGTCGGGCGTGTCTGAGATCTGGAGCATTCTGAAAAGCGGTCATTGGCCGTCGCTGGCGGGGGCGTGGTTACATCTGACAGTCAGTTTCATGGTCTGGCTGCTCGTCGGGGCGATGAGCCTTCCGCTCATGGCGGCGCTGCAGCTGAGCGAAACCGAGATCGCCTGGCTCGTCTCCCTGCCGTTACTCGGCGGGGCGGTGTTACGGATAGTAGCCGGATGGAGCGCGGATTGGCTCGGAGCGCGACCCACGGCCGTGGTCATTCTCGTGATGGAGTGTCTGGTGTTGTGCTGGGGGTGGCTCGGTGTCACTGGGTACGGAGAAGCGTTGGCCTTTTCGACGTGTTTGGGTGTGGCGGGGGCAAGTTTTGCGGTGGCACTTCCGATTGCCAGTCGAGCCTATCCGCCGCCGGCGCAGGGACTGGTGCTTGGCCTGGCAGCATCGGGGAATGTCGGCACCGTGCTCATTTTCTTCTTGGCGCCGCGCTGGGCTGCCGCGATGGATTGGCATCAGATCTGCGGTCTTATGGCCTGCGTGGTGGCCGTGACGACGGTCGGATTCGTGATCGCGATACCACGAACCAGGCCAGTTGCGGATGCCCATGTCGTGGGGTGGTGGTACCATGCGGTACAGTTGATTCACCGCCGGTTGGCCTATTGGCTCTCGTTCCTCTATGCGGTCACATTTGGCGGTTTCGTGGGCCTGTGCAGTGTGCTGCCGCTGGTGCTGCACGATGTCTATCGGATCGACGCGATAGAGGCCGGTGCAGTGGGGGCTTTGTGCGGGCTCATGGGGAGTGCGATCCGTCCGATCGGCGGCTATGTGGCGGATCGGCAAGGAGGGCTGCGGACGCTCTATTATGTTCTGCCGGTGATCGCGGGGGCGGTGGTGGCGGTGATCAGCCCTTCGCAAACCATGGCGGTTGTGATGATGATGGTGGCAACGGCGGCGATGGGATTCGGCAACGGCGTGGTGTTCCAGCTGGTCGCCGAATGGTTTCCCAAGGATATCGGATTGGCGTCTGGTGTGGTTGGGGCGTCGGGGGCCATTGGTGGATTTCTACTACCGATACTTATCGGGACAATGAAGGGGTTCTCAGGCAGCTACGAATCTGGGCTCTGGATGTTCGCCGGGTTCACAGTGTGTGCGTGGGGCACGGTGATCGTCGCGTTGCGGGCCAATAGGTCTTCGCCCGCTGAATTATCCTCATGAGATCTTTCGATCCTCGATCAATTCCTAAAAAAACCATATTCAAGCTTCAGTCTGAAATGCTAGATTGGCTGTCTTATGCCCATGCCGTTCAACCACATCGAAGACGCTATCCGAGACATTAAGAAGGGGAAGCTCATTATCCTGGTCGACGACGAAGACCGGGAAAATGAAGGGGACCTTGTCATTGCCGCTGAAAAGGTTACTCCACAGGCCATCAACTTCATGGCTAAACATGCGCGTGGCCTGATTTGTCTGGCCCTCACAACGGAGCGTGTCGAAGAACTGCAGTTGCCACAGCAGGCTTCGGAGAATACCGCGACGTTCGGGACCGCCTTTACCGTCTCGATCGATGCACGAAAAGACATTACGACGGGGATCTCGGCTGCCGATCGCGCGACAACGATTCATGTGGCGATCGACCCCAAGTCGAAGCCAAGCGATCTCGCTCGGCCCGGTCATATTTTCCCCCTCAAAGCGCAAACCGGCGGAGTGCTCAAACGCGCCGGGCAAACAGAGGGATCGGTCGATCTCGCACGGTTAGCGGGGCTACGTCCTGCGGGTGTCATCTGCGAAATCATGAACCAGGACGGGACCATGGCTCGCGTGCCGGAACTCACCAAGTTCGCAAAACGCCATAAACTGACGATGGTCACGATCAAATCTTTGATCGAATACCGCATGCAGCGCGAAACGTTTGTAAAAAGAGCGGGGAGCGCCCACTTGCCGACAATGTTCGGCGAGTTCGAAGCAGTCGCATTCGAGAACCTGATAGACAACCTTACCCATATCGCATTGGTGAAAGGGCGTGTGGACGATGGAGAACCGACGCTGGTGCGTGTGCATTCAGGATGTTTAACGGCGGAAGTGCTGGGATCGCTACGATGTGATTGCCGAGATCAGCTCTATCAAGCGATGGAGATGATTCAAAAGGAAGGACGTGGCGTGCTGCTCTATTTGAGCAATCAGGAGGGCCGCGGGATTGGGTTGCTGAACAAAATTAAAGCCTATGGGTTACAGGATCAAGGAAGCGATACGGTTGAGGCGAATCTGAAATTAGGGTTTAAGCCTGATCTGCGGACGTATGGTGTTGGTGCGCAGATCCTGGCGGATCTCGGTTTGCGTGCGATTAAAGTCATGACGAACAATCCAAAGAAGATCATCGGTATCGAAGGGTACGGTCTCAAGGTTGTCGAGCGGGTACCGATCGAAATTCAGCCGCGCGAGGCGAATGTTCGGTATCTTCGGACCAAGAAAGCAAAGCTGGGACATCTCCTCAAAAAGGTGTAAACATCGCAACGCTTTAGGGGCCACATCGGTTATGGGTCACATCTTGACACATTCACACGTTCTATCTTCCTATGAAACTTAGAAAAGGCTCACGCCGCGCGGTTGGATTCAGGTTCGGCATTGTGGCTGCGAAGTTCAATGCGCAGGTCACGAGCAGACTGCTGCATGCCTGTGTCGAGACACTGACTGTCCAAGGTGTTCCGCAAGAGAATGTGATGGTCGTCCGGGTACCGGGCGCGTTCGAAATTCCGCTGGTCGCGCGCACCATGGCCAAGTCAGGCCGGTTTGATGCGGTGATTTGCTTGGGGGCGGTGATTCGTGGGGACACCCCGCATTTCGAGTATATCTGTGCCGAAGTCAGCCGTGGCGTCGGGCAAGCGGCCGTGGACACCGATGTGCCGATCATCTTTGGTGTGTTGACCACCGAGACGGTGGCGCAGGCCGTGGAGCGAGCGGATACGAAGAAGTTCAACCGAGGCGGCGAGGCGGCGAAGTCCGCGATCGAGATGGTGATGGTAATGAGAAAGATCCAGGGGGGACGTTGAAAAATTGGAAAGTCGAAAGTCTTCAAGCCAAAATCGGCGGGCAGTAGGAAGAACAAAACGGTGAGTCATTTCTCTTGCCAGTCTGTGAGCGTGCGAGCTTTTCAACGTTCTCACGTTCCCACTGTATAACTATGGGCTCTCGTCACCAAGCTCGCGAGCGAGCCTTGCAGATCCTCTTTCAGCATGACATTCACGGGAAGTCCGGCGTGCATCTTGACGAGTTTTGGCGTGAATGCGAGGCGTCCGATGAGTCAAGAGCGTTTGCGGAACAGTTGGTGCAGGGTGTGCTGGAGCGTAAAAAAGAGCTCGATGCCACTATCGGTAAGTACGCGACGAATTGGACTGTGAACCGCATGCCGATCGTCGACCGCAACATCTTGCGTGCCGGGCTGTACGAGTTGCTGTGGTTGGATGAGGTGCCTGCCAAGGTTACGATGGACGAAGCCATCGAACTGGCAAAGAGTTTCGGCGACGAGGATGCCTCAAAGTTCGTGAACGCGGTTCTTGATAAGGCCTTGGCCACCGAGTCGCGGCTGGCCGCGAAGCGAGCAGACCCTGATCGTGGAATCTGGAGGAAAGCTGATCGTGATTGAACGGTATACACGTCCCCAGATGAAGGCGATCTGGGATCTGAAACGTAAATATGAGATCTGGCTGGAGGTTGAACTACAGGCCTGCGCCGCCTTCGAGCATGCCAAGCAAGCGCCACGTGGAACGGCGGCGAAAATCCGGAAGAAGGCCAAGATCGACGTCGACCGGATTGCCGAAATCGAAAAGGTCACCAAGCATGATGTGATCGCCTTTCTCGAATCGCTCATGGACACGGTGGGACCGGAACATCGGTTTCTCCACATGGGACTTACGTCCTCGGACATCGTCGATACCTCACTGGCCGTTCAAATGACCGAGGCTCTGGATCTCATCCTGGAAGGGGTTGAACGGTTACTGGCTGTCTTGAAGCGGCAGTCGTTCCGGTACAAGGATCAGGTCATGGTGGGGCGGTCACATGGCATTCACGGGGAGCCGATCTCATTTGGGCTGAAGCTCGCCCTGTGGTATGAAGAAGTCCGCCGCCATCACGAGCGGTTACGGCAGGTGCGGACCGAGATTGCGGTCGGCAAACTGTCCGGCGCCATGGGGACCTTTGCGCATCAGGGACCGGACATTGAAGAGTATGTGTGCGCCAAGCTCGGCTTGAAGGCCGATCCTGTCTCGAATCAGGTCGTCCAACGAGACCGCCACGCGTCGTATGCCACAGCCCTTGCGTTGCTTGCGGCAAGCATCGAGAAATTTGCCACCGAGATCCGCCACCTTCAGCGTACGGAAGTGCTCGAAGCGGAAGAGTATTTTTCAGAAGGCCAGAAGGGATCGTCGGCGATGCCTCACAAACGGAATCCGATTGTCTCGGAGAATCTTTGTGGCTTGGCGCGGCTCGTGCGGGCGAACAGTCTGGCGGCGATGGAGAATGTGGCGCTCTGGCATGAACGGGATATCAGCCATTCGTCGGTTGAGCGGGTGATCATGCCGGATAGCACAATTGTGATCGACTACATGCTCGCCAAAGTCACTGATCTCATCGAACATTTGGTCGTCTATCCTGATCGAATGAGGCGAAACCTTGAATTGACCGGAGGACTTGTGTATTCGCAGCGGCTGCTGCTGGCCTTGGTTGAGAAAGGGGCGCAGCGAAAAGAGTCCTACGAAGCGGTTCAGCGCAATGCAATGGCCTCCTGGAGAGGCGGAGGCGCACTGCAAGAGTTAGCCGGCAAAGATCCTTTTATCTCCCAGCATCTGAAGAACAGTGAGATTGCAGCCTGTTTCAACCCCAAGTACTATCTGCGTCATCTCGATCAGATCTATCGGCGAGTATTCGGGCGGAACCCTCGTCATGCGCCCGGTGTCAGGAGGCAGAAGGAGAGATTATGACACGATCATTTGTGATGGCATTGATGTTTATGTGCCTGATAGCCGGTCCTTGGCTAACCGATGCGCAGGCTGCGGCGGATCGCGAGAAACTTCTTACGGAACCCGGAGTCTACGGCACGTTTGCCCTCTTCGCGCTGAATGACGAGTGGGCGAAGCAAGACCCCGCGATGCGGATCGTTCGTTTGACATCGCTCAAAGGTGTGGTGGAACAGCATCGGGAGCATGTGGCAATCGATCTGTACCTGCTTCGAGGGCTTTCCGATCACGCTGACCTCTTGTTCCGGATTCATGCGGCGGAATTGCGCGCGACGCAGGAATTTCTCCTGGATCTGAAGAGCAGCCAATTCGGGAGATACCTCAAGACGGTCGGGGTCATGCACGGGCTTACCAAAAAACCGAATTACGTCCCGGGATTTCCTGATCCGATGAAGGCTGACTTGAAGGCGGTCAGTGAACCCGGCCAGCATCCCTATGCCATCGTGATCCCGGTCAGGAAGTCAGCCGAGTGGTGGGGGCTGGATCAGGAGAAACGAGCCGAGATGATGCAGGAACATACCGCCGCCACGTTACCGTATTTAAAATCGGTCAAGCGGAAGCTCTATCACTCCAGTGGGCTGGACGATCTGGATTTCATTACGTACTTTGAAACCTCCAAGCTGGAGGATTTTCACAGCCTGGTGTTGTCGCTTGAGAAGGTGCAAGAATTTCGCTATACGCGGCGATTCGGGAGTCCGACCATACTTGGTACGATGAAATCGCTGGACGAGATTGTCGAGCTGTTGGCGCAGTAAGTTGAACCACAGAGGTCCGATCATGGCGATGGGCGAGCTTCTTTACGAAGGCAAGGCGAAGAAGATCTTTTCGACGGGAAATCCAGACCAGGTCGTGCAGTATTTCAAAGACGATGCGACGGCCTTCAACGCACAGAAGCGCGGCACTATCCTCGAAAAAGGCGTCATCAACAATAAGGTCTCCGAGCGACTGTTTCAGCTCTTGGAGCAAAGTGGGATCCGGACACACTTTGTGGAGCGGTTGAATGACCGGGAAATGCTCACCAAGAAAGTCAGGATCGTCCCGATCGAAGTCGTGGTTCGGAACGTCGTCGCGGGGAGTTTGGCCAAGCGACTCGGGTTGAAAGAGGGGAACCGGATCGATCCGGCGGTTGTTGAATTCTATTATAAGAACGATGCGCTGGGAGACCCGTTGGTGAACGATGATCATCTGCGTCTGATGAATGTGGCGACCCCAGGCATCTTGCGGGAGTTACGAGAGCTCGGGCACGCGATCAATACGATCCTCAAGCCGTTCTTCACTGAACGGAAGATGCAGCTCGTCGATTTCAAGCTCGAGTTCGGGGTGTTTCACAATAAACTGATCTTGGCGGACGAGATTTCTCCAGACACGTGCCGTTTTTGGGACATGACGACCGGCGAATCGATGGATAAAGATCGATTTCGGAAGGATATGGGGAAGATCGAGGAGGCGTATCAGGAGGTGTTGAAAAGGGTGTGCGGGTAAAGGGTGAGAAGGGGATAGCAGGGTTGTCCTCTTTGCTCGCGCAACGTGCATGCGAGGCTGATGGGATTGTAATCGGTGCGAGCGATGCTCGTTGC
This sequence comes from Nitrospira sp., assembly GCA_029865345.1. Taxonomy (GTDB): domain Bacteria; phylum Nitrospirota; class Nitrospiria; order Nitrospirales; family Nitrospiraceae; genus Nitrospira_D. Next base: position 7,635 of record JAOUHD010000035.1, read on the forward strand.
ATGCACGCAGTTCAGGACAACCCCACCATCCCCCTTCAAGAAAGTAAAGGGTAGAGAAAGAGAAAAGATGCTGCGGGCATATTTGAATTATGGGCTGGTGGCTTCGGTGGTGGTTTGGGCGGCCATTATCGGGGTGATGGCCTATCGGTTAAATGAGTCACCCTGGCGGTGGGCGTTCGTGGCCTTGGTGTTTTGCGGCGGACTCACCATTGCAGTAATCTTCTGGATCAAGAAATATGTGGATCGGTTGAATGAGGCCGAAGAAAAGCAGGAGAGTAAGTTGTGAAAGCCAAAATTCACGTAACGTTGAAGTCAGGCATCTTGGATCCTCAAGGCAAGGCTATTGAGCATGCGCTAGACTCCTTGGGGTTCAAGCACGCGGCAAATGTGCGTGTCGGGAAATATATGGAACTGGACCTTCAGGAGGCCGATACGGCCAAGGCTGAAGTGGTGGTCAAGTCGATGTGCGAGAAGCTCCTGGCGAATACGATTATTGAAGACTATCGGTATGAATTGACCGCGTAACTTCGCGTGGGGTTTGCCACATGAATGTCGGTGTTCTTGTATTTCCCGGTAGTAATTGCGATCACGACTGTGCGCATGTCTTGAAAGATGTGCTCGGGCAGAATGCCACAATGGTGTGGCATAAGGAGTCGTCATTAGCCGGCTTGGATGCGGTGATCCTGCCGGGAGGATTTTCATATGGCGATTATCTCCGCACCGGAGCGATTGCGCGGTTTTCTCCGGTCATGCAGGCGGTCAAGCAGTTTGCGGTTGAGGGAAAATTGGTGCTGGGGATTTGCAACGGATTTCAGATTCTACTGGAAGCGGGTTTGTTGCCCGGCGCCATGTTACGAAATAAGTCGCTGCACTTTATCTGCCGCGAGACCTACGTCAAAGTGGAGAATGCAGCGACGCCGTTTACGAATGCGTGCAAACCTGGTCAGGTGCTCAAAATTCCAATCGCGCATGCGGATGGGAACTACTACACCGATTCCGTGACCTTAGCTGGGCTTCAAGCCAATGCACAGATCACCTTCCGCTATTGCACGGTAGATGGGACGGTCACGCCGGGGAGTTGTCCAAACGGTTCGCTCGACAATATTGCAGGACTTTGCAATGCCGAGGGGAATGTCCTGGGCATGATGCCCCATCCGGAGCGCTGCGTGGAGACCATGTTGGGAAATGAAGATGGGCGACACATCTTTCGATCGATGATCGCGTCGTTAGAGCACAAGCAGGTGGCAGAAGTCCGGTAAGCGCTCCAACGATGATTTGGCGGGATCGCTCTCCAGAGGATTGAAGATCGGAAGTGCGCACGGTAAAGTATTCAGTCAGTTGGTCGGTAACAGCTTCAACTTCTTTTATACCTAGAGGAGGGTCGCAATGAGACGTATAGGTGCATTGGTGGCAGCCATTGGGCTATTAACCTTGGGTTCAGGCGCTGGTGTGTTTGCTGCGACAGATGACGGGAGCAAGCTCACGATCACGAGTCCGGCGCCTGGCGCCAAGGTGGGAAAAGATATTGAACTGGTCTATGAGCTAACGAAGGGCACCCAGGCGACGCATGCCCATTGTTTTGTGGATGGCGAATACCAAAAGGGCTGGGACAAAAAGACCGTCAAAGGGATGAGTCCCGGGACTCATGAAATCAAGGTTGTTGCGGCAGATAAGGATCATCAAATGTTAGCCGCGGAAGCAGCCATTAAGGTGGAAGTTCAGTAACAGCTCAGGGCTTACGATTCAGATCGACGGACCGGCGAGGTGCTATTCTGGTATCTCGCCGGTCAAGTTGTCCAGTGCGTGCAGCTGTTGCCGCCATGTCCTGAAGACACATCTGTAGCAGATTCGATATACTGTGGAACGTTTTGTTACTATGAAGTTTAGGACATGATGCAGGCCAGTACACCGCCAATTACCAAAGAACTCATCGCTCAGCACAATTTGACGAGCGAGGAGTATCAAAAAATCATCGACATTCTCGGGCGTGAGCCCAATCTGACGGAACTCGGCATGTTCTCGGCGATGTGGTCTGAGCACTGCTCATACAAAAGCTCGCGCGTGCATTTAAAAAAACTGCCGACGACCGGGCCTCGTGTCGTTCAAGGGCCAGGGGAAAATGCCGGGGCCGTCGATATCGGGGACGGGTTGTGCGTGGTGTTCAAGATGGAATCGCATAACCATCCATCTTTTATCGAGCCCTATCAGGGTGCAGCCACGGGAGTGGGCGGCATTCTGCGCGATATCTTTACGATGGGCGCGAGGCCGATTGCGTTGCTCGATTCCCTGCGGTTTGGAGAGCTGCACTCGCCCAAGACTCGTCATCTCATGAAGGGGGTCGTTTCCGGCATTGCTGGTTACGGCAATTGCATGGGAGTGCCTACTGTGGGAGGCGAGATCGTCTTCAATGATATCTACGCGCTGAATCCATTGGTCAACGTGTTCTGTCTCGGGCTGGCCTATAAAGACAAAATTTTCCGTGGCACGGCGGCAGGCATCGATAATCCCGTGATCTACTTCGGGTCAAAAACAGGCCGTGATGGAATTCATGGGGCGACGATGGCGTCCGATTCGTTCGACGATCAATCAGAGCAGAAGCGGCCGACGGTACAGGTTGGTGATCCCTTTACCGAAAAATTGCTACTAGAAGCTTGTCTCGAGTTGATGGAGGGAGATCTGCTCGTAGGGATTCAAGATATGGGGGCGGCAGGGCTGACGAGTTCGTCCTGCGAAATGGCGTCCCGCGCCGGCAACGGGATGGAATTGGATCTGACTGTGGTCCCGAGGCGAGAGCCTGGGATGACGCCATACGAGATCATGCTGTCCGAGTCGCAAGAGCGGATGTTGATGGTGGCAAAAGCCGGCAAAGAAGAGGACTGTATCGCCATATGCAGGAAGTGGGATTTGGATGTGGCTGTAGTCGGAAAGGTAACGGCAGACGGTATCTTGCGTGTGAAAGATCAGGGGAAGGTTGTGGCGCTGATTCCGGCAAAGGCATTGGCTGACGACGGTCCGCGCTATGAGCGACCCTATCAGCCGCCAGCCTATCAAGATATGTTGACGAACCTGAATTATGACGTCCTCCCAGATGTGAAAGACGCGAATGTGGCCCTGTTGGCCTTGTTGGAGTCGCCGACCATCGCCAGCAAGCGGTGGGTCTACGAACAGTATGATCACATGGTGAGGACGAATACGACGGTTCGTCCTGGATCCGATGCCGCGGTGGTGCGGATCAAAGGCACGAACAAAGCTGTAGCCATGACGGTCGATTGCAACAGCCGCTATTGTCTATTGAATCCCTATGAAGGGGCCCGGCTAGCCGTGGCCGAGGCAGCGCGGAATCTCGTCTGCTCCGGGGCGGTACCGATTGGTTTGACGGATTGTCTCAATTTCGGCAATCCGGAGCGACCGGAGATCATGTGGCAGTTCGTGATGGCAATCGAAGGCATGAAAGACGCCTGCGAGCATTTTCAGATTCCCATCGTGAGCGGGAACGTCAGCTTTTATAATGAAACGAATGGACTTTCCATTTACCCAACCCCCATGCTGGGTATGGTCGGGTTGATCGATGATGTGGAACGGTCGATGACTCAGTGGTTCAAGCAGGAAGGCGACGAGATCCTCTTGCTTGGCTCTTCTCGTGAGGATTTGGGTGGATCGGAGTATCTCAAGGTCGTGCATGCTCGTGAACAGGGATCGCCGCCCTATCTAAGTCTGACTGCGGAAAAGGGGCTCCATGATTGCGTGCTGTCCCTAATTCAGAATGGTTTCTTACGATCCGCCCATGATTGTTCGGAAGGCGGTGTCGTTGTCGCATTGACGGAAAGCTGTATCTCTGGACCAGAACAGACTTTCGGTGCCGTAGTAAGATTGAACAGAGGTCGGCTTCGAAAAGACGCCGTTCTCTTTGGCGAAAGTCAATCGCGGGTGGTGGTCTCCGCAAAGCAGGTCGATCGACAGGCTATACTTTCCGAGGCGAGGCGCTTTGGTGTGCCGGTGGAAGTGATCGGGGCTGTTTCCGGCGAACGGCTGGTTGTGTCTGTGGGAGAGGAAGGTTCGATGGAACAGGTGATCGACCAGCCGGTGGCGACATTATATGATCGGTGGGCGTGTTCTCTGGAGCGAACGTTGAACCACTCCTAGCCTCGTGAATCGTTGAGGATCATGCACAAAGAACTGCCGATCGTATCGCCTGATAAGTTCCACGACGAATGCGCCGTCTTCGGCGTCTTCGGCCACGAAGAAGCCGCCAATCTGACGTACTTGGGTCTGTACGCGCTGCAGCATCGCGGGCAAGAGGCATCCGGAATTGTCGCGGGAGATGGGGAGCAAGTGTTCGTGCAGAAAGGCATGGGTCTTGTCGCCGACATTTTTCACAAATCAGTGCTGGAGAAATTGCCCGGCCATATGGCCGTCGGACACAATCGCTATTCCACGACCGGCGGCAACGACTTTAAGAATGTGCAGCCACTGACCGTGAATTTCGCGCTGGGCAATTTGGCGTTGGCTCACAACGGCAATCTTATCAATGCCCAGATGCTCCGACACGAACTGGAAGCCTACGGGGCGATCTTCCAGTCCACATCGGATAGTGAGGTCATTATCCACCTCATCGCCCATTCACGCGCAGATTCCTTTCTTGCGCGTGTCGTCGATGCGCTGAGTCAGGTGCGCGGCGCATTTTCTGTTGTTTTGATGACCGACAATGGGCTCCTCGCCGCGCGTGATCCGTACGGACTCAGGCCTCTATGTATCGGGCGTCTTCGCGGTGGCTGGATTGTGGCGTCGGAGACCTGTGCGTTGGACTTGCTCGATGCCGAGTATATTCGAGAGGTGGAACCGGGTGAGCTGATCGTGATCACCGACCAAGGGCTCGATAGTCATCATCCGTTTCCCAAACAGAATCCAGCCATGTGTGTATTCGAGTATGTTTATTTTGCCAGGCCTGATAGTAAAATCTTCGGGGGAAACACCGTCTATACCACGCGTAAGGCGCTGGGACGGCAGTTGGCTCAGGAGGCGGGGGTACCGGCAGATATCGTCATTCCTGTTCCAGACTCCGGTGTCCCGGCGGCGCTTGGTTATGCCGAAGGGGCCGGGATTCGCTTTGAAACCGGTTTGATCCGTAACCACTACGTCGGGCGGACATTCATTGAACCCGAACAGTCGATTCGTCACTTCGGGGTCAAGGTTAAGCTGAATGCCGTGCCGGAGGTGTTGGAGGGGAAGCGGGTCGTCGTCATTGACGATTCGTTAGTTCGTGGCACGACGAGTCGCAAGATCGTCAAGATGATCCGACAAGCTGGGGCGAAAGAAGTCCACATGCGAATTAGCTCACCGCCGATCATCTCGCCCTGTTTCTATGGAATCGATACTCCGACGAAAAAAGAGCTGATCGCATCCGATCACTCAACCGAAGAAATCCGCAAATACATCACTGCGGACAGCTTGGCCTATCTCAGCCTTGATGGGATGCTCAAGTCTGCGCCGAAGACGCCGGATCAATACTGTACAGCCTGTTTCACGGAACGCTATCCCCTCCCGTTTACCCGCGCGGAAGAGCTTCAGCTTGGCTTGTTCGAATCAGCGCGCTGAGTAGACTCCTACGATATTATGCCGCCTGAACAAGACGACGAAAAAGAGCTGCAACCAAGAGGTCGACCGCGAGTGCCGGTCGATTATCCCGTCCAATTCACCGGAGACGAAGGGGCAGGCCATGGGATTGTGAGGAACCTGACACTCGCCGGAGGTGAGGTTGACAGTCAGATCCAGCTTCCTATCGGAGCGCGCGTGTGTCTTCACGTGCAGCCTCCAGGTGCTCGGCCTCCGATCATCATCACTCTTGCCATCGTCCGATGGAAGCAAGGTGATCGATTCGGAATCGAGTTTGTTCGATTTGAGGGGACGGCCAAGGAACAGCTCAAGGATATGCTGAACCAGCGCGAAGGTCCTGCCCAAGATTAGTTTCTACTCTACGCTGCGGTTGCCCCTCCAAAAATTGCCATGATAGGATACAGCTCTTAGGAGCCGATAGCCTGAGCGATGAGAGAACGCCGTTGGCGGATTGTTTTGAGCCTCCTACTATCGATCACGAGGCTCGGAGCTCTTCTCGAAAGGGAGGTCGCAATGAGAAAGCTGTTACTGGCATTCGGGGTGTTGACCGTCCCGCTGCTGTGTGCTCCGCTGATGTTCGCGGCCGGGTTGTTTCAGGTGGGAGAGAAAGCCCCATCGTTCACCCTCGCTGCCATCACCGGTGAAACTGTGTCGCTCGAGTCCTATAAAGGTAAAGTTGTGGTGCTGGGACTCTTTCATATCTGCGATCCATGCATGATGCAAGGGAGCGCCTTACAAAAAGTATATGAGTCGACACAAGGCAAGCAGGTGGCCGTGCTGGGCGTCAATTCGTCAGGCAATGCGAAGCGAGAGGTGGGCGAATTCTTGTCTGGCTTTCCGGTCAAGGTCACCTATCCCTATCTGTTAGATCCCGCCAAGGTGACAGATAAGCTGTATGGTGGGGGAAAGTTTATTCCCAATGTGTATGTGATCGACCAGCATGGCGTCATCCGCTGGCAGCGAGTCGGCAATATGGACTTGGCGGGAGCCGACGTGATTGTGGTAGAGGTCGAGAAGCTGTTGGCAGGTGGAAATAAGATGTAGCAGGCCGGGACAGATGTTTCTCTATGCTTGCTGACCGCCCGCCAAGACTCGATCGAATCTAGAAAGCTGGCGGCGATCGGTCAATGTGGGTGGTAAGAGAAACATCAGCCCCCGCCTGCTAGAAAATGATGTGGAGAGGAGAAGGGGAAATAATGGATGAGATGGAGGAGGGGAAACAAAAGTTTCTAGAAGTGGTACAGGGAATTGACGGGTCCGTCCAAGTCGTGATTCCTGTCACTCCCTCCAACAGCATGTTTTTGATCTCGCTGACGAAAGGGCCGAATCGTAAATTTATCACCGTGCCCGAGGACGACATTATCGACTTGCCTCATGAAGCAAGCATCCGGACGAAAGTCACCAAGACGGTCAAGGACGCCATCGCAGCCCTGTGATTTCTGTGATGTCATGAATTCTCAATGAAAATCCGCCGTGTCTTGCCATGAAACAAATCCTGCCCGATATCTGGCAATGGTCGTGGTTTTCCGACGAGAAGCAGCTCGACTTCAATGGGCTGTTTCTGATGATCGGTGAGCATAAGATCCTAGTAGACCCACCCCCGATGACGGCCGAGGCGAGAACGGTCGTCCGCCGACATGAGCCGGTCGACTACATCATTGTCACGAACCGAGATCACCTCCGAGAGGCTGCAGTCTATCAGGCAGAGCTCGGGTGTCAGCTGCGAGTGCCGGAAGCCGATGCCGCTCAGATGGATGTGACTCCAACGAAGACCTACAAGGATGGTGAGTTATTACCAGGCGGGATATGGGCTATCCATCTAGAGAATCAGAAGTCTTCGGGAGAATCAGCATTGTTTATCGAACGGGGGCGAGGTGTGTTGATCGTAGGGGATGCGCTGATCGGCAAACCGCCAGGTTCCGTACGTCTGCTTCCTGCCGAAAAGTATGTGGACATCCAAAAGGCCAAGGATGGACTCCGCCGCCTCCTGAAGTACAACTTCGATAGCCTGCTTGTCGGAGACGGTGCCTCCATCCTAGTCGGTGGGAAACAGCAAGTGGAACAGCTCTTGTCAGTGGCGTCATGACAGTGCGTCACAGCCTATCCGAAGAATTGAATCGACAAGGTAACGAGCATTTCTCACGAGGGTTCTACACGGAGGCCTATACCTGTTACGCCAAGGCGTTAGAGTATGATCGGCTCACCGGTGATCAACGTGCCTTGGTCGCCACACTTGGTAACTTGGGGAACATCTGCGCAGTCAGCGGACGGCGTGATGCCGCCCAGGCGAACTATCAGGAGGTCTTGGAATTGCAAAAATTCCTCGGTGATGAAAAGGGCATCGGGACGACGCTGGCAAACCTGGGGAACCTCCGGGCTGATGCCGGCGAATGGGATCGGGCACGGGCGTATTATCTGGAGGCCCTCGATCTCATGACCAAAACGCATGATGAGCCGGCCCAAGCTGTCTTGTTCTCGGACCTTGGTCTGGTGGCTCGTGAAACCGGTCACTTTGAGGAGGCCATTCAGTTGTACGAACGGTCGTTGGAGTTGATGCGTCGGTTGGGTAATCTGGGCGGTGTGGCGGACGCCTGGCGCATGATCGGCCGCACATTCTTGATGCAAAAACGCTACGATGAGGCCACCGCCTGCTGTCAAACCAGCCAGTCGGTTGCCGAGCGGTTAGGCGATGAGCTTCGCGTCGGTGGTGCCCGATACGTGATGGTTCAATGTTATGAAGACATGGGGCGTTTGCAGGACGCCGCAGATCTGCTCGAACAGGTGGTGTACATGGATCGCAAGTATCGCCTGCCGAAACTGGAAGAAAACACGCAACGCCTGCGCACACTTCGCGCCCGCCTCGCCGATCCATATCAGTCGCGACCTCATCGAGGGATGCAGGCATGACCGAGCCGGCTTCCCAAGACTGGACCCAGCTTCGTGCCGACCTGATGCGGTCTTTCCCCCAGTTTTACGAATTGGAGCCTAACGGTCCGCTCGTCATGGATCTTGGTGGAGACGGCTGGCTCTTAGAAGTCAGACCGGACGGGAGAGTCCTTTGCCAGTATGGGATGGCGATGGATGAGGTCATGGTGCTCATGTCGGAAGGTACGCCGGAGGACTTAGGAATCGATGAAGTTGCGAAACAGGCCAAATACTTTCTCCAGCCGGCTGTCGCCAAATACCGGGCGCTCCTCCTTCAATCCGGGTTTGTAGAGGAGACCGAGATGACGGACGAGTTCGTGGCGATCACATTTGCGCGAGATGCGGATCTGCAGAATCGAACCAAACTAGAAGATCTCCTCAGATGGTGTTGCAGGCAAATCGGACGCGCATCGTGACTCAACGCATCACGACCTTCAACGAATTTCGGGACGCGGTCTCATCCTATCGATTGCCACGTGTGTTGCTGGTCGCGCTGGAACTGGATCTGTTTACGACCGTCGGCGACCGATCGTGGACGATCCCCGACCTTGCCAAGCAGCTCAAGGTCAGCGAACGGGGCTTGAGCATCCTATGTCGTAATCTTGCAGCGGTCGGGGTATTGCAGAAAAAAGGAGCGGGCTATAGGAATAGCCGACTTGGAGCTACAGCGCTGAATGTCGACCATAGCGCCTATCGCGGCGGCTATTTGAATTTGATCAAAAGCCATTGGGGGGACTGGATACGGCTGTTGGAATCTGTGCGGAGTGGTTTGCCGATCGACCATGATACTCCAGACAGTCCGGACTACCGTAGGCAATTCACCTGGGCCATGCACCACAGGACCTTGGAAATTGCCCCGGCAATTGCGGCCCAGATCCCTTTAGCTGGTTCTACAACACTGCTGGACCTCGGCGGAGGGCCAGGCACCTACGCCATGGCATTTCTCGCGAAGCATCCAATGCTTCGCGCCACTGTTTGCGATCGAGAGGCCGCGCTTGAGGTCGCCAAAGAAATCGCCGATACTCACAAAGCGAGGCGGCGACTGTCCTATCTCCCACTTGATTTCTCCAACGAGCCTATTCCTGGTACCTACGATGTGATCTGGTATTCGAACGTGCTGCACATCTATTCGCCCGAAGAGAACCAGGCTATTTTTCGCCGAGCGGCGGCAGGATTGAGGCCGGGGGGACGACTCATCATCCAAGATGCATTTCTACACGATCGCGAAGGTGTGTACCCAGTAGAAGCAAGCTTGTTTGCTGTGTCGATGCTGTTGTTCACGCGAGGGGGAAATACCTATTCCGTACCGGAAACTACGGGATGGCTGAAAGAAGCTGGATTCGTCGGTGTCAAACAGCTCCCACTCAAGAAAGGGACGGAGGACTGGGAGGGCGGGATTCTGGAGGCGTCGGTCCCTGGCTCATGCCTAAAAACGACCGTCCGCCGAACACGATCAAGCAGAAATAGAAAAGCCCGCTGATTCCGCTTCCCACCATAGAGACAATTCCTTCTGAATCCTTTGCCGGTGTCTGAACGATCGTTGCGACGTCCATTGCCAACCCAACCGTAGCGTAGAAGACACAAACCGCTGATGCCCATCGAAACTGGAACCAAATCAAAAGAGCGAGTCCAAGCGGTATGAGAATGAAAAAGCTGATCTTCCAATCAATAACTAGCGGGATGGAAGTCTCGCTCTGTAGGAAGAGAAACCCTGCCTCAATAATGAGGGTGCTGAGTACCAGAATCAGCAAGAGGCGTTGTTGCATTCGGTCACTATAGACCGTCGAAGAAAAGTTCGGCAATGGGTGCCTTGTTGTCGTGAATATCTCAGTGTTAGCCTTTTTCTACTGTGGGTAACGATCAGTCAGCAGATAGCCAAGTTGCCCGGGTAGGCTTGTCTTCTGCTGTATGATGGGGAATGTCGACTCTGTGTTGTCATAAAAACGAAGCTTGACCAACTATAAGCTGGGCAAGCAGGAACGGATGTCAGATTCCTCACGTATCAAAGCGATGAGGCCCTAGTGGCTCTAGGGTGAGAGTGTCGTCCTGCTGTGGCTTTCTTTGATTCGACCTTCTGGAGAAGTACTCTAGGGGCTCGACACGCTTCTCCCTCTCCTTCCTAACCTCCCAGATGGGAAACTTCTGCTGTGGTGGTTAGGGTTCCCTTCCGCAAAGCGGCTGGCCGATTGGGCTATCGCATGATTACTCGCCATCGGTATCAATGGTTTGGCGAAGCCAAGCCCCTCAGTCGACAAAACTGACGAAGCGGGTCCCTTTCTTCTCCAAGCCCCCCTTTCGAGGGGCTTCTTCCTAACAGCGAGGAATTTACGAACGACCTACCCTCTTTCAGAATGCACACAGCTGTTTGGAGGGTAGATATATGTTGCATACATGGGTTGTATCGGCGAGTTGTTCTGATCTGACTGATCAACCGCGGGGTGGAGCGTACCATGCCTCTTCGAGGATTCTGAGCTGGGTCGTCGCGGTCGTCTTGTGTCTCTCATCCTCCATTGGTCAGGCTTGGGGAGAAACCAGCGAAGAGGGAAAAAAGACAATTGTGGCGGCAGGGTTTGGGTATCAAATCGGTACCGTCTCGACGATCGCAGTAAAGGTCTATGATACTGAGTCGGGCGTCATCTTGTCCGATGACGTGTATGAACTATCCGTTAAAGAAAGTGATGGGGTGAGATCGAGTCGCGGGCCGCGGGTTTTTGCTGGAGGAGTCGGACTTGGCGCGACAGATCTCTCTAATTTTGTATTGCGGGTATACGATGCCAATACCGGAGTGTTCCAATGGGAAGGGCGACTCAATCTGGTGCAACCTGACGGGAAGGCAGAAGGGAAGCTCGTATCGACCGTGCTCCCACGGCACGCAATCATCACGAAGGTGCAAAGTGTTGAAGCGACGATCGAGGAGCCGGTGTTTTTGCTGCGTGCCATGGACTTGGCGACCGGCATGCTTGTCTGGGAGGATGAGTTTACGACTGCCAGCATGAAAATTCCGCGAGCCCAGCTGATTGCAGGCCCATCGCTCCAGCCGGAGAGCAGTCCACCCGCGAACTCTCATGCCTTTAACTTTAGTATTCGCATGTATGATCCAAGTGGAAAGAAAGTTTTGTGGGAGGATCAGCTATCTCAGCGGGAGTCCGATGAAGGGCCAGAGCAGTCGCACAGCGATCAGGCTGATCTACTTCCCTCTTGGCCTAACTTCTCCCAGGAAGGGTCTGTGGCAGGATCGATCTAGCAGCGCGAGTATCTAGTATCTAAGGCCAATCGACTAGCAAGCAAGTAGAGCGACGTTACGGTTGACTCGCTTCGAAGCTCTCGAGCCACTGTCGGTGGAACTGTTCGTAGGAGACAGATAGTTTGTTCTGAATCGCATCGGCTACGGATGACTTCGCTTGCAACGCATTTAGCAGTTCATCGACGCGGGCCATTCCCCATCGCTCAATCAAGTAGCGTGTTGCCGAGTTAGCTTCTGCGTAGGCCACTGTCGACGCACTGGCTGGCAGTGCGCCCCAAGAGCCTTCTAAATACGCTAAGGGAATGACCGTGATATCCCCGCGCATGGCCCGATCAAGCTCGGGCCATGCATCTCCGGCCAATTGCATGGCCAGGCCTTCGTTCAGCCAGGTCGGCAATGCGCCGCTGTTTGCTCCGAAGCGATCATGGAGTAGGGCGTGGACGTATTCGTGACGAAGTACGCTTGCCAACCACTTTGGATCCGTGGTTGCTCCTTGAGTGGGAATCTGAATGCGCCCAAGGGTGGGGTCATAGAGACCATCGGCCCAAGCCGGGCTCCCGGTCGCCCCTTGAAACGAATCCTTGGCGTGGAGGACGACCATGATCGGCTTCGAGGGAAAATGACTGAACTTCTGTCCAATCTCTCGATAGGCTTCTTCCAGAATCTCCAGCGCTGAGATCCAAGTATTCTGGTCTTCCTCACCGTCGAACTTCACGACAAAGTGAGTGCTGCTTTTTGCAGTCATGCGGGATTCAACCGACTGCGTGCGGCGCACTTTTGTCGTGACGGCAGCGAGGTAGGACCGCAATCCTGGATCGTGTCGTGCTCGGTCAGCTGCCTGGTCCAAGTGTTTCGCGGCTTCCTGTAGTTCATCCTGTTCTTGCAACAGGTCAGCCATAGCCAGGTGCGGGAATGGTTCTTCTGGGGCCACCTTCATCAATTTCATCAGGAATTCTGCATTCAGCCCTCTGTCTCGCTGTTCCCAATAGGCATGGGCCAGATTCATAAGGATCACGGAATTCGAGTCGTCGAGATCCGCCGCTAGCTTGAACGCTTTGACCGAAGCCCGAGTGCCATTGAGTCGTTCCTGCTGCAATCCGAGATTGTTCCACAGGATTGCGACGAAGGGCCTGGACGTTGCGTCTGACAGGACAGCCGAAGGGAGCTCTTTCAGTTTCGTTTCAGCGAGCGATAAGTTATGTTTTTCGATTTCATCGCGAATGGCTTCCAGCAGGCCCCCATGGGGGGTAGGCGGGACCAGGCTGTGATCAAGTACGCGAACCGATTTGTCCTCACTTTCTGGCGACCCGCTCCGTGGCGGAGCGGGAGGAGGTGCGACCGGTTCGACGGTTTCTGTGCGCTGCACCATCGGCGGTAGGATAGGCTTGAGAAATAGGTTGTAGCCAATCACCAGAGCCAGGCCGGCTGCAAGCGGTATCAGAATATGTTTGATGTTGCGGCGATACATGAATTGTCGAAATCGAGTGTAGCACCCTACGGAAAAGCGACCAAGCAATCGAGTAAAAACAGTCGATGGATCCTGATATGTCGTGTATCTGGTTCATTGAGCGCTGAGGGTTGCTGTGCTACGATCTCCTCCCGTATGCCGGCTCCCACTGAATCGAGTCCGCACGCGCCGCTTCAGGAGTGGTTGGACCGCATCGCGCGCCCGATCGAGTTTGCGTGCCGAGATGCTGGTGCTCACCTAGGCGCTGTCACAAATCTCAGTTCATTTATCTCGTCACAAGTCTTGTCGGCTCTCCGTCAAGACGTGTACTCCAAGGCCATTGAAGCCCGTCTGATTTCATTGCGGGATCTCTTCGTCGATTTTCACTCCGGGCTGCCGCTTGATGAGCAGCGTCGACGATTGCAGACGGCGTCGGTGCTCATTAAGGCGCTTCGAGCCGTTGATCAAGAGAATCTCATCCCCCAAAAAGATTTGCCAACGCAGGCTTCCAGTCACTCCAAAGTGGCGGGCACCGGCAGATCCGATCTCTGGAATCTTTCTGTCCGGTTCATCAAAGGTGTCGGGCCGAAGCGCACCAATGTTTTGCAACGATTGCAGATCGCGACTGTGGAGGATGCGCTCTGGACCATCCCGTGGCGCTATGAGGACCGATCGGTCATGACACCGATCGGAAATCTCGTTCCGGGGATGAGTGTCTCGATTTGTGGGGTGATCGGCTCATGTGAGGCGAAACGAACAAGGAATCGGCGGTTGAGTCTGGTGGAAGTCGGCGTTGAAGATCAGTCTGGGCGAATGCAGGTGGTCTTCTTCAATCAACCGTATGTGGAGGAGATGCTGACGGTTGGGACTCGCGTGATGATGAGCGGTCGGGTGATAGCCGATCGACAGGGATGGAGGATCCCGCGCATGGATGTGGCGCAATACGAAGTCATCGGAGAAGACACTGAATCGACGTTGCATGTTGGTCGAATCGTTCCAATTTATCATGAGACCAAGGGATGGACCTCTCGTCAGATGCGGATGCTGGTGAGGAATCTGTTGGCAGACCATGGGCGTGAAGTCGTAGACCATCTGCCCATGTCTCTTCGAGCGCGGCTGCGGCTGATCCCGATCCATGATGCGCTGCAAGATGTCCATTTCCCCAAGACCGGCAGGGATCTTCAGCTTCTGGAACGAGGGAAGACGCCGGCGCACCGGCGTTTGGCGTTCGAAGAACTCCTCTTGCTCCAATTGGCTTTGGCGAGCAGGCATCGAGCGGTGCACGAAGAGCCGAAGGAATTGCGGTTCAACTCGCAGACACCTCTCTTAGAAAAGCTTGGTCGACTCTTGCCATTTTGCCTCACAGCCGCACAGGATCGGGTCATTCGCGAAATATTTCAGGACATGATTTCGCCGCGTCCCATGAATCGTCTGGTGCAAGGCGATGTGGGATCTGGGAAAACGGCGGTTGCCTTGCATGCGCTGGTGCTGGCCGGCGGTTCAGGCTATCAGGCTGCGCTGATGGCACCGACTGAGATTCTGGCGGAGCAGCACTATCGGAACCTGTCAGGAATGCTGCAAGCACTAGGATTGCATACGACTCTCGTGCGTGGAGGAGGCAAAGGTTCAGCGAAGAAGATACAGGCTGAGCGACTGGCATCGGGTGAGGTTCACGTGGCGATCGGAACGCATGCCCTCATTCAGCAAGGAGTACAATTCAAGAACTTGGGGTTGGCAGTGGTTGATGAGCAGCATAAGTTCGGTGTTCTGCAGCGAAAGACTCTGATCGACAAGGGCTATAAGCCGGACGTGCTTGTCCTGACGGCCACACCCATTCCCCGGACATTGGCCATGACGGTCTATGGTGACCTTGATGTCTCGGTGATTGATGTCTTGCCGCCTGGACGAAAGCCAGTGCGAACATTTCTTTTTCAGGACGCGCAGCGACGGCGTGCCTATCAGATTGTGCGCGATGAGTTGCGCGCCGAACGGCAAGCGTATGTGGTCTATCCGCTGGTGGACGAATCGGAAAAAGTTGATCTTCAAGCAGCGATTCAGGGAGCCCAGCAGTTGCAGAACGGGGAATTGTCGGAATTCCGTGTCGGCCTACTGCATGGGCGCATGAAAGCGGCCGAAAAAGAAGCGGTAATGGCCGACTTTAAGGCCGGAAGGATTCAGGTGTTGGTTGCGACGACGGTGATTGAAGTCGGGGTCGATGTGCCGAATGCGACAGTCATCTTGATCGAACATGCCGAGCGGTTTGGCCTCGCGCAACTACATCAATTGCGCGGACGGGTAGGGCGGGGCAACCAGCAAGCCTATTGCCTCTTGATGGCCCGGCATCTGGGACGAGGAAGGGCGCAGTCGGGCGGACGTGCGATGGGAAGTGAGGAGTCGGTGTCTACGGCAAGGGAACGGCTGGAGGCGCTTGTCCGGTCACACGATGGATTTGTAATTGCCGAAGATGATTTGCGGATTAGAGGCCCTGGAGAGTTCTTTGGGTTGCGCCAATGGGGGATGCCGGAGTTTCGTGTGGCGCATCTGGTGCGAGACGCTGATCTGTTGGAGCAGGCCAGGCAGGAGGCCTTTTCACTACTGAAATCAGACCCAGGATTGAAAGAGCCAGCCCATCAGGGACTGCGAGAGGCGATGCTGCGGAAATGGGAGAAAAAGTTGGAGTTGGGTACAATCAGTTGAATGAACTGATACGCTGATAGGAGTGTAGGCTAACGAGATAGAATTCTCACTGTCAGCTTAACCATGATACCCTGTCAGCCGGGAGTCGTATGGGTTTGTTGCAGCGGATAAAAGATGACTTGCGAGCTGGGATCGCTACCCTGCGCCTGGGGACCGTCCATGCGGCAGGACGCGCTCTGGAAGAGACGGAACTGCTCCGCATGAGACTAGAGCTCCGCAAGCTCGAACAACAGTTGTCCGATCTGTACAAAGACATCGGCGAGCGGGCCGTCGATATGAAAGAGCGAGGCGAAACGGCCGAGCGGGTGGTGTACGACGCCGAAATTGTGCGTCTTGTCAAAGAGGTTGAGGTACTCAAGGAGTCGCAGAAGAAACTGGAAGCCGACATGGAAGACATTCGGAACGAGCAATGACCGCGGCGCGTCAGCACCGGCGACGATTCGCCGGTATCGATATCGGCACCCTTACCTGTCGGTTGTTAATTGCAGATCTCGCCTCCGGGCATCCCCTCACAGAACTTCAATCAGACAGGCGCATTCTCCGGTTGGGCGAGGGTGTCGATCAAACCAAACGACTGAGTCCGGCTGCGATGGATCGGGTTATTGCCTGTCTCCAAGAGTGGCGGAATGTTATCGATGTCTATCAGGTCGAGCAGTCCTCGGTCGTGGCAACAAGCGCTGTCCGAGACGCCGCGAATCGAGATGAGTTTCTTGATCGGGTTAAGCAACAAGCCGGATTCGAGGTTGAAGTGATTTCAGGAGAGGAAGAGGCGCGGCGGACCTTACTCGGCATTCGCTCTGGTCTGCCCGCCGGAGTGACAGACATCCTCGCATTAGATATCGGTGGCGGCAGTACCGAGTTCATCCTTGATCGGTCTGGTGTTAAGCCGATTGTCCGCTCAATCAATATTGGAGTCGTCCGCCTCTGTGAACGGGTGTTAGACCATGATCCTCCGACTGCCGAGGAACTCCAGCAGGCACGCGAGTGGGTGACACGAGAAACAAAAGCGGCTGTTGCCGACATGGGCGATTATCGGCAAGCGACGTTCGTTGGTACCGCCGGTACGATTACCAGCCTCGCCGCTATGGCCCAGAAGCTTTCTACTTATGAGCCGGTCCGCATCCATAACTATCGGTTGAAGCTAGAAACCATCCGTGAATTGGAGCAGACACTGCTCAGCAGAACCAAAGCGGAGCGGGTCGGCCTGCCGGGTCTGGAGAAAAACCGCGAAGAAGTCATCGCCGCCGGCGCCATTATCATCCGGACGATCATGGAGACACTGGGCCGCCAGATTGTGCTTGTTAGTGATCTGGGATTGCGGGAAGGGGTGCTGATAGATTTGGCGAGGCAGGCAGGAAATCGGTGAGCCAGGAAGGATGACAGAGTTGCTCGTGCTCAACCGGTAGACTGCAATGCAATTCGGTGGGAGGCACCGTCATGAGAATTTCAAAGATGACCCGTCGTCGAGGGAGAGAACCAAAGATCATGGTTGCTGAGGCTCTCTTGACGGTTCTGCTTGCGAAGGACAACGGCCACTATTGTGCCAAGTGTCCAGAGCTAGATCTTGTGACGGAACTACCGACCGCCGACGCTTCTTAAGAAGATCTGATTGAAGCCATTCGGGACTACGCGAAGGACTATCTCCCAAATCGCGATCGATATGCCATAAGCCCCAACAGAGCCCACCATGTGCCCTATATCGAGGCCATTGCTGCTTGCAAGACCGATCGGGAGTTGCGGACGTTGATCGAGATCAAGCATGGCCTCGTTCACGCATAACGATTTCCGTGTTGTGCTCAAGCGGGCGAGTGAGAGAAGGGGTTAGTTCTTGGTGCGCCAGGAAAGCCTGGGAGAGGGGGACGCGCTGTGGACACAGAGCGGAAACCTGTTAGTGGTTCCCAGCAGGACAGCATTCCTGCCCGGCAACGGAAGGGCATCCAGCCGGAAGCGAGTTTTGCGTGGTGATGGGGCAACCCATCCTGCGAAGCGTAAACAGCGAGTGTACAGGCCGTGCGATTGAGCCCCGAAAGGACCCAACTACGTGGGAGCCGAGCTCGTCAAGATCAGCGAAGGCTGCATCGAGGCACCGCGATGCCAGGTGTCTTGGTCCCACCGGGGTCATAGAACAGGGCATGTACATATGGGGGAACCCCAGGAACCTGGGAGGCCCCACCGGGTCTTCTCTGAATACCGGATAGGGGTCACCGGAGACCATCCCCCGGCTCACAGGCAAGGTGCTCGGGGCCTGTCGGAGAGAGTGACCCCGGTTGTCAATAGTGGACGCCATGAGTTGCAGCCTCACGCCGCCGGCTGTTGACGGACCCACTGTTGGGCAAATGCAGCTGGCGAGCAATTTCCCAGCCGGGAATGCCGCCGCTGG
>JAOUHD010000036.1 GCA_029865345.1 Nitrospira sp.
GTGGCACGGTGGGAGCAGGGAACGCCTACCGCCGTGGTTTATGGCGCTGTGACGATCTGACGACGTTGGTCAGGATCTCCGTCCGAAATCGTGCGCTCTTAGAGGGTATGGATGGAGGCCTCGCGCTACTATCCCAGCCCATGCGAAAGGCAGTGCATTGGCTAAACCGTAACACGAAGGCCGGCAGCCAAAAGAACATTGCAGCCCACTATGATCTGGGAAACGAGTTCTTTCGTCTCATGCTTGATGAGACAATGATGTATTCTTGCGCCTACTTTGAGCGAACAGATGCGACGTTGGCGGAAGCCTCACGTGCGAAGAACGATCGTATCTGCCAAAAGCTACAGTTGGTTGCCAGCGACCATCTCCTTGAGATCGGCTCCGGTTGGGGTGGCTTTGCCATCCATGCCGCGTCTCATTATGGTTGCCGTGTGACGACCACGACGATCTCGCAACAGCAGTATGACCTGGCGCTGCAACGAGTTCGAGATGCTGGCTTGAGCGACTACGTCACGGTGCTGCTCACGGATTATCGGGATTTGACGAAACTTGGTCTGCAATTCGACAAGCTCGTCTCGATCGAAATGATCGAGGCCGTTGGACATCAGTATTACAAAGCATTTTTCGAGATCTGCAGTCGCATGTTGACGTCGCACGGGCTGGCCTTAATCCAGGGCATCACGATTGACGAACAGTTCTACGAACGGGCAAAGCGGTCCGTGGACTTTATCCAGCGCTTCATGTTCCCCGGCAGCTGCATCCCGTCCGTGAGTGCGTTAACGCAAGCATCGGCGAAAGTTGGAGATCTGGGCCTGATTCACCTTGAAGATATCGGAGTACATTATGCTCCCACGCTGCGTGCCTGGGGGAGGAACCTTGTCACGAATCTTCCGGAGGTCAAGGGGCTGGGGTATCAACCTGAATTCCTTCGCCTGTGGGAGTTCTATCTGTCCTACTGTGAAGGCGGCTTCCTTGAGCGCACAATCAGCACCGTGCACATGCTCTTTTGCAAACCGGATTGGCGGCCTCAATCTACAGGATGCTGATGCATTGCCGTGGCCCTCTCTGCTCGTAGAGAGCTTCGTCTTGCTAGCGTTCCTTTGCCGTGAAAAGACATGTTATGAGCCGGCCCTACAGTGTAGAATGCTCGCGAGTATCGGCCACTCCACAAGGGGGGATAAAAGTGACGGTTCGTGAGCAACTGGCGAAAGCGTTCCATGACACTCAGTCGTTTAAATGGGATCGTGACAAGGGTTTCAAGCTCGCCTCTGGCGAGATCAGTCCTTTCTATGTCGATTGTCGCGCGCTCATGGCACATCCGGAAGCGCGTCGTCTGGTCGCCCAACTGGCCTATGAAGCGCTCACTGACATTGAATTCGATTGTCTGGGCGGTCTCGAACTCGGAGCTATCCCGATCGCTATGACCATTTCAGATTTTGCCTGCGCTGCTTCGCGTCAACGCCTCTGGCGGACATTTGTGGTGCGCAAGCAACCCAAAGACCATGGGCTAGGGAAATTGATCGAAGGCAGTATTCGTTCCGGCGATCGAGCACTGATCGTGGATGATGTACTCACGAGCGGTGGGTCCTTGTTGAAAGCAGTGGCGGTCGCTCGGGAAGCTGGGCTTAGTGTGGATCATGCATTAGTGATTGTGGACCGCCAAGAGCAGGATGGGAGAGCACGTGTGGAAAGAGAAAAGATTCAGCTTATCAGCCTTTTAACCATTCAGGACCTCATAGGTATGGTGACGAAGCGCTAGTGCCACCCGTATAGATGGTGCATTTCGCATCCATTCATTTACATTCGAACTGAATCCCCCAGCGCCGCTCCTCTACGAGTTCTTGTGCCCCATCAAGCGGACTCACGACTCGAGTGCGCCCTTTGGCTTCTCCCTCGCGAACGATGCTGTAGGATCTACCGCCGCATTTCTCTTTCATGAGGTCAAGCGCCTCCTTACGGAAGGAGGAGAGGATTGGCCCCTGTCCCTCTTTAAATGGATAGATGACAACTCCGCCCGTGTCGTGTTGCTGAACGATCTTTGCACCATCGGCACAGCCTCCAATGGCTAGGCACGCCACTGCCAGGACGGTTTTCAGCCAAGATGTAGTCATTACCTGGGACTGGCCCCAATCACGGTAGGCAACGGGATATGACTGCCCGTGCTTCCCCCGAACAAACTCTTCCAGGAAGCATGTTCTGGCACCAGAAAGTCTTTTTCCCACAATGATCCTAAAATTCGGACGTCTGAGGACGACCCACCATCCATTGCCATCGCTTGACGCACAGCGGGAAGCGCATCTTTGAAACACTGAGCGATGTCGTATAAGCGAACGGCTCCAAGGCTCTTCAAGAGAAGAATGTGTCCAGCTTCCGTTTCCGCGACAATCGTCTGATAGGCATGTTTCCCACCCTCGCGGACACGGATCTTGCCGGTTAGATCTAACAGCATTAACGCCTGTGCTGCTTCACGGTAGCCTGGTTGTTCTTCATCGAAACGCTCTGCGGTCAGATCAAGAATCCGCGCCTTCTTCAACCCCAAGGCGATCGGTTCTGCGACAAACAATCCCTGCCATGATGTGTGGCGCCGGCTTCCCAACGGGCGCCCGTCCTTATAGAGAAGACCAAGATACGCAAAGTTTTCCCGGAACAATCCGGCATTGAATAGCACATGATGGCCCGTTCGTTTCTGCCATTCGTCGATCTTGGGCGGCTCTGAAAGCGCTTCTTGGGCGTAATGATGAACGGAGAACTTTGTACGTTCCGGATCCATATCGACAACCAGCATGGTCGGCACGGTAGGACACACCTCGCCTGGCTTCCACACCGACACCATGAGACCGTCAGATAGGCGTTCCCACGAAATATCTTGGGCTGGACACAAGCTAGGCAGTAGAACGACGCTCAGGAAGAGGATGCGCGCGGCATGCTTGGCTTCTTTACACCACCAGGGTCTGCTCATGACGGCCCCTACGGACATCCAGTTGGAGCGAGCAGGCAGGTCACAACAGTTCATAGTTCAGGAGCGAGTGACGCTCCGTGACTGTTCACCTGCCTCCGGTTGGTGATCGCCCCTTGTCCGCGTTGTCAGCTTCATATCTAACAACTCACGTACGGAACTTGCCAATGCTTCCGGTGTAAACGGCTTCTGCAGAAAAGCACTCGCCGGGTCGCCGGCTCCGATACCGACA
This sequence comes from Nitrospira sp., assembly GCA_029865345.1. Classification (GTDB taxonomy): domain Bacteria; phylum Nitrospirota; class Nitrospiria; order Nitrospirales; family Nitrospiraceae; genus Nitrospira_D. The sequence goes on from JAOUHD010000036.1 coordinate 3,189, forward strand.
TCATCCGTATACCCAGATATGAAGAGAAGCTTCAATTCCGGTTTAATCACGCGAAGATGCCTCGCCAGTTCAGTCCCACTCATCCCCGGCATCACGATATCCGTAAGCAATAGTTTGAGCTTCCCAATATGCGGCGTGGCCACCAGACAAGCCTCTATACCGTTTCTTGCTTCGACGATGCGATAGCCGAGCTTCCGAAGCTCATCCCGGATCAGCACACGAACCTCCTCCTCATCCTCAACAAGGAGAATGGTTTCATGGCCCTCGAGCGACTGCACCAGTACGTTCTCGTCTGCTGGCACCTCAATCTCGCTGATCGCACGCGGGAGGTAGACATCAAAACGCGTCCCCTCTCCTATCTCGCTGATCACATCCAATCCTCCACCACTCTCGGTCACGATACCCAACACAGTCGATAGCCCAAGTCCGGTTCCTTTTCCTTCCTCCTTGGTCGTAAAAAACGGCTTGAAGATCTGCGCCTGTACCTCAGGAGACATTCCGCAGCCTGTGTCAGACACCGATATCTTCACATACTCTCCTTGCACGATCGGATTGACCTGATACTTCGGCGCGTAGTCGAGATCGACCGATGTAGTCTCAATCATCAGCTTGCCGCCGGTCGGCATCGCATCTCGTGCGTTGACGACCAGATTCATCAGAATCTGCTCGACAAAAATAGGATCAGCCTTGATTCGGAGGTCGTCTACACTCAGCCTCAACGTCAGTTCAATATCCGCTCCTATCAACCTCCGAAGCATGCTCTCACAGTTACTGAGGATGGTGTTCAAGCTCAGAACTTTCGATCCGGAAAGCTGTTTTCTGCTGAAGGTGAGCAACTGCCGGATGAGCACCCTCGCGCGCTCACCCGCCTTCTGAATTTCTTCCACCCTATTCCTCAGCGGGTGATCCAAACCCATTTCACTGAGCAGAACCTGACTCTGTCCCATGATAACCATCAGTAAGTTATTAAAATCGTGTGCCAGACCTCCCGCCAAACGGCCGACGGCCTCGAGTTTCTGGAGCTGCCGAAGTTGCATTTCGCTTTGTCGCAGCGCATCCTCTGCTTGCGTTCGTGCCGCTCGTGCTTCTCGCTCACGTAGGACACGGCGCACCGATGGGATCAGTCGACCTAATCCTTCTTTGGAAATGCAATCCGTCGCACCACGATGCATGTGCTCGATACACCGCGTCTCAGCATCTGCTGCCGAGATAAAGATAAACGGCACGTCAGGAGCTGCCTGCTGAGCCACCGCTAGAGCGCCTCCCTCATCAAACCCATGAAGGGAGAACGCAGCCAAGATGAGGTCCACCTGGCCATCGTTCAGAGCGGAAGTAAAGGCGCGGTGAGTTTCTACCCGTCGCATCGCACACGACAGCCCTCCCTCGACCAACAGAGCCTCGATACGATCGCCATCCTGTGGGTTCGCCTCTAGATGCAAGACTCTCAGCGCAGTCGTCATAGCAAGGTCAGTGGGTGGAACGGCAATTTTCAGGAGGGGGTTCATTGATGACACCCCAGAATGATCCTAGCTCTTTGACCGCGGACAAGAACTTGTGAAACTCCACAGGTTTGACGACGTAGGCGTTGGCCCCCAAGGCATAGCTCTCGGCCAGGTCACGTTCTTCTCGCGACGATGTGAGCATCACGACAGGAATCGGACGAAGATTGACGTCCGTCTTGATGGTACGCAAGACCTCCAGGCCGTTCACTTTTGGCATTTTGAGGTCAAGGAACACAACAGCTGGATTCCCTTTCAGCCGTGACTTGAATTGTCCGCGACAATACAAGTAGTCCAACACTTCAGCGCCGTCATGGCACAGCACGACTTTGTCGGAGATATGCTCTGCCTCCATGGCAGCCAAGGCCAGCTCGGCGTCTCTCGGGTTATCCTCGGCGAGTAGAATCGGTTTGACCGCAGTCATGAGTCACGCCTCCTTGTTGGAAGCAGGACGTAGAACGTCGCTCCCTTGTCCGGGACACTTTCGGCCCAGGTCCGTCCCCCATGACGATGAACGATCCGACGAACGTTGGCGAGGCCAATGCCCGTCCCTTCAAACTCGTCGGCTCGGTGCAGTCTCTGGAACACTCCAAACAGTTTGGGAGCGTACTGCATGTCGAATCCCACACCATTGTCGCGGACGAAAAGAACGATCTCGGTCGAGCTGGGGTGCTGCACACCAATCTCAATCGTCGCCATCGGCCTGGTGCTCGTAAACTTCACGGCATTTGTGATCAAATTCATAAAGACCTGTCGGAGCATGGCCGGATCACCCTGTACTTCAGGCAATACAGCGATTGTCCATGATATCTCTCGTCCTTGCAAGTCCAAGCGGAGATCGGAAAGGATGTTCTTGATCAACTGATCCAGATTAACGGGGGTATGAAGCATTTCTTGTCGACCCATACGAGAGAACACCAACAAGTCGTCGATCAGCTGTCCCATCTGTTTGGCAGAGTCGGAGATCGTCTGCAAATAGCGAGCAGCCTTGTCGTTCAGAGACTCCTCGACCGCTTTCCGCAAGAGCGCGGCATAGCCGTCAATATGTCGCAGCGGAGCTCGGAGGTCGTGGGAAACGGAATAGCTGAACGCCTCCAGCTCCTTGTTTGCGGCCTCCAAGAGCTCTCCTCGCCGTTGGAGTTCCCCTGCTACACGTCGCCGTTCCCTGAGGTCATGACGAATGAGATAGTAGACCCATGCCAGCAGAACCAGCTGCAGCAATGCACCGATGCCGAGGAGTACGACAGTAGTTTTGGTCCCGGCGGATGATTCCACGACACGCCAACTTACTGCCTGTCGCTCATGCACATCCATCTCCGCAATAATTTTGTGAATCACGCCAAGCTCATGTTTTCCGGCCCCTTCAAAGGCCATTTTCTTAACGGCTCGGAAGCCACCCTCCTGAAACTGGGCTATAGCTTTTGATTCAGCGTTCAGTTGCCGGTCCATCATCCGATCGAGAAGTCCGGCCCGTTGTTGCTGCTCCGGTGATTCACGAATCAAGTCATTAAGATATGCGGTGAATGTCGGCTTCTGCTTCACAACCTGCTTGTACGCTTCCAGATACGACGCCTCTCCAGTCACCAGATACCGACGGTGTGTATCTTCTGCTTCATTCATCGCCACATCGATATTGTTCAGGAGCTGGATGAGCTCTTGACTGCGGCCATCTAATCCCCTGTTCGCAAGTAGGATCTTTATATGGCCATAGGATACGGCGCTCACGATAAGAATCCCCACGAACACCAGGCTAAAACCAGCTAACACCCGTTGCTCAATGGCCAGTCGGTAAAACCACGCGACAGCAACACGGTACAAACTGAATGAGCCGGCAGGAACGGAGGATGAAGACGCGGGTTCCTCAGCCGCTAAGGAAGGAGCCTGTGAATGATGGTTGGAGGCTGATTCCATCGATCAGGATGACTTGCATCACGAGACTTCGGCGATGGTACGAAAGCCAGACAGCGAACGCGTCTCTCACTGGTAATTGTACCAGAACTCTTGTAGGGCGGAAGCAGAAACTACCCACCCAGCGAAGCGCCAGGAGGAATGATCGTCACCGAAGGACCGACAAAATTGGCGAACATGAGAGTCGCGGAGACGACCCAGTCGGTGAAGGGTTGCGGGTAAATGCCGATCACCAACGTTCCGGCTAACCCGACATAGATCACCGTCTTCATCGGACCGGAAATCGCGATCGGAGAGGGATCGATCGGCTCATTGATATACATCTGTTTCACGACGATGAGGTAATAGTACATCGAGATGACGATATTGATCAAACCGACCACGATCAACGTATAGAGACCTTCTTTGATGGCTGCCACGAAAATGTAGAGCTTGCCGATAAATCCGGCGAGAGGTGGCACCCCGGCGAGAGACAGGAGAAATAGCAACATCGCAAACGCCAGAAACGGCGACCGTCTACTGAGGCCTCGGTAATCCTCAATCTCATCTGTTCCAATAGCCTGGCTGACCGCGATCACGACGGCGAAGGCTCCGATATTCGCAAACAGGTAGGCGAGAAGATAAAACAAAATGGCATCGTTTCCCATTTTGGTGCCTGCTGCAAGGCCGATCAATACATTCCCGACTTGGGCGATACCCGAATACGCCAGCAGTCGCTTAATGTTGCGTTGCGCAATTGCCACAATATTGGCATAGGTCATCGAGAGGATGGACACGGCCACTAAGAGAACCACCCATAACGGCTTAAATGTTCCCAAGGCGACCAGGAAAATGCGGAGCAAGATCGCAAAGGCTGCGGCCTTTGGAGCAATCGACAAAAATGTTGTTACAGGAGTCGGAGCTCCATGGTAGGTATCAGGAATCCACGAGTGGAATGGAACGGCACCGACCTTAAATCCCAGGGCAGCAAAGATCAGCAGAAACCCAATGATCAAGCCTGGCGTTGGCTGGGCGGATGCCATGTCCGAAAACACGAGCTTACCGGTTTCACCGTAGACAAGACTGATCCCGTAGGCAAGTAAGCCGGCGGCAAGGACGCCCAGGATAAAAAACTTGAGCCCTCCTTCATTTGAAGCCAAATCATCACGTAGATACGAGACCAGAACGTAGAACCCAAGTGTTGCAAACTCCAGGCTGACGAAGACGGACAGCAGATCATTCGCGGACACCATGAACATCATGCCCAGTGCCGACATGACGACGAGGCAATAATATTCCCCCCGAAAAAGCGTGAAGCGATTGACGTACTCGATCGACGCCAGGATGACGAGTATCGTGGCTCCGAGGATAACGATTTTGAAAAAGATCGCCATGCGATCCAGCACGAACATGTTGCCGAAAAGCGTGCCGGAAACATGATTCATGTCAAGCCACGCCAAACAGCCAAGCGTAACGACAAGACCTGCGACACTGAGATAGGCCAGTCGCTCTTGAGGTACACGCGGAAAGGAAAAATCAACGATGAGGACCACACAGAGCCAGCAGGTTAAAAAGATCTCCGGCAATAACAGCAGAAGATCGGAGAAGGCTAAATTCAGCGAGAACGTCATTCGCCTTCTCCTCGCGAGACCTGAGACGGAAGCGGTAGGAGCTTGCTGGCCACGACCGGAACCGTGGAAGTCGTTCCTGGAATTATCACCTCACTCCGTACCCCTGACCCTTCATAAGTTTGGGCAACTGGAACCACGCGCGTAATCCTCGCCACTAACGGATCGACTCCGGACCGAACGACATCATACAAATGCATCGGGAAAATTCCGAACCCAATACTGATCGAGATCATGATCAACAAAGGGAGACGATCGACCGCAGAGATCGCATCGTGCGCATGACTGTACTTTTGGTTCATGGGACCGTAGAAAAGACCTCGCATCATTTTGAACAGGTAAGCCAAGGTCAGCACAATCCCTAGCATGGCCACGATGACTTGGAGAGGGTACTTATCCCAACTTCCGACAATGATCATGATTTCTGCAATAAAGTTGACCGTGCCCGGCATCCCGATTGATGCCATACAGCCGATGACAAAACACACCGAGATGAACGGCATCTTGTTGGACAGACCACCTAACGACGGGATATCCCTCGTATGCGTTTGGTCATAGACCCAGCCGGCCATCGCGAAGAGCATGCCCGTCGCCATCGCATGGGCAAACATATAAATCACGGCCCCACTCAAGCTGATGTAATTCAACGCTGCCATGCCTAAAAATACATAGCCCATGTGACTGGAACTGGAATAGCCGATCACGTATTTGGTGTCTTTGGCGTAAAACGCAACGAAGCCGCCATACACAATGCTGAACATGCACAGGACCGCGGCGATCGGCATCATTTCTCTGGTCGTTTCAGGGAGAATTTCGAAGGCCACCCGAATAATGGAAAAGTGTCCGAGCTTCATCAAGACGCCCGCATGAAGCATGCTGGTTGCGGCTGGCGCAGCCGCATGGCCGACCGGAGACCATGAGTGCAACGGCCATAGCGGAGCGATCGACGCAAACCCGAAGAACACCAACACCCAGATGATCTTGTCCAAGGTCGTACCAAGCACCGGGATATTCATGAGATTAGCCTGCTCACGAAGCACTAGAATGTCGAAGGTGTTCAGGCCCGAGAATTTGTAGATGAGTAAGATGCCCATCAGCGCGGCAACGGCAAACGTCGACAAGAAGAGCACCAGTTTCATCGCCGCATATTCTTTGCTGTTTGAGCCAAAGTTGAGGATAAACCCGACTGAGTCACGCAGCTTCAGACCTTCAGAATCGTTCATCTCCAAATACTTCTTCGTGTGGCTGCCCCACATCCCCAACAATAAATACATTGGAATGACGGACATCTCGTAGAAGAAATAGAGGAAGAACAGGTCAAGAGACATGAACACACCGATCGTGGCCGCAGCCAAGATCAGAAGCCAGATGTAAAACTCTTTCGCGCGGTCCTTGATATGCCACGACACGAAGATGCCGGCAAACAGCAAAATCGATGAGGCCAGCACGAGAGGCGTGCCAATCCCATCCACCCCGAGGTGCAGTGAAATACCGAGCTGTTTCGACCATTCATATTTCTGGACGAACTGGAACCCACCTTTCACCGGATCATACGCATAAAAGAGATAGAGCGATGCAAGCAGCGACACAAACGCCGCACTCGCCGCGACGCTTCGAACCAGCAGAGGTTGGCGATTGGAAATAAAAATCAATGCCAGGGCGCCTGCGAACGGCGCAAAGAGGATATAGAGCAGTGCGTATTCTCCCATCTCGTGACCTAATACCCTCTTCCAGTTCGGTTGTCTTGTAGTGACATCTTCGTCTCCTGTTGGACTCGATCAACAAGTGCTTGGATCGATCCATTCATGATTCGCAGGAACGGTGACGGATACAGACCGATCCAAAGAATCATGACGGACAGTGACACCGCAATGATCTTCTCGCGCGGTTGCAGATCGCTCATGGTCCCCTTCACCGCAGCACCCAACGGGCCGAACATCGACCGTTCGTAGTACCACAGAAAATAGGCCGCCCCAAAAATCACCCCCAGAACGGCGATAGCACCGAACCACCATTTGGCCTTGAACGCCCCCAACAAGATAAGAAACTCACCGACAAAGCCGTTGGTGCCGGGAAGTCCGATCGACGCCAGCCCGATAATGAGAAAGAAGGTCGCTAACAGAGGCACTTGCTTCGCCATCCCGCCGAACGCCGACAACTCCGTCGTCTGCTGCCGAGAGTAGAGAAACCCGGCGATAAAGAAGAGCCCCGCCGTGCTGAAGCCAAGATTGATCATCGTGAGCAAGCTGCCTTGCAGACCTTGATAATTCAAGGCAAACAACCCGACGACAACAAAGCCAAGATGACTGACGCTGCTGTAGGCCAGTAAGCGTCGAAAATCGGCTTGGACCAAAGCCATCCACGCGCCATAAAGAATCGCGCAGAGCCCAAGCCCGACCACAACCATGACGACCGTCTCGCTTTTCGACGCATCTGGGAGCAGCGGAATGCTGAAGCGGATGAAACCGAACGTGCCCAGCTTCAAACCCGCCAAGACCACAGCCATCCCAATCGGCCCCTCCAACAGCGCATCGGGCAGCCATGTGTGAAAGGGAAACACAGGCGCTTTGAACGCAAAGCCCAGGAACATCAGCCAAAAGATGACGAGTTGTTGAGAGACCGGAATCGGCACCCGCAGGAGATCGAGCAGATCAAACGAATAAGTCTGCTCCGTGTGATGCAGCAACGCCCACTGATGATAATTGAGATCCAGTAACGCGATGCCTACCAGCATGAAGACACTGCCCAAGAGCGTATACAGGACGAACTTCAGCGCGGCATAGTGACGCTCGGCCCCTCCCCCCCACAGTTTGATCAGGAAGTAGCTGGGAATCAGCATCAGCTCCCAGAACACGAAGAACAGAATCAAATCCAATGACACGAAAACGCCCATCGTCGTCGTCTCGAGCGCTAACAGGCACATCATGTACAGCTTGACTTGATGCCGGATCGTATCCCACGAGTACACCACCACCAGAACCGTCAGAAAAGCCGTGAGCCCCACGAACAACACGCTGATTCCATCGACTGCCAGGTGATAGCTGATGCCTAAGGCCGGAATCCATGGAACACGTTCTGTAAACTGCATGGCAGCCGATTCCGGAACGAAACGCAGCAGGACAAATACAGAGAGCGCAAGCTCAACCAGCGCAATCGTGAGGGCTGAGGTCCTGACCATGTCTTCTTCCTCGAACAGCCAGAGCACAGCCGCTCCGACAACTGGGAGGAAGAGAATACAGGACAGAATCGGGAATCCGGCTGTGAGTTCTTCGAGCATGAAAGACCGTCTAACTAATCCGGTTAACGCCTACATCTGAACAAATAGTTGAACAATAAGAACTAAAAGGAACAGTCCCGCAACAATAATGGCGGCATAATGATGGACCATTCCACTCTGCATCTTCCGCCCTTCGCGAGCTGCGAGGTGATTGCCATAACCGATCACGTTGAGCCCGGCATACACGATGTGCTTCTCCATCCATGTGGAGCCAGAGGCACCCCAATCCGTCAGCCGTCCCACCCCGCGCACGATACCGTCTATGATGGTACGATCGAACCAGTCAAGCAGTGCACCCAGACGCTTGAGCGGCTCAACAAAAAGAAAGTCGTAGAGTTCATCCACGTAGTACTTGTTCAATAAGACCCGATAGGCTCCTGAAAATCTCTCCGCCCATCCTTCCGCAGTCATCGGACTCACGGCATACAGGAAATGTGCGAGACCCCAGCCGACCAACGCAATGACGATCGCGATGCACATCAGCAGAATCACTATGCCGGTACCAGCCTCATGTTCAGCCCCACCCCCGACGACCGGCCCCAAAAATCCATGCAGCCATCCATGCTCTGGTGGAAACCCCAAGATCAATCCACCCACGATCGAGAGGAAGGCAAGGACCAGTAAGGGAGCGACCATGACCATCGGAGATTCGTGCACATGCTCGGCCGTATGAGCATCCATCCGAGACGCACCATAGAACGTCAGATAGGTCAGACGGAACATATAAAAAGACGTCATCAGGGCTCCGACGGCCGCCATGCCGTACAGAAGATAGTGGTGATGGGTGAAGGCATGGGCCATAATTTCGTCTTTACTCCAGAATCCCGCTAGAGGAGGAAGCCCAGCGATCGCAATGGTGCCGATCAGAAACAGACGATGAGTCCATGGAATTCGGTTGCTCAGCCCGCCCATCTTCCGGATATCCTGTTCCCCCGATAATGCATGGATCACCGACCCTGCCGACAAGAACAACAACGCCTTGAAGAACGCATGGGTCATGACATGAAACACCGAGGCCGTATAGGCACCGATCCCGCAACCCAGGAACATATAGCCGAGCTGACTGACGGTCGAATAGGCTAAGACGCGCTTGATGTCCGTCTGGACAAGTCCGATGGTGGCCGCAAACAGCGCGGTGCCTCCCCCGACGAATGCGACCATCGACATTGCAAACGGTGAGAGGTCGAAGATAGCGTGATTACGGACGATCATGTAGACACCGGCCGTCACCATCGTCGCCGCATGGATCAACGCGCTCACCGGCGTCGGCCCTTCCATTGCATCGGGCAGCCATGTGTGCAGGGGAAGCTGCGCAGACTTCCCAATCGCACCAACGAGGAGACAGAGGGCAATGGCGGTGGCCATGTCCGGAGACAGTTGCCCAACCTGGGCAAAGACCTTTGTGTAGTCGAGGGTCTTAAAATTGACAAAGACAAGAAAGATGGCCACAAGAAATCCCGCGTCGCCGATCCGGTTGACCACGAACGCCTTGGAGGCTGCTTTGGCGGCGGAAACCTTGTCATAGTAATAGCCGATTAAAAGATACGAGCAGAGCCCGACACCCTCCCAACCGATAAAAAGCACAACATAGTTGTTCCCCATGACAAGAAGCAGCATGGAGACCATGAAGAGATTCATGTAGGTGAAGAAGCGCGTGAATCCGGCTTCTCCGTGCATATAGCCGACGGAATAGACGTGAATGAGAAACCCCACACCGGTGACCACCAGCAACCAGGCACAGGTCAAGGGATCCACCAGGTAGGCTAAATTGATCGCGAGATCACCCCCGAAGATCCACTGATAGACAATGACTTCATGGGAAACCCCTGTCCGCATGACGTCGGTGAAGACACCGACCGTACAGAGAAACGAGAGACCAACCGACCCCCACGCTAATCGATGAGCCAGGTCATGAGAGTAGCGGGATCCCAGCAGTCCGTTCACCAGAACCGCGAGCAGCGGAAACACAGGAATCAATTTAATGAGGAGATCAGTCAAATCGGACACAGTCTCGTGCCATCCCGAGGATGTTCACCTAGCCAACCATTGCTCACGGAGCCGGATCCTAAAGCGTACGCTTGGAAGTACGTTGAGGGCTACAAGCTACCGACTGCGCTGTTGGAGGTGATTACCCACATCCTGCTACCACTTTAATAGGTTCATTTCATCCACATTCGTGGAAATCTTGCCTCTGAACACAACGATGATGATGGCCAACCCGACGGCCGCTTCGCCCGCCGCAATCGCAATGATGAACAGGGCCACAAGTTGCCCTGCCATCGATTCCAAGTAATGCGAAAAGGCGACGAGATTGATATTGGCCGCATTCATCATGATTTCAACTGACAGCAACACAATGATGAAGTTCCGTCTGACAAGTACACCCATGAGCCCTATGATAAAAAGGACGGCACTGACGGCTGTATAAGCAGACAGCGGGATCATGATCGCTCTCTCTCCGTATCGAGCTGTTTCGGCGTCTTAGCCAGGACAATCGCACCAATGACAGCTCCAAGCAAAAAGATGCCAACGATCTCAAACTGCAAGAGATGGTCGCTGAACATCTTAATACCCACGGCGTAGGTATCTCCGTCTTGCAGCACGACAGCGGCCGGCGTATCCCCCTTCGCCCCATCAAATGGAGACCGCAAGAGGTTGTATAGGACATAGCTGGCCCCCAAGATCGCAGGCCCAAGAACATACAGCGCTGATTGGTGGAAATACCGTTCATCTGTTTTGAGATTCATCAACATCAACACAAAGAGATACAGTACCAGAATGGCTCCGACGTAAACGATGACCTGCACGGCCCACAGAAACTCCGCGTTCAGGAGGATGAACAAGCCGGAGACGTGCATCAGCAACACGAGCAAGGAGAGCGCACAGTGAACCGGGTGCCGTAAGGTCACCGTCAAAACGCCAGCGGCAATACTGACCAATGCGAAATACGTGAAAAACACTCCGACCATAGATTCAGCTCAACTCAGATGTTTGGGAGGCGGTTGGGTCGACTTCTGTACCGACTGCGGGAAATAGTAGCGGTACTCGCGGCTCTGTTCGACATCTTTCTCTTGGTTGTGCGCATACAAATATTTCTTTGCATCATCAAGGTGGCGCTCGCCAATATCGTACAACCGCTTTTTATCGAACAGCAAACTGCGTTTGTCGTGGGTTGAATATTCATACATCTTGGTCATTGCCAGCGCATTGACTGGACAGGCCTCAACGCAATAGCCGCAGAAAACGCATTTCGTGATATCGATATAGAATTCGCTGGCGTAGCGCTGAAGTGGACGAGTCGTATCCTCCGCACTAATCACCTTGATGCAATGCGAGGGACAGGCAACCTCGCACAGATCGCAGCCGACACACCGCTCGTGCCCATCGTCGTATCGAAGCAAGCCAAGCGCACCGCGATGGGTATCCGGAATCGTGCGTTGTTCCCGTGGATACTGAAATGTGATCGGTCGATGAAGCATGTGCCGAAACGTGACTTTCATCGCATCCCAAATCTCATAGAAGAGCGCGGCCTGAAGGATTTTTTTGGTCAGGGCTGCAACACTCATCGTAGACTCCTCGTCACGAACGGACGACCGATAGACATCCGCTATACCTGCTCAACACTCACCCAAATCTGCTTGAACGACGGGACACCAGTCGTGGCATCAACCGACACGGTCATCAAATCCTTGACTGGCGGTTCATTAAAATGCTCCGGGAAAAAGCAGGTGCCAGGTGCAATGGACTGGTCAGGCTGTACACCAAGCTGAAGGGAGCCCCGATCCGAGATCAGACGTACCTTCACCCCATCGTGCAGTCCCAGACGTTCCATATCTTGTATATTCATCCGCAGCTTCCCGGTGTTCGGGGCAATCGTGATAAGCCCAGACGCTTGCGTCGACATCTTTCCCGAATGCATCAGCACCTGACCCATCAACAGCGCAAAAGGCCGCGTGAGTTCCCCTGATAAAGGTGAAGGGCGATAACGAGCCTTGACCTCCGCCTCATAGCCGGTAGACAAATATTTATCAGGACCAGGTGTGACTGTTCGTGGTTGACCAAGATTATAGTATCCGGGCAGCAGCTTCATAATCTCGGCTTGAATATCGTTGGCCGATTGGTATTCCCATTGACACCCCATGGCGTTTGCGAGGGCGGTCATGATGTGCCAGTCTGGCAGGCTTTCTCCAAGCGGATCCATCGCCTGACGAACGCGAAGCACACGACCTTCAAGGTTCGTAAAGGTCCCGTCCTTTTCCGCGTAGGTACAGGCTGGGAGTACGAAATGAGCCATCTTCGCCGTGTCGGTTAAGAAAGGATCTTGCACCACCAGCAATTCGAGCCGATCGAGAGCAGCTCGCACCTCCATTGAAGCCGGCAAGGTCGCAAGCGGATTTTCCCCTAGCACGTACAAGGCTTTGATCTGGCCGCTCTTGCACCGCTTCAATATTTCAACGAGGTGGGCACTCGATCCGGTCGGAGGAAGTGGCGCCTCCCATGCTCTGGCAAACCGGTCCCGCGCTGCGGGATCGTCAAACCGAGCTTGCCCAGGGAAAAACTCGGGAGCCACACCCATATCAACGGCGCCCTGTTCGTTCTGCTCCTCCGTCACCGTGTTCACACCGCAACCTGGTTGACCAAGCTTACCGGTGATCCAGGCGAGATCCATCAGTTTTAAGACGTTCTGATAGCCGTTGACCCGCCTGACGATCCCTTCCGCGCACAGGATGATCGACCTCGGCGATTCGGCAAAGATAGCCGCAATTTCTCGGAAGGCTTCTACGGGAACGCCGGTCTGAGCTGCGAGCCGCTCCAACGAAACATCCGCCACCGAACTCTTGAGCGCTTCAAACGCCTGGGGATGTTTCCCAACCACCTCTTCATCAACCAAGTCCTGATCTATGGTCGCCTTGACTAACCCATCGATCACGGCTCCTTCCGTCCCAGGCTTGATCAAAAACGGATGCGATGCCAACTTCCCCATATTCGTGATGGCGCTGTCGAGCGTCACCACTTGAGCCTTGTAGACCCGTATGGCTTCTTTGATTCGCACAGCAGTCAACGGGTTTGTCTCGGTAATATTGGAGCCGATCAAGATGATGGCTTTCGCTTTCGTCAGATCTTCCCAATCATTTGGCGTTCTCCCCAGTCCGACAGCATGTTGGGAAGCGAGCACAAAGTTCATATGGCCGTAGCGGGCGCTGCTATCAAGCTGGTTGGTACCAAAAGCCGTGCGCATGAGCTTCTGAAACAGATACAGCTCTTCATTCGTACAGCGGGCCGTCACGAGGCCAGCGATGGCATCGGCACCGTATTGGCGTTTGATTTCGGTAAAACGGTCTACGAGCAGATGCATCGTGTCCAGCCAAGGTTTCTGCACCAACTGACCGCCTTCGCGGACCAGGGGCTGTGTAAGCCGGCTCTTACTATCCAGATTTTCGAACCCAAAACGTCCACGTACGCAGAGCCCACCATGTCCCTTGGCAGTTTCCGATCGGTCTCCCCACTTGTTCTTCCAGGATAATGGGGAGGTGACTCGAACCACCTCTTCATCTTTCGTTTCTAGATGGAGTTGGCAACCGTCTCCGCAGTAATTGCAGGTCGTCGTCGTCGTCTTCATCTGCCACGGTTTATAGAGATACTTGGAAAACTTGTTCGTGATGGCGCCAACCGGACAGACCGCTAAACAATCTCCGCAGAATTCGCAATCGAGTGCGAGGTCGCCCTTAGCCACAACCTGGTTGAATCCGCCCTTCTTCATGAACTGCAAGGCATCGATCATCAACACATCCTTGCAAACATTGATGCATTCCGCACAGGCGATGCAGCGATTCATGTTGAAGTCGAGCACGGGACTGCGTGTATCTTCCGGAATGAGTTTCTGCTTGGCACTGGCCAGATTCGTCACGCCGTGCTGAAAGGCCATATCTTGAAGTTCACAATGGCCGTCCGCATCGCACACTGGACAGTCGAGAGGATGCACAGACAGGTGTTTCTCGACGGCTTTCTTCCGGGCGAGAAAGAGATCCTCTCCTTCGGTACGGATTACCATTCCCGCCGCCGCCTTGGCAGTACAGGACCGAACAGGAGCTTTCTTCCCCTCTTGCATGACGAGGCACATCCCGCAAGAGCCGAATGGGTCAAATGTGTAGTGGTAGCACATGGCCGGGATAATCTTCCCCGTCATCGAGATGACGTCATACAGCGACACCCCGTCCTGCGCCGTGACGGATTTTCCGTCGATGCTCAATTCGATCCTTGCCGCTTCAATGCCTGGATTAGTAGCCGGCTTCAAACCCATGGTTCTTCTCCGTGAAAGGACACACGTGGACCGTAAAACGAACCCCCGATTTTACCTTTCACTGTTCACATCTCGTGTTTCCATTTATCTGTCGCACTCGCCCATCACAATATCGTAGGACCCGAAGATGGTACAGGCATCCGAGATCATATAGCCTCTGGACATGTGATCGAAGGCGCCCATGTGAATGAACGAAGGGGCTCGAATCTTGAGTCGATAGGGCTTTCCGCCCCCCGTACTGACGATGTAAAAGCCCAGCTCCCCTTTGTGCGCTTCTGTACCGCAGTAGACTTCGCCCGGTGGAGCATCGAACCCCTGCGAGAAGAGCTTGAACTGTTGGATCATCGCCTCTAGATTTGTAAAGACGCGTTCTTTCGGCGGCAGCGTCACGCTTGGAACATCCGCCATGACGGGCCCTTCCTGCATCTGATCCAGACATTGCCGTATGATCTTGACGCTCTCGTAGAGCTCCATCACCCGAATCCAGTAACGATCGTACGTATCCCCGTTTTTTCCGACAGGCACGCTGAACTCGCACTTTGGATAGGCACTATAGGGCTCATACTTGCGAAGGTCGTAGTCCACTCCAGATCCGCGGAGAACTGGACCGCTCAGCCCAAAACTAACCGCATCTTCTGCCGAAATCACGGCGACCCCTTTGGTGCGCCCAAGCCAAATGCGGTTTTTCTCAAGAAACACTTGATATTCATCGATCTTCGGCGGGAAATAGTCGAGAAACTGCTTAAGCTTGTCGATCAACGACGGCGTCAAGTCCCGCTCAACCCCACCAATTCGATACCAGCTGGTTGTGAGACGGGCTCCGCATAGCTCGTTAAACCAATCGAGTAGAATTTCCCGATCTCGAAAACAATAAAAAAAGACGGTCATAGCCCCGATGTCAAGCGCTTGGGCACCCAGCCAAAACTGATGCCCGATGATGCGCTGGACTTCCGCGACGATTGTCCGGAGGTATTCCGCCCGCTCTGGAACTTGTAAATTCAAGAGTTTCTCGACGGCTCTGCAATAGGCAAAGTTGTTATACATCGCACAGACATAGTCGAGCCGATCTGTATGGGGGATGAACTGATGATACGTGCCGTCTTCAGCAAGCTTTTCGACTCCTCGATGGAGGTACCCCATCACCGGCGTGGATTTCACCAGCCGCTCCCCTTCCAATTCCAGAATCACCTTGAGAACACCGTGCGTACTGGGGTGTTGAGGACCCAAGTTGAGCAGAAGTTCCTCCGTTCGCAAAGTCGGCAGCGACTCGCTTTCCGGATGCTCTGGGTCGATCTTATAAACAGTGGTTCTTTGATCTTCGAATGCCATGCTGGTGGAGTATCCTATCGTGGAACTTCATCCAGAAAATCAAACGTGTCTCGCCAGCCTTTGCCGCGAAGTGGAAAATCCTTACGCAAAGGGTAGCCCTCGGTATAGTCATCCGGCATTAAAATTCTGCGGAGATCGGGATGGTTTCGAAACCGGATACCCATCATGTCGAAGACCTCACGTTCCATGAAATCGGCACCTTTCCAAAGATCCGTCAGGGAATCAACGACACAATCGGATTCAGGCACCCTCGTCTTCAGCCGAATGCGATGCCGCTTCCGAATCGAGTAGAACTCCCACACCACTTCGAATCGCTCTTCGTCATCGGGCCAATCCACGGAGCTCACATGGACGATATAATCAAAATCCATCCCGGGATCGTTACGCAGAAACTGTGCAACTTCATGAAGCATATTTCGCGAGACAGTCACCGCCGCATCGCCTCGCCACTCAGCCAAGCCGGTGACTCCGACTGAAAACGTCTGCTGAATTCGCTGGAGCAGTGGATGCATAACGATACGTCAAACCTTCAGACTGGCCTTGACCTGGTCCGGTTGAGTCACAAACACACGTTTTTGCATAATGCGCTCTTGTAGCTTCAGGATGCCGTCCAAGAGGGCCTCGGGAGTCGGAGGACAGCCGGGCACATAAATGTCCACAGGAACAAATCGGTCGACTCCCTGAACGACACTGTAACTGTCATAGATGTTTCCTGAGGTAGCACAGGAACCCATCGCAATCACGTATTTGGGCTCCGGCATCTGGTCATAAATCTTTCGAATCACCGGCGCCATGCGTCGGCACACGGTTCCGGCAACGATCATCAAATCCGACTGCCGCGGCGAACCGCGAAACACTCCTGCTCCAAACCGATCCATGTCGTACCGCGAGGACACGGCGGCAATCATCTCAATGGCGCAGCAGGCGAGTCCGAAGGTCATTGGCCAAAGAGAACCCTTCCTCGCCCAGTTCACGGCTTTTTCAAGAGACCCCGTGATGACGTCCGGAGCCCCGTCTTTTTCATGCCGTCCTAGTTGGATCAGTCCCATACAATCCTCAATCCCACTCCAGTGCGCCTTTTCGCCAGGCATACACGTAGGCCACGATGAACAGCCCGATAAAAATCATCATTTCAATCAACCCAATCACCCCGATCTTGGTGAAGACGACGGCCCATGGGTAGAGGAAGATCACTTCAATGTCGAAAATAACGAACAACATCGCAAAAATGTAATATCTGACAGGGAACGGCATACGGGCGTCGGAAAATGGCTCGGCCCCACATTCATAGGTTGATAATTTTTCTGGCTCCGGGTACCTAGGCTGCACAAAATGACTGACGAGCAAGGTCATCACCCCAAAGGCCAAGGCGACAAAGATAAAGAGAAAGATCGGGAAAAATTTCGTCAGATATTCAAGAAGAGCTTCGCTTCCAGTCATTTAGTTTCCTCTCACAAGGCATTGACCTGGAAAGGGTATTATAGATCTCACGCGTGAAATCTTATTGTTCCGGTCTCGGAGATAGCAAGCGAACAAAGGACCCACTTCAGGCAGACCCAAAAGCCCTAGGGAAGGCGGTCTGGCAGCGGAGAGTTAGGTTGAGCGGTTACATTCTTGCGGCAACTCAGGATCAGACACCAAGTGCCGGATCTCTTTCGCCTTGCTCATCACTCCACAAGAAGATGGGCCAGTCTGGGAACTCTCCCATTCAGATTCCAGAGGAGAAAACGCTTTGACCGTTCGTCGCCGATGGATTTGTGTATCGATTCGGTCCTTCTGGCGGAAACCCCTGGAAAGACGCTGACCCTCTTTTTCACTACCATTCATCGGTCAGTCACCATTGCCCCGGTCAGATAAAGAACGACAAAGTCTCACGCTAGCACTAGAAAGAACGAACCGTCAAGCTCCTACCAATCCAGCTCAAATTCTTGACAATACAGCGTCTTTTGCTATGGTTTTCAAAGCAACACTAGCCTCAAAAGGAATCCACCTATGAAAACCTTCGCCCCTCTCGTCTTGGTCCTGTGTTCAGGAATCGGTGTCTCGCTTGATGAAGCGTTGGCACAGGCACCAGAGATTGATTCCGTTCGATTTTCAGATGCCGCGCGCGCCTTTTCTCATGGCGCTATTCAGAAAACATCTCCGATCGACGGAACCGTAAACTTGATAACTGGTGACAATCAGTCGACAGGCAATCGCATGCTGCTTGGCAAGCGCGATTCACTCTATCTCAAGCTCAATAACCCCACTGAGGTAGCAGTAGGCGATCTTTTCACCGTCTACCGGCGTGTTCGGAAAGTGTTTCACCCAGTGACTAATGAATACCTCGGATTTGTTGTGAATCGTTCGGCGATCGTGAAGGTGACCGCAGCTGACCACGCTCTCACGACCGTAGAGGCTGTGCACAGCTATGGACCAATTTCCCCCGGGGACCCCGTCATGCGTTTTGTGGCACCGATGCCAGACACCGAGGCAAGCCCTGCATCGAACATCTCCGACCTGGAGGGTATGATTGTTGAACTTCAGGCTGACCGGACAATGACCCTCGTTTCACAATCAAATGTTGTGTACGTGGATCGAGGGAGAGAGGACGGACTAAAGACCAGCGATCTCCTCGATATTCACCGTCATAGTGCCGGACTTCCTCCACGAAAGATCGGCCAGCTCAGGGTCCTGTCGGTGGAATCCCACACGGCAACTGCCATTATCCTTAAAGCCAATACCCGCGTCTTCAAAGGAGACCGATTCAAGCTCGTTGGGTACGCTGCACCTCTTCCTCAGCCTGTAGGCGCAATCCCGGAATCGCCCACAACTCAGGCCAGTCAAACGGTTCCGGCTAATCTGGTAGCCAGCAAGCTAAAAATACAGGATGCATTAGGACAAAGCCGACTCAACCTTGGGGACCTTGCGAAGTTCCTGCACTACGACTCAGGGGATGCGGCTATTAAGCCTGACAATTATAAAGTGCTCGATCAGTTGATTGATTACCTGCACACCAGCAGCGACATGAGGATGATCCGAATCGAGGGCCATACAGATAACATGGAGATCGGCCCTTCACTCAAGTCGCGGTATCCAAGCAATTTGGAATTGTCCAAAGTGCGCGCGCACGGAGTCCTCCGATATCTTATTGAAAAGGGCGGCGTTGAACCGAAACGGATCAGTGCGGTGGGTTTGGGTGACACCAAACCAACTGCTACGAATATGGTGGAAGATGGCCGCACGAAGAATCGCCGTGTAGAAATTCTTCTGTATACTCCGGACACGGAGACTCCGGCACCTAAACCAGAGATTGAGACTCAAGTGCAAAAGCCGGAAGGAAGGCTTTCCACTGTGAGTGCTCGTGACGACAACGACCAGCCGCTTCCCGCTACTACTTCCGCCATGACTGATTCCCCTGGTCGAGGAACCATGGCTACGGGCGACTCTCCAGAGACTCCCTCAAAGGATAGGTCAAATCCTGCCAATAACCCTGATGAGAGTGGCTCAACATCGCCCGACACAAACAAGAAAGATAGTACTCCTCAGCAGCCAACCGCTGGAACCCAGACGGAATAGTATCGGACCGAGACGGGGACACGTCGGTATTGGATTCGCCCCCCAAGGGTCTTGTCAAACACCTTCCTCGCCGAGAACGCCGGTGTCCTTCACATTTCTAGACTGCTAGAATGCGACATGGCTTCCGATGAGCTCTCGACCGTTCCGCGTCAAATGCAGGCACTCTATGCAGACGTTATAGTACCTCGCCATATTGCGAAGGCCTTCACCTATCTCGTCCCTCCCACCTTAGCTCAGACCCTAGTAATAGGGCACTGCGTCCTCGTCCCGTTTGGACGTATGGTGCTAGAAGGGGTCGTCATCTCGCTGAGTAACCAGCTCGCGACCGAGATAAAATCCACTTCCCTTAGAGAGATCCGCTCTCTCGCTCACGACGGGCAAACTCCTGCACTGTCTCCGGCGCTGTTCGAACTCTCTCGCAAGATCGCAGAGCATTACGTTGCACCCTGGGGCCAGTGTCTTCGACTCATATTGCCCTCGCTGGCAACGCGAAAAACCTCCCCCCCGCGATACATCCTCACTCCACAGGGTTGCGCGGCGCTGGAAGCCGGCCTTTGTCCAGACGATCTGAGGCCGATTCTGGACCGAATTGCCCGACGAACTCGAGGGATTCTGGCCTCCACACTTCAAGCAACTCGACAGGGAAACACTGTGCGGGGGATCGACACCCTCATCAACAAGTCCTGGATCACACTCATACCTTCGAACAACGCCAACGTTGAGTCCAAAAATCCACGTAGGACACCCACCGCAGGCGAGTCTGATCGTCGAGTGCCAGAGGATGGCATTCTGCCCTCTGACACGCCTCCGAAGATCGAATCCTCATGGAAAGCGCATATCGCTCACTGCCTCCAAAGCAATCACATGAAAAAGCTCGTGCTCCACGCCCCAGGGGAACACCGGCTCAGCCGGCTTGCCAACGCCATTCAGCAAGCCCACTCAATGAAGCGATCCACTCTAGTTCTCACCGGCGAGATCGCGAGAGCATCCTGGTTGACACAACAGCTCTCAAGACTCACTGGCCTCCAGATTACCCTCGCACACCCATCTTCACAATCCGCTCGATGGCCACAGAACCAGGGGCAGACTCCCTCGGTAGTCGTAGGAACCCGTTCGGCCATATTTTCGCCGCTTCAATCGATCGGGCTCATCTGGGTAGAGGGAGAAGAGGACCCTTCCCTGAAAGAGCCTCAGGAGCCTCGCTATCATGCCAGAGAGGTGGCTAGCTTGAGAGCGGAGAGCGAGCACGCGCTCGTTGTGCTGGCATCCGCTCATCCATCTCTTGAATCGAGATTCGATACCGAAGCGGAGATCCATCACGTGCCACAAGAAGCGGCTCTTCAACCTACGATTGAGCTCGTTGACCTCCGCAACGAGTCCGCAAGAACCCTCCTTAGCCACACCCTCATCCGGGCAATGCACGACGCCCTACAGAACCGTGTCAAGATCCTGCTCTTTCTTAATAGGAAAGGGTACGCCGGGACCTTGGTGTGTCGAGACTGTGGCTGGGTCCCTCGTTGCGAGTCCTGTATCGTGCCGCTGACCTATTATCGTGAAGCCGGCAGGCTGACTTGCCGCTACTGTGGCAAGGCAGATCGGTTGCCCGACCTCTGTCCTTCGTGCCGTACTCCCCATATAAGTCCTGTTGGTGGTGGCACCGAGCGTGTTGAAACCGAAGTTCGTCGTATATTCCCACAAGCCAACGTCGCCCGGCTCGATGGTGATACGCTCCGGCATTCGGCGTCCGCTCACGCTCTGCGGGAAGGTGCCAGATCGGGTGTGTGGGATGTTCTTATCGGGACCCAAGCACTGTTTAGCCGAGAGCCACTGCCTCGCTACGGCTTAGTGGGGATCCTTCAGGCAGACTCCGGGTTGCACGTCTCAGACTTTCGAGCGGCTGAACGGACCTATCACCTGCTGATTGATGCTGCCGACCTAGCATGTCCGGCGTCCGCCGGAGGTCGAGTCATCGTACAGACGCGCCTTCCTACACATCATGCTGTACAGGCCTTGATCTCAGGAGATCCCAATCAATTTTACAATGAAGAATTCACGGCACGCCGGCTTCTTCATTATCCTCCCATCTGTCACTTGGCTGATCTTGCGGTAACCGGGCAAGACCTGAGAATCGTCGAAGAGGCCGCCACGCGATGGGGTGCAGACCTAGAACAGAACGCACATGATCAGAAGCCGCTGATTGTTTTAGGACCAGTCCGCGCGATACGCAGGCCTTCCAAAGGCCATCAGCAGTATCGCCTCTTGGTAAAGGGAACGAATCGCACCGCCCTTAGCCGCCGGATCCATAATTCCGTCCAGAATATGGAGCGAGAGTACCGAAAAGGACAGATCAAATTCCTGGTCGACATCGACCCGGTCGAGAATGGATAAGACTACACGCCTTTCTTCTTTTTGTTCGTCCGGGAAGTTGGCACTGTCACAGCCTGCTCCTCCGATAGGGCCGGATCCAGCTTGCGTGCTCGTTTGAAAAGGCCGTAGGAAAACGAAATCCAAAACACGGAGGAGAAGAGACCCAGCACGACGGCTGAGAGGATCGTTCCCATCTCAGATTCGGGAAGTGAGTCAGCCTGGCCTCTGAGTTGAATCATCAACACCACGGGCCAGGCAAAGCTTTCCAGGCCGAGCAACAAGGTAGACCAAGCCCATAGTCCCGTGATCGACTCCGCCATGAACCATAAAAATAGCCCTACGCTCAGGGCCCATCCAACCACGAGGGCTGGCGCGACAGTCCCTCCCCAGATGAGCCAGAACCCGACGGCAGTCACGAGGGTCCCCAGAGACAGATTGAGCACTATCATGATGGGCATGATCCAGGCATGGCAGGCAAAGTCTGACGGGACCCTGTCGTGATGTCAATGTGAAGCGCCTTGAGCGTACCCGGCGAGTTCTCTAGACGGTCAGTTCAGCAGCAACCGCATCGAGGAGGACGTTCAGGTCGAATGGCTTGTGAAGCGTCCGCCTGGCTCCAAACATCTTTGCAACATCCAATAAATCGAGGACGCCGATCGTATCACTTGCCCCTGTCATCGCAATCACACGCGTAT